>CAMDJH010000198.1 GCA_945900455.1 Akkermansia muciniphila
AGCTATTTCAGGCGGTGTCCTGCTATCAATAATGGCGCCACCGCCCGGGTTTCGTCCTCAGTCGCCGAATTCCGGCGATCAACTGCTTCATTCACCGCCAGGAGCAAAGCCGGAGAACCCCCTGGCGGCGAGCGACAAATTAAATCGCCCTTGCCGCTGACCGTTGAGCGGTCAAGGTGCGACCGTAACCATCCAGCCGATGCCAAAGCGGTCCGGAAAAGGGGTCAGTTCTTGGTATTAACAACTTTTCATTACATCATCACGCTGCGGGACATGGCCCGCAAATTACGAGTGGAATATCCCGGCGCGATTTATCACGTCATGAGTCGCGGGGATCGGTGTGAGGAGATTTTCAAGGCAGATTCGGATCGCGAGCGGTTTCTAGAAACGCTCGGAGAAGTTTGCATCAAAACGAGCTGGCAAGTGCATGCCGTATGTTTGATGGGGAATCATTAACTGACCCCATTCGCGGTTCGTTCGGAACCAACGGTCCCGCCGGGCGGACTACCATCAACGGGACCCTGCTCTCCCGTCGCCGTAATGAGTGGAGGGGGTCTTGCATGAACCAGGTCGGGTCGACGACCTGCTGGTCGGCCGGAGGCGCGGTAGCACGCCCCTAACCGTTCGGGGACACAACGCGCGGCCAGTGTTTGGAAGTTTTCCCTACCTAGGAACGATGCCACTTCCGCCTCAGGACTGCCCGCTCGGCGCTTTTCTTAGAGGGCTCCGCGAAGAGCCCTATTTCAGGGTTTTGATGAAAGCGTCGGCCTCCGAAATGGAACGAGTCATCTGATCCAGGAGGCGCCCAATGTCATTCTGAATCGTCGTGGCTTCGCCTTTGAGAGAGCCGATCGCGGCGGCATTGAGGTTGTGCTTCAGATACAGGACGTGATCGCGGAATTGGCGGAGGACGGGCTCCATCGTTGCCTCCGAAGAATGAAGGGAAGAGGAAACGGTCGCATAGCGTGACTTCGTTTCGGCGAGCTTTGTTCGACTATCGCTGGCCAGTGACCCATTGGACATGGTGCTGATTTCTTGATTCCACTCCGCAAAGAGATCGTTGGCGACTTTGTCCATATCGGCGACCCGTTTTCGGACGGTTTGCGCTTGCCCGTCGCAGGTGTCAAAATCCGATTTGAGCCGGGTGTATTGTCGATCGAGATTCCCGCCGTTGAAGGCATAGAGTTCTTTGAGACGAGTCATGGCATCCTTGAACTCATTGCCCGCCTCCTTCTGTTCGTCGCGGGCGATTTGAACAGCCCGTTTCAGGAGGTCGCGTTTCTCATAGCCAAACTTTGCCATCGTGGCGTAGTAGGCTGTCTGGCAGCCGGCAAAAAGAAGAATGGCGGCGAGACCTATCCATGCCTTGCGCGTGTACATCGGGAAGACTGTAGCAGTTCGGAGGCGGGTGAGTAAATACCGGGGCGGAACGGGACAGCGGTTTTTGGAATGGAGAAAAAGGGGTTCTGGGTCCACCGCTCACCCAGTCACGGGGTGCTTCTCGTCGCCGGTATCGTCGGGCATCAGGAGCAGCGGTTCCGAGAGATAGTAAGTACCTTCCAGAATCATCACCGCGTCTTCAATCGTGACAAGGCGACGCTTTATTCGATCGTCACACGACCGCTGCCTTCACACAATGGATCGGCGGGAGCGCGTCAAATAAGCATTCCCATTTCTCTCCGCCGTCACGACCCATCCAAAGTTGGCCCGTGGTCGTCCCGAAATAGAGGGCCGATGAAGAAAAAGTGTCGATGTCCATCGCATCGCGCAAGACGGTGAAGTAGCTGTCTTTCTTGGGCAACCCTCGGGTGAGCTTCTTCCATGAATTGCCGCCGCTTTCACTGCGCCAGACGGCCGGCACCCCCCCGGGACAGGTTCGTGTCATGGGATCGAGTGGCACCACATAGAGAGTGTCGGGGTTGTGTGGATGCACGACGAGGGGGAAACCGAAATCGGACGGGAGTCCCTTGGCGATTGAGCGCCAGGTGTGGCCGTGGTCGTCGCTGCGAAGCACGCCGATGTCCGGTCGCCGACCTCCCGGCCCGTCCCATTCGGCCCAGCCACCGTGGTTCTGCATATAGAGCCGTCCGGGCGCATCCTTGTGCCCCGCGATCTTGTGGACACATTGACCGAACTCAGGAAATGGATCGGGCGTGAACCCGGCGCCCACGCCCTTGTTAGCAGCCGCAAAGGTCTCGCCACCATCTTCGCTCAGGTAGTGGCCGCCCGTTGAGATGCCTAGATGCACGCGATTCCCGTCCCGCAAGATGGTGTGCATGCAAAGCCCGCCATTGCCCGGCTGCCATTTGCGCGCATGCTCATGGTTGCTGATGCCCGGAACCAACTCCCAGGAATCGCCACCGTCGCGGCTCTTGAACAAAGAGGCCGGCTCGACGCCGCACAAAAGCTCCTTCCGGTCCTTGCCCGGCTCGAGCGACCAGATGTTCGCGAGCGCACGGCCGTCGTCCTTGGGGAAAGCAGGTGCCGACTTCGTCTCCTTGAAGGTTTTCCCGAGGTCGGTCGAGTGCAGGACCTTCATGCCGAAGAAGGGGTTGCAGCTGGACGCATAGAGTCGGGGCGTGCCGCGGGTGTCGATCAGCGCCGAATAGACTCCGACGCCCTTGTTGAATGGGCCGCGCAGGGTGAAGCCACGCCGGGTCTTCGACGCCTCGGCCACGAAAAGGCCTTTCTTGGTTCCGATGCATAAGACGATTCGGTCGCTCATAATGTTACTTCCTTCTAACCTCCCGAGACTGCGGTCATGATGGTCACAAGGTCGCCCGCAGCGAGCGGGGTATCGAGCCCGTCTCGGTCGCGCATGTGTTGGGTGTTCACGAACAAATTGATGTGCCGGCGCACCGCTCCGGTCTCGTCGCAGATACTTCGATGGAGTGTCGGATAGCGCCGCTCAAGTTTTTCAAGCATTTCACGGAGGTTCGCCGTTTCGAGGGAAATTTCCGACGCGCCGGCGCAGCAATTCCGCAGCGGCGTGGGAACACTGACCGTGATGTGCGTGGCGGGGGCCACGGGGTGCACGGATTTGAGCGGGTGAGACATGGAAGAAGGCGGGGGCGAATGTAGCAATATACTGATTGATGAACACTCGTCGGGCCGGGAGAATTCCGGGAACTCTTTATACCGCACAGTTGGGAGAGAATTGTTGACGCATTCGGTTGAATTCGCGCGACTCTATGAAGTTGCGAACCCACGTCAAAACATTTCTCCCGACCGTCAAATTTTTGGCGGTTCTTCGCCCCGTGCGGCAAACCACTGGCGCAGAAAGACAAGATCCCCCGCATCCTTTTCCCGATGGGTGACCACTTTCATCCGCCAGAGCAACCGTGGCGATGCGAACGGAATCACCACTCCGTCCATTTCGCGGACGACTACATCCTTGGCGGCCTCGGCGTAGTCAATGCCCCCCGCTGACCCCATCAAATCAACAACGATTTCGTCCCCGACGCGGATAACGGTGTGCTGTTGCAGCTCGCCGGGTCTCAACTCGCGCACGGCGTTGTCGGGAAGAGTCGCAAGGGCGGCATAAACTTTGGCCTCATTTTCCGCGTCGGTCGCCACAATCAGATCCACGTCCATCGTTCCGCGGATGTAGTTGGCAGCGCGCATGGCAAAGCCGCCAATGACAACATACTTCGCGGCTCGTTGGTTCAGTTCACGGCACAAATCCCGCAAATCTTCCAGCGTCGGCTCCCGCGGTTCTAGTTCGTTGGCCGGGCAATCATCCGCCATAACCATTGATCCGCTTCCGCGTGGGTTTTGAAACGATGGATGCCACGCGGAATCCGCACGCCGCCAACCGCTTTGCGCCAGGCGATGGAATCTGCCTTCGTGCTGCCAGCCACGGAAAGCGCATCCGGCGTCTTGGTCCGACGCCCGACGAAGCGGTCAATCTTTTCCTCGACATTGATGAGGGGTTCTTCCACGACGCTCACAGCATAAATTGTGATTTTAGCCAAAGCAAGTCGGTGCGGCGCGTCATGTTCCGCCTGCCCCGCTTAAAGCTCGCGGAAGAAATGGAAACTCTTTGAGCAGAGGTAAACGAAGAGAACGAAAATCGTTCCTGGCCATGTCTGCCTTCGTTTGCTTCTGTTGTCGTCCCGACTACTTCTGAATGCACCGCGGTGGGCGCGCCGCGGTACTCAGCGAGTGCTTTAATCAGGTGGCCGATTTGGCAATCTCTTCGTTAGTCATTGCGTTGTATATCCTCCAGTGCTCGTTGTGATACGTCACCTCGGGCCGGAAACTTAACTTCGCGAAGAATTTCTTTTCGAGTTCGATCAGCAACCGCTCATCCGTGGTGCGGAGGCGCTCCAAGACTAATGGGTTGCAGGCAATCCGCAGCTGGAAATCACTCTCATCTCTCGGCCTCGCCTTCATAATCTGGGTTAGTTTGCGCTGAATCTCGACGCTCAAGGATTCCGCACTCTTGACCACACCTCGTCCTCGGCAGTGCGGGCAATCATCATAGAGCGCCGACCGGACGCTTTCCGTGTGGCGCTGCCGGGTCATCTCCATCAGACCGAGTTGCGAGAGCGGCAGTACGTGCGTTCGGGCCTTGTCCCGCTTGAGGTGATCCTTCATCCGTTGGTAGACCGCCTGCTGATCCTTGCGCGACTTCATGTCAATGAAATCGAGCACGATGATTCCGCCCATATTGCGGAGGCGCAGTTGCCGGCAGATTTCATCGGCTGCCTCCAGGTTCACGCGGAGGATTGTGGAATCATGATCCTTAATACCCGCCTGCTTGTGCCGGCCGGTGTTGACATCAATCGCCACGAGCGCCTCGGTTTCGTCCATGATCAGATAGCCGCCTGATTTCAGGGGGACCTGGCGGCTGAATGCGTTGTCGAGTTGTTTGGAAATGTTGAACCGGTCAAACAATGGCTGCGCCTCGTTATAGAAGTGAACCTTCTTGGCCGAACGCGGACTGATCTTTCCAATGCTGGTGCGGATGTGTTCGTACTTTCGGGGATCGTCAACGACGATTCGGCTGACGTCATCGGTGAGAAAATCGCGGATGGTACGGTCGATGAGATCCGGTTCTTGGAACACGCAGCGGGCCGAGCCCGGTTCATTGATGCGTCGTTGAATCTGGTTCCATTCGTCCAACAGCAAGGCCAGGTCGCGAACGAAATAGGCGCGCCGTTTGGTTTCGCCAGCGGTCCGAACGATGACGCCCATATTTTCGGGAATCGCGAGTTCCCGGACGATTTTCTTCAACCGCTGCCGTTCTTCGTGATTCTCGATCTTGCGGGATATACCGCTTTGATCGGAGTTGGGCAGCAGGACGAGATAGCGACCGGGCAGAGATAGGTTTGTCGTGACACGGGGGCCCTTGGTGCCGATGGGGCCCTTGGTGACCTGGACGACAATTTCGCTCTGCGGGGGGTAGAGACGAGGAACATCCTTCTGAGTAATCTTTGGTTTTTCCCGGCGCCGTTTCCGTTCCGTCTCGGAACGTTCCACGATTTCGACACTGGAATCGAAGCTGTTGGGGATGATGTCCCAATAGTGCAAGAAGGCGTTTTTTTCGAAGCCGATGTCCACGAAGGCTGCTTTGAGGCCGTCTTCGAGATTGCGAACCTTGCCTTTGTAGATGCTACCGACGAGGCGTTCGGCGTTGGTGCGCTCGACGGTAAAGTCTTCCAGCTTGCTGTCTTCGAGGACCGCGACGCGGGTTTCGAGCGGTTCAGCGTTGATCACCACTTCCTTGATCGTCTTGGGCTCGGGCTTGATGAAAGCGCGAACTTTACGAACGACTTTTTGGACGGCGGCCCGCGCCTTGCCGAACAGGGATTTGGGAGCGGCGGGAGGTTTGGGTGCCTCGTGGACATCGTCTTCATGCACCTCGGCCGGGACCGAAAGGTCCGGCTCGCGGTAGCGGCGATCCTTTCCGTCGGCGGCGACGGGATCGGGTGTTTGATCGATGTTATCTTCCGGCAGGCCGAAGGCGCGATTTTCCGATCGGCGAATTTCCGTTTCGTGGCGGCGAATATCGAAGAACTGTTCTTCGCCGGTGGCTTCGCTGAGGGCGTCCTTGCGTGCGGAAGCAGCCTCGTTGGTGGGCTTGGTGGTGGCGGTTCCTAAGCCGCCCTTGGGTTTGAACCGCATGGCGCCCTGGCGGCGACTGAATCGTTGAGAGCTCATGTTGCTGGGTCAGTAGTTTCTGCGATAGAGGTGGATATTCTGGAGGATGCCGATGGCGATTAACGAGCAGAGCACCGAAGTTCCGCCTGCACTGAGCAGCGGCAGTGGAATGCCGGTTACGGGCATCAGTCGAATGTTCATGCCGATATTTACGAACACGTGGGTAAAGAGAAGAGTGACGACGCCGGCGGCGAGGATCCGGCCGAGACGGTCGCGAGCCTGGCTGGCGATCTTGATGCCGAAAAAGAGCACCACCGTGTAAAGCCCGAGCACGGTCAGGCTGCCGAGAAAACCTTTTTCTTCAGCGATGACAGAAAATATAAAATCGTTATGGGCCACGGCCCGAGGCAGATAGCCGAGGGCGCTTTGGGTGCCCTGCCGCCAGCCTTTGCCGGAAATGCCACCGCTGCCGACGGAGATCATCGCCTGATCGACGTTATAGCGATCCTTGGCCTGCTGGGCGCGGGAGGCGCGTATCTGCTCCGGAGTGGCATTTTTTGGGGTGCTATCCAGGTTAAAATAGACCAGAAGACGTCTTCGTTGATAGTCCTCCAGTTTGACGAACCGCCACCCCTGAGGGGCGAAGAGGACGTCGACTAGTACCAAGGCCACGAGGAGGCCCGCCCCCGCAAGGAACCGGACCAACATTGCGTTTGGCACTCCCGCCACAAACATCATCACAATCGCCATGGGCATGAAGACCAGGGCCGAACCCAAGTCGGGCTGTTTCAGGATCAGCACGAATGGCAGGAGCGCCATACCGAGGGCGCTACCGAAAACCCCGGGAGAACGCAATTCATCGGCGGGGCGTGAGAGAAAGCTGGCGAGGGCAAACAGGAATGCCAGTTTGGCAAACTCACTGGGCTGGAACTGAATCGGGCCAAAATCAATCCAGCGGCGCGCGCCGAGACGTTCGACTCCGACGAGAAAAACGCCGGCCAGCAGCAACATGGCAATCCAGTATCCGACCAACGCCCATCGGGCCAGACGTCGGTAGTCAATCAAGCTCATCGCCGCCACGACGCCGAGTCCGAGAACGCCGGCCAGCAGCTGGCGGACAGCGGCAACGTCATACCAGGCCACATGGCGTGCCAATTCCTGGTTGCCGGTCGCGCTGAAGATGAAGGCAGCTCCGATGAGCATCAGGCCGAAGACGGCCACCCACAGCGGCCATTCCACGACGGATTCCCGCTGGTTCAACGCGGGATCGAACATCGGGGAACCGGTCTGGAAATGAGGGGTCGATCGAGTCACGGGGGCCCTCCGTTCCACGCCACTTCGCCTCGTCCTCCGCCCCGCTCTCGATTGTGAATGAATTGGTAGATACGACGAGCCACCGGAGCACAGGTTTTTCCGCCGCTGCCGCCGCCTTCGACCATGACGATCACCGTGTAACGGGGGCTTTCGAACGGCGCAAAGCTAGCGAACCAAGTGATCTTGTCGGTCAGTCGATTCCCTTGTTTCACTTCGGCAGTGCCCGTTTTTCCACAGACTGAAAACCCTTCGACGAGTGCTTCGTGCCCACTGCCTTCCCGACTGGCCACATCCTCCCGCATGGCATCGCGGACCCTTTCAAAATGACGGGCGGCGATCCCGACTTCGTTGCGGATCTGGCCAGGTTTCACGGTCAACGGAGGCTCGAAAGAAGAGGCCGATGAGGGCTCGATGCGGTCCACGATCCGCGGCCAGAAAACGGTGCCGCCGTTCGCCACCGCACTCACGAGTACCGCCATCTGCAACGGTGTCACCGTGATTTCCTGCCCGATGCTGACATTGGCCAGATTGCCCGATGTCCATTGATTCTTAATTTCGTCGTAGTTGGGGAAGGATCCAGTCGATTCCTCGCCGGTTTTTAGCCCGGTCTTCTCGCCCAGGTGAAAACGGTGTCCGGTGTCCAGTACTCGTTGGAGGCCGACTCTGAGCGCATGATCGATGAAATAAGTGTTGCTCGACTTGATGAACGCGCGGGGGAAGTCGTATTCACCCGGCGGCGCAGTGTCGCCGATCGAGCGTCGCCCGAGTTGATAGTGGCCCCGACCGGGGCGTTCCGGATCCGCTGGAACCTGATACCGGCTATCAAACGCCATCCCGCTGTCGAGCACGGCCAGTGAGGTGATAATTTTGAAAATCGAACCCGGCGCATAGCCACCGCTCGTCGCGCGGTTCAATGCCGGGCGCAAGCGTTCATCATATAATCGGGCGAATTCCTCCTGGCTGATGCCATCCAGGAATTGCGCCGGCTCGAAAGAAGGGGTCGAGCCAATGGCCAACACATCCCCATTGCGGAGATCCATGACAACGACCGCTCCGCGCGTTTCCGCTCCGACGGAGTTCAAGGCCCGTTCGGCCACCTGTTGCAATTCAAGGTCGAGCGTGGTGACGAGTGTCTTCCCTGGCTGAGCATCCGCCAAAACCTTTTCGGCCTGCCGGTGGCGGTAGCCGGCACTATTCACAAGGATTGCCTTCGCTCCGGGGTTGCCGCGCAAATCCGAGTCAAAAGCTCTCTCCAAACCCACTGCGCCGGCAAAATCCTGCAGCCGATAATCGAAGTGTCCTCCCTCTTCGTCATAGTCCTCATCGCGGCGCAGGTGCCCGAGGACGTGCGCGGCGAGCGTGCCGTGAGGGTAGCGCCGCAGGGGTTGCAATTCGAGTTCGACGCCAGGAATCGACCAGCCCTGCTCCGTGATCAAGGCGATCTGAGTCGGTGTGAGATGATCGAGAATGGTCATCGGCAACGCCCGTTTTTCGCTCCAATGCTTATAGAGCCACGGCTCGTTTAGGGCGAGCTGCACACCTAAGCGGTCGCTGACCTGCGCCACGACATTGCTTGTGACAAGGAATCGAGCCGTACGTTTCAACTGATCGATCTCCTTGGGAGCAATCAGAGCCAGCACACGCTGATGGCGGAATCGGGCGACGATCCGGGTAAGCAGGCCGGGACGGTTTTGCGGATTCTGGCTACGAAGACTCAGCATGCTGCGGCGCTGCTTCTGATACTCGGCTTCGAATTGCGGACGCAACTCGTCGAGATACACCTCCAGGCGGTAGCGCGGCTGGTTGTCGGCCAGGGCGCGGCCGACGCGATCGAGAATTCGTCCACGCATCGCGGGCACGCGGACCGTGCGAAAACTTTGATTGCGGACGCTTTCCTGATAACGGGCTCGGGACAGCACCTGCACCCGCCATAAACCAAAGGCTAACACGAGCATCCCTCCCAGCACACCCCAGGCGAGCACACGCAGGGCGCGGTCCACTTTGTTGAGTTGGTCAAAGAATATCATGACGGAGGGTGAGGCCGGGAGAGCTCAGGTGGCGGGGATCATGTGCGACCTCGCTTGATTTGCCGGTCCGGGCGGAAGCTGGGAACGGCGAGAGGCTGGTAGTCGAAAGCTTGGTGGATATGATCAAAGAACCAGAAGGAAATCGGGCAGGCAATGCCGTTGAGAAGTCCGAGCAAGACCAATTGCTGGAGCGTGGCTAGGCTGGAAATCGGCTCCCGTTGTCCAAGGAAGAGCAAGGCGAGGGTGCTGAGCGGAAGAAGCACTCCGCCGGAAAAGCCCAGCCAGAATTGGGTATGGCGCTGATCCTTTAGTAGAACGTGACGGCGGATGTTTGCTAAAAAACCGAACAGGAAGAAAGGCAGTACCGACACCCCAAAGCGGTTCGGAGAAAGGGAATCCAGGCCGAGTGCGGTCAGGACGGTGAACACCGTGGTGAAAACGATGGAATGATTCATCGCCGCGTAGGCAGCCAGAGCGGGCAGGATGCTGAAGGGAATCCCAAAGGTGAGACGTATCATCGGAAATTGGGTCTGGGCATACGTCGCCAGCCAGGCAGCGACGAACAGACTGATGAGTGGCACCCAGCTCATAATAGGATCCATACCTCCTCGAGTCGGTTAAGATTTGCCCCCAGTTGAACTCGGGCGGTGGTGAAAAGGCCCGCTTCCATCGGGCGGGTGTCGGCGACGCGACCGACCGGAATACCCTTTGGAAAAACACCGCCGAGACCGCTGGTGAGCACGGAATGGCCCGCCATCAACTGAGGACTGTTCTGCAGCAGGGACATTTCCATCAAGCCATACTCAGCCGACGCCTGAGGCCCCTTGATGATCCCGTTGTCCCGCGTTTCGGCGACGATAACCGCCAGACCGCAGTCGGCGTCCCCGACGAGGGCGACCTGCGAACGATCATAGCTGACTTCGTTAATACGCCCGACGATTCCGCCCGGGGTGAGAACCGGCTGGTTGATCCGGGCTCCGTCGCGGGCCCCATAGTCAATTTGGACGGTTCGCCACCACGTGGTGGGTTCGCGCCCGATCACACGCGCCGGCTTGAGTTTCCAGGGAGCTTTGTTGACCCAGGCCAGATCCTGGGCGAGGCGATCCCGTTCCTGCCGGACAACGTTCCCTTGCACGACCTCGAACTGCAGTTGCGCATTCTCCTTCTGCAATCGCTCGATCTCGCTAATCAGCGAGCGACGGGGGACGGCACTCCAGGCTACGCGGTCGACGAAGGATTGAGCGGCTGCTCCGAGGCCAAACAGGGGAAGAAAGATGCCGCCAAACCCCAGCTTCAGCCGCGTGCTAGCCGCGACGGGCAGGTTCAACAACAACAGCGTCAGCATCAGGACGATGCTCAACGCCAGAAAATGGATTCGCTTTAGTGACATTCGCTTTGTCGGACGAAAAAACGCCCGCGCGAACGCCGCTCGAAGAGATCAGGCAGTGGAGGAGGAAGCCACCCGCTTCAGGAATGCCAATTCCTGCAACACCCGGCCGGTACCTTCACACACCGCGCTGAGCGGATCGTCTGCAATATGCACTGGGAGACCGGTTTCGCCCGACACCAGTCGGTCGATTCCGCGAAGCAGGGCACCGCCGCCGGCCATGACAATTCCCCGGTCGACAAGATCGGCCGAGAGTTCAGGCGGGCAGCGTTCGAGAGTGATACGGACCGATTCAAGTATGCTGGACAGTGGTTCCTTCAGGGCTTCTCGGATTTCCTCGGAGCGAATGCTGATGGTTCGGGGTAGTCCGGCCGAAAGGTCGCGACCCTTCACCTCCATCGTTAACTCCTGCTCCAGCGGATAGGCGGAGCCAATGCGAATCTTGATCTCTTCGGCGGTGCGTTCGCCGATCATTAAATTGTGGGCACGCTTCATGTGCGCAACGATGTTCTCGTCAAATTCATCACCGCCGACCCGCACACTCCGGCTGAACACGATGCCGGCGAGTGATATGATGGCGATCTCGCAGGTGCCTCCGCCGATGTCCAGAATCATGTTACCGGCCGGTTCGTGCACCGGGAGGCCGACACCGATGGCCGACGCCATGGGTTGTTCGATGAGGTAGACTTCGCGGGCGCCCGCATGGGTGGCAGAATCTTTCACCGCTCGCTTCTCGACTTCGGTGATTCCCGACGGGACAGCCACGACGACTCGGGGAGTAATCAGCTTGCGGTGATGAACCTTCTTGATGAAATGCCGCAACATCGCCTCTGTAATCTCGAAATCAGCGATGACGCCATCCTTCATTGGGCGGATGGCGACGATATTGCCCGGGGTGCGGCCAAGCATGCGCTTGGCTTCCTCACCCACGGCTAGAACATTGGTCGTCCCGGCCTGAATGGCGACGACAGAAGGCTCCCGCAGCACGATCCCCTGGTCCCGCACATAAACCAATGAATTGGCGGTTCCAAGGTCGATACCGATATCGTTAGAAAATAGACCCTTAAGCTGCGCTAGCATGAATTGTGCCCAACAAGCACGTCGTTCAGACTGGTTCCCGCATCCCGGAGGGTCAAGGATTTACCGGTGAAAAGCGCGTGAAAGGGTGGATGACAAAAATCTTCACGAGTTCCAGCATCACCCCCGTTCCTCCTGCCAACGGGTCGATGCCTTGTTCGGGCTCTTCCCGACCGGAGCCACGCGGTAGGATTCGCACGCGAAGCCGCGAAGCAAAGCAGAGCCGGCTCG
>CAMDJH010000199.1 GCA_945900455.1 Akkermansia muciniphila
AAAAAGCTGGCCGAATGAATTCGCCATGCCGGTAGGGTGCCGAGGACTCCCGGTCCGAAGCAAGTGGAGCGATGGAAAAGTGGCGCTGCGAATGCACCGACGGCGATGCGGTGCAACGGTAAAGCGCGGGGCGACCGATCGAAACAGGAATCGAATCCCGTTGCACTCAGGCGCCGGTCGCAAATACTCAACGACGCGCCGCCCGGGTTGCGGCCCTCCGAAATGATCGAATGGAACATTCAGTCCCGCGCCCACGCCTGCAAGGTGTGTGCAACGGCATTCACCGACGGGCAATCCTACCACACCGTGTTGCTCGAAGAGCGTGCCGGATTTGAACGGCAGGACTTGTGCCCCGCCTGCTGGAAGGCCCGGACAACCGAGGCCGATGCGCCGGTATTTCTCTCCCATTGGATGGGTACGTATGAGTCCCCCCCGGCCACGCCCCCGGACGCGATTCAAAAGGAAACGGCGGAAACCCTTCTGCGTAAGCTGATGGAACCGCGAGAGGATCGGCATGCGGCGGCGTGTTACATTCTGGCAGTGATGCTGGAGCGGAAGCGAATCCTGCGAGTCAAAGCGCAACTCTACGAGAACGGGCGGAGAATTTTCCTGTATGAACAACCCAAGACCGGCGACCTGTTCAGCATCGCGGACCCAAATCTCCAGCTAGACCAACTGGAAGCGGTGCAGCGCGATGTTTCGTCCCTGCTGGAACATGGTCCGGACGGCGAGATCGCCCCGGCGGAGGTTACGGTGCCGGCAGACACCTCCATCGCTTCGTCAACCGAAACGAATCCACCCACTTTGATTCGGACAACTTCCGACTGATATTCACCGCCGATCCTACGTTTTCGCACTCCATTATTCCCAATTTTCCAATTCTCAATTTCCAGTCTCCAACGGCCAGCAGCACCGCGATAATGCGCTCTGTATAGCCGGATGGCGGTTGGAAATCGGCAATTGGCTACAAACTTTCGCCATGCCCTCACTTGACACGCTGCAAACAACGCTCGGCTATCGGTTTCACGATACCGCACTGCTGCAACTCGCCCTGACCCATCCTTCCCTAGCCCACGAGGTCGGCCCCGGGACCGCCCACAATCAGCGACTGGAGTTCCTGGGTGACGCTGTCCTGCAACTGGCTCTCACCAATCAACTTTACCGTAAATTTCCGGACTACGGCGAAGGACCGCTGACCAAAGCGAGGGCCCAATTGGTGAATCGGACAACGTTGGCGGGTCAAGGGCGGCGATTGATGCTCGGTGAATACCTCATCCTCAGTCGGGGCGAGGAGACCAGTGGCGGCCGAACCCGGAATTCAGCCCTGGCGGACGGTTTCGAAGCGGTCATTGGGGCGGTGTTTCTCGACGGGGGCTATGAATCCGCCCGTGAATTGATCGAAAAACTTTTCACGGATGCCTGGGGTGAACTGGGTGTCCTCCCCAACCTGGAAAATCCCAAGGGCGAATTGCAGGAGATGCTGCAGGCAACCTCGCCGGACGCGCCGTGCTACGAACTCATTTCCGCCAGCGGGCCCGATCACAATCGGTCGTTCGAATCCGCGGTATTGCACCACGGCGTCGAACTGGCGCGGGGCATCGGCCGAAGTAAGAAACTCGCTGAAAGTGAAGCCGCAATGGCGGCACTTCTTAGCCTCCGCGCGGACCGCGCTGCGGCCGGCAATCCGAGTGCGATTCGACGTTAACCCGACGTGGGAGATTCGACGTGGGTGCAAACACACGAAAAGCGGGCCGGCATCTCGCAAACTAAATCCCATCCTTGGTTCTGGATTCACTGATCGCCAGATCTAAGGCTCCACCCAAAGGCTCCGAAAACCAGATTCAGCCGCGGACCGTGTCGCGCGCCCGTCGTCGCTCAGTACCAACAATCGGGGATGTTCCGGAGTCCCAAACACGGCGAGCGCCTCTGCGTTGAAGTGATGCGGCGAACGCCAGTCCTGCATTCTGGGCCGATGTTGGGGCCCTTTCCATCGATAGAGGCGGGTCATCCCCCCTCTGCCCTGACTTCCTGCGATGATAAAATACTCCGACCCTGTCCACACCATGTCGCGAAGCCCCAGGCCCTCCAAATTTAATCGGATCGCATCGGCAAACCGGGCCGGTCGCCCGGCCACAACGTCCGCAGGGTTCAGCAACGGAATCAGGATCGCGTGCCCTTCGGGTACGGGACTGCGAAACCCCAGAAGCAATCCGCCCGTTGAGGTCGCTGCCAAGGCCTCGATATTGATCCCTCCCCGTTCCGGCGCATCGACCGCGGCCGTCTTCAAATCGAGTGGATCAAAACGGGGATCGGCCAAGATTTGGTCCAGCAAATCGGTACAGGGCTTCCCTACGGTCACAAGGTCGATCAAACCCGCGTGCGTGACGACTTCCGTTGCAAAGAAACGACGCCGATTTGCCCGCCAGCGGCCGTCCTGATTCCGCGAATGCGAGCCAATCCAGTAGATGCGATCTCCCACGCGGGCACCGCCTTCAATGTCCGCCTCGAGCGCATGGCCCGTCAGCCCGAGGAAAGGGCCGCATTCACGAACCAAGGCGGGCGGGCTATTCGATTCGCAGGAATAAATTCTTAGGCGGTTATCCTCGTCACTGGCCACCGCAAACAAGTGGGTCGCAACTCGGGCCGCCGCGGAGGCATTGGCCATTCCAGGATGCCGCAGGAGTTTTGCGTTTTCCTTGCGGCCACTCCCCAAGGCCTCGCCGGCAACCAGCACCAGCCCGACGCAAAGCACTCGCCAACACCCTCCTTCGATTGCGGTCTTGAGGTTCAATGTTTCACGGCGTCCGCTTGAGTCCCAGTCCCACGTCGAGCAGTTCGAAAATCTCATTCGGATTTCGTAGCGATCCCGAAATCACGTTGGTCCCAATCATCATCATTGGCATGGAGCTGCTGTTTGCCACCAACCAGTTCGTTCGATAGAGAGAAGTCGATGTCTTCAGCGTTTGGGCGATCCACGGATCTCCCATGGATCGTTCCAAAACCATCAAGCCCACGAGGTCGACCGCTCGTGCGTGTGCCCGCACCGGATTCAAAGCCTCCAGGGAGGTCATCATCCAGTCATCATATTCCGGAAAGAGCGCACGGTCCGCTCGCCAGACGGCCAACGCCAATCGCGCCAGGGCACAGGCGTTCTGATTATGCTCCCCGGTCCGGCGTAGCCACGGGTTGCATTTTGCATCCAATGGCATGGGCAAACTGACAACTGCCAGCCGGTTTGAGAAATACCGCTGCGCGGTCACGATCGTCGGGTGCGCCCGGCGGCAATGTTCACAGGTATAGTCAAACATCGAGACCATCACCTTCTCCGCCGTAGCAGAGCCCAGCAGCGGCAGCTCCGTGATATCCAAACTGAACGCATTGCCATGGAGCGCGAGACGCTGACCCGCTCTCGACGAAGCCGCTGGAATTGATGCAGGTGACGGCGGCGCAGGGGTGGTGGCAACGGGCGCGGGCGGAGAGCGCAGGATATTCGACGCCCGAGTCGGCCGCGTCGCCGAATCCCCAGTTGAAGCGAGTTGAGCGGTGCCTGCCGCCACAATCGGCCGGTTCAAGATCGTTGCCGCAAGGCCCACAGGATTAGTGCTCGAATTCATCGAAGCGACGCGAAACGACTTTGGCGTGAACACGAACTGACCCCCGATCAGAATAACCAGTCCCGCCACGGCGCAGGCAACAACGAGGGGCAAGCGACTTCGGGCGAGAGCGGGAACGCCATCCGCGGATGCACATCTGTCGACCCCACTGGCAAACGGCTTTTCGCGGGGCGTCGTCAGCCAGGACAGCAACAGCGCCGAACCGACAGTGCCGCACGCATGGGTTATCAGGCAGTACGGGCATAGCTTGCCGACGACGAAAACGGACAGTCCGAGAAACCAGGCCGCCGCACCAAAGACTAAGAGACACAATACCTGAAGCGAGCAGCGGCTATTGATCGAATGGAGCCCACCCCATGTGAGACCAACCATCACGGCATACGCCACCGCGGCTGGAAGGCTCACAGGAATCCCGAGCCACTTGCTCCATCGGCTCGCGAGCACTTCGCTGCAACCCGAATCCGCACCACAGCCCGCAACGTTCCCGCCGGTGAATGATAGAAAGGAGAGATAGCCAGCAATCCCCAGCGCAATCAACAACAGCGCACGAGCGACCCACAAGATCCACAACGAGCCCGTCGGCTGCGGCTCACCGGAAAATGACGGCACCGTCGAGGACCGTCGGGGATTGCCTGACGTTTCAGGTGGCGCAGCGCTTTTCTTGGAGTTCATCGAAAGGCCAGCCTGACTTACGGAACCGGTTTCGTCAAAACCGGCGAAAAAGAAGGACCGCGCAAGAAGGGCCGAGGAGACCGAATCCAGAATGGCTGACGGATCGGCTCCGACAGCCAAACCGTTCATGGGACAACCGAGGCTGATTCCGAAGTCTCGGCAGCGACCAGACGGTTGGGACGGTCAAAAAGACCCGAAAAATAGGGAATTTACCAGCATGTGAATAACTTGCGAACAACGCCGGAAAAGTTTCCCTCGTCCGAAGGTGTTCTTTCTCCTAGAAGCCTCGCGTGCCGCGCCTCATTTACGGAACAGGTGGCGGATTCCGACTCGAAGCACATCACACCACAATTTATTCGTAAATAGCATGCATTCAAAGCATTACAAATCCACACACTTCAGTTTGTTGGAGAATGAGGGCCCTTCTTTCATCGGGCTCTCGTCAAGTCTCATCTGCAAATTACTGTCGCTCCACATGTTTACAGTTGTGTGACGAAGCATCTGTGAATAAACACATGGAAGTACTGACGATACCCCTCCCCGCTCTGCGCATGCATCCATCCGCCGATTCTGTTTGGTCCGATGCTGTGGACGTGCTCCGCGGGATGTTGAAACCGGAGATTTTCAACATGTGGTTTGCCCCGCTCCGACCGGTCAATCTCGCCAATGGGGTGATGGAACTCGAGTCTCCGGACGATTTTGCTGCGTCCTGGATGCAGGATAATTACCGGGATGTGGTTCGCACCGTGGTTAGTCGCGTGACAGGAGCGGTTACCGAGGTTGCATTTCGCGGCGGGATGAACGCCCCCGGAGGTTCCGCGCGCTCCAAGGTTCCGGAACATTCGGAAGCGGCACCGCGGACGGTCGAAATTGCTTTTAACTCGCGCCAGGCCGAGGCCCTCTTCAATCCAAACAACACGTTTGAGTCATTTGTCGTGGGTAACAACAACAACCTCGCCCACGGTGCCACCGTCGCGGTCGCTCAGAACCCCGGCAAGACCTACAATCCTTTGTTTCTCTTTGGCGGCGTGGGACTCGGAAAAACTCATCTACTGCACGCGATCGGCCACCAAGTCCTCGCACAACGCAAGGCCGCGCGTGTCGCCTACCTCAGTTGCGAAAAATTCACCAACGAGTTCATCGAATCCTTGCAGGCGGGCCAGTTGCCAAAATTCCGCAAGAAGTACCGTCTCGTCGATCTGCTTCTGATTGATGATGTCCAGTTTCTGGCTGGAAAAGAGCGAATCCAGGAGGAGTTCTTTCACACGTTCAACACACTGCACGAGAACCGGAAACAGATCGTGATGACCTGCGATCGACCCGCCAACGAGATCCAGGGGCTTGAACAGCGCCTAGTCTCTCGGTTCGAATGGGGCCTCACGGCCGATCTCCAGGCGCCGGATGTCGAGACCCGCATGGCAATCCTGCGACAGAAAGAGAAACTCCTCCACATTGAGCTTCCGACGGAAGTTCGCGACTTCCTGGCCCAACGCATCCGGACCAATATCCGACGACTGGAGGGCGCATTTGTCCGAGTCGCGTCCTACTCCTCGCTCACCGGCAAACCCATTACCGTAGCGGTAGTCGAGTCTCTCCTTCGCGAAATCCTGCAGCAGGAAGGGCGGCAATCCATCTCCATCGATTCCATTCAGAAACGGGTCGCCGAACACTATGACATCCGCCTAGCGGATATGACGAGCAAGCGGCGCCCCGAAAACATCGCGTTTCCCCGTCAGGTTGCCATGTTTCTGTCCCGACAACTGACGGAATCGTCACTCAGCAGCATTGGAGATGCCTTTGGCGGGCGCGACCACGGCACCGTACTCCATGCGTGCCGGGCGGTGAAAGACCGGATGGAAGTGGACCAGAATGTCCGGCAAACGGTTGGGTATCTGGAGAAGCACCTGATGCGGTAGTCGCGGGTTATCGATCGATTCGAACGTGCATTAATCCCGGAAATATGAGTGACTGAGTTGGATGAACTTTTTTAAGACGAGAATTGTCCGCCGATCGGCATTGGCTCGGGGCTTCACCCTCATTGAACTGCTGGTCGTCATCGCGATCATTGCAATCTTGGCGGGCATGCTGCTTCCAGCGCTCTCGAAGGCGAAGTCCAAGGCGCAGGGGATTCTGTGCATGAGCAATACCAAACAAATCACCCTGGGCTGGGTTCTCTATTCCGGTGACTTCCAAGACCGGGTGGCCAATAACTTCGGCGTAAGCGAGACGGTCAAAACCATTGCCAATGGTAAGTTCGACAACTGGGTCAATAATGTCATGACCTGGGGTGCGGGCGGCGGCTTGACGGCGGAGGCGAGCGTCACCAATAACGCCTGGGTCATCAACGGTGTCCTCGGTAAGTATACCGGTGGGACCGTCGGCGTTTATAAGTGTCCCGCCGATAATTTCGTCAGCGTCGCCCAGCGCACCGCCGGTTATCCGCGCCGAAATCGCAGTCTTTCGATGAATTCATTTTTTGGACGGTTTGACACATCGGACCCTTCCGACCCCACTGCCCGCGGGGTCAATTGGGGCTTTCAGGACAAGAAGCAGTTTTTGAAACAGAGTGATGTGCCGAAACCATCCGGAACTTGGCTCATCCTCGATGAGCATCCGGACTCCATCAATGACGGGTTTTTTATTAACAATGATTCGACCGTTGCATGGCAGGATATCGTCGCGTCGTATCATAATGGGGCCTGTGGTTTTTCGTTCGCCGATGGACATTCGGAGATCAAACGCTGGCTGAGTGGCACATCGAAATACCCCGTGGCTTTTAAGTATCCTCAGATCAGGAATTTTGACACGGCCGGGAAAAATGACTTTCAGTGGTATCGTCAACGCACCGGTTACGTCAGCGCGGGTTCTGGCATCGGATTGTGGGGCTACTAGGCGCGGCGCTTGGTTGGTTCCGGGTTTCCCTTCACCGGCGGAATTCGGATATCGTAGTTTTCCTGGATCGTTGCGGTCGGATGGGTCTTTGGGTTCGCATTCATTTCGACACTTCGAACCAGCGCAGGTTTCGGAAAACCGGTTTCGTTCCCCGCCACTCCGCCCCCAGGGACAGGGTCTTCTCCTGCCCGCCCTCGTTTGCCTTGAGGTTTTCCTTGGCGCTCAGGCGCAATTCTTTAATGCCTTTCCACTCGGCGAGCGAGGCACCCGCGGCATTGTGGAAGTTGGAGGGGAGAAGCAAGACGCTTTGCCATTCCGATCCGCCGTTCAGAGAAATCTCCGCCGCGTAGGCGTCGAGACCAATCACCAGCGTGTTCGGGTGCTGGGAAAGTACTTCCAGCGCGAGCTTCGCCGACGGCGGGGCCTGCCAGAGATCGTCGTGGAGCTTGTGCGTGCGCCGCGCCCAATTGGCCGTCAGGTCGTAGGTGAACCATTCCTTCTCCCAGTCCTTGCCGAATGCCTCGATTACCAACGACCGCTTCGCGGTGAGGGTAACACCTGCCTCCTTGAGTTGCGCCGGTGTCACGCTGCACAGTGCGGATGATAGATTAAACTGGGTTGCCGTGTAACGCGCATAATAATATCCCGCACCCGTGATGGGAGCCTCCAGGGGATAGCGCACATTCGCATAGACCCAGAGAGGCTTGTCGATGCTTGAAAGCGGCAGTTTCGCGGTCCAGACATTGCCGGTCACTCGCGCATGGGCGTAATGCCAGAATCGGCTAATAGTGTTATACATGTCATCGCGCTTCCCATCCAACTGCCCGTGTTGAGTGTAATAGATATCCACCGACAGAATGGGTTTCGTCGCATCCGGCCTGACCGTGAGTGTGGGAACGCCATCGGTCGTCTTGAGCTCCAGCGACGCTTCCGGCGTGCGGGGAAACGTGAATTTCTGTTTTAGATACTGATCGAACCACAGAAGGGTGGCGACCATATATTCGGGAGTGTCTTGATGATTGTGGTGCGCGGCGCAGGAGAGGCGACATTCCGTGCTCGCGATTTCCCCCAGCGCCTTCGTCAAATCATCAATGCGACCATGAAAATCATTGGCCGGGCTGAGGAACAGGATCGGACAGGAGATCCGCTTGAGATTTTCATTGTCGCTGAGCGTCATGCGATAGAGCGGGCTTTCGGAGGTGCGATCACTGAAACCGCCACAGGACGGCGCCGCGGCCTTGACGCGGGAATCCGCCGCGGCGGTCATGACGGTGATCTTGCCTCCCATGGAATGTCCGTAGACACCGAGTTTGTGTGGATCCACTTCGGGTTGCTGTTCCAAAAACGTCAACGCGCGCCGCGCGGCAAGGGCGCAAAGAAACCAGCTGTTGTTCCGGGGCGATTCCACGGCATCCAGCGTCCACAGCTCGGGAGACACGGATTGCCAGCTGGTCCTTTCGTTTCTGCACGGCGCATGATAGGCATCCAGCGATCCCCAGTCGGTCGTGAGCTTGTAGGCCGGGTCGTTGGTTTTTCCAGCCCAGAAGAGAGCGACATGCTCCGGGGTTACCCGGTAGTCGGGGGCGCTAATTCTTCCGGCCCACGCAAGCGAGAGAGTGGCATAACCGCGCTTGGCGTTGGTCAACGGTGCCCGGTGGTCAGCATACTGCCCACCGCCGTGAATTTGAACCAGTCCCGGAAGCTTCGAGCCGCCTTTGGGAAATCCATAGACTGCGGCCATCCGGGAGTTCTGCCCTTTGAAGATTCCGATGCGGTAGCGTACGATGCGCAGCACCACGCCGTCTTCTTCCCATTCCTTAAGGACCTCAATCTCCATCGGCTCCTTGCGCGGATCATAGCCAGCCCACAACTCCTCAAGGTTCTTGGGGGCCTGACCGCCCATGAGTGAAGGCAGGGTGTCCTCTCCAGCGAACACGCCCAGTGCCACGGTTGCAAGAAGTCCAATCCAACAGATTACTTTGATCGTCATATCAGCGTCTCGAAGACATCCCCGGCTGGCGGCAGGCCGAGCACATGAGTACGATGCCACAGGGCATAGAACAGCAAAATCCAGGCGGCGAGGCCCTTTCGCTGGCCGTTCGAACTTCGGAACAGCGCGATGACCTTTGCCGGTTCCGCGATCTCGATAATTCCGGGCTGCGCGGCCACCAGCGGACCGAGCCGGGCACCCTGATTGCCGATCCATTGCCCGATAGGCACGGTAAATCCCTTTTTTGGCGCGAATGGCTGGGCTGCCGGGCAATTTTTCTCAAGCCAGCGACGCAGCAGCCATTTGCCCAGCCCTTTGTTCACCTTCAGGGCATCCGGAAGAAGGAAGGCCGCCGCCACCACGCCGGAATCGAGGAACGGCGTACGTCCCTCCACCGCATGGGCCATAAGCGCTCGATCGATCTTGAGGAGGAGATCGTTCGGCAGCCAGTTCCCCACATCAATCTCCTGCGCCACCATCAGGCGCGACCGACCCGGGCGGGTGGCCCGCACCTCGGCCGCCTCCAGCCCGTCGCGCCAATTCGTAGGATGGTTCCGCAAAATTGGGACGTAGTCGAAATTTCCGCGCGAGCGCATCGCCTTTCCTCCCAGCCACCGGGGTCGCATGGCCGCACGATACCGGCGGTAACCTCCGAAGATTTCGTCGCCGCCCTCGCCGGATAACACCACTTTGACATCTTGCCGGGCGCGCCGGGCCAAAAACCACGTTGGGATGAAAAAGATGGAGTGGCGGCTCGCAATCGCTGTTGGAATTGAAATGGATCCCCGGCAGGCTGCGGCGGAGCTCCCGGTAGTTATAGACCTCACCGTTGGCGACCAATGCCGCCGACCCCACCCGCAGCGGCTGGTCGCCGGTAACCAGATCGATGACCGACAACCGGTTGTGCAACAGTGCCACCCGACCGTCCACTAGATGTCCGCGGGCATCCGGACCGCGGTGGGCGATCGCACGGCTTAACGCCGCGATCACCGCCAGATCCGGCGGCGGTCCATCGGGCCCGGCGACAATACCAGCAATACCGCACATCAGACGTCGTCGTGAGCAGAAGTCTTGGGACGCATCGCGGACAAACCTAGACCGGGTTCAGGCATCATGTCTTGCGGAATTGCTGACCGACATTCCGATCGATCGGGATAATGTCACCCTGGCCCGTCGAGCACGGGCGAATCCAAGTCATGGCAACCGCATGGTGCCGGATCTATTGACATGTAAAATGTCTCGGTCGGGACATTTAATGTGTAGGAATGGCCAATCTGCAGGGCCAGAGTATCGGCACCTGGAAACGGGCAATGGGAGCAAGGAGTCGCGGAGAGATAGCGGACCGCACTTAGAACGGACTCGCTCAATCGGTTCCTCGACATTGAATGCCAAGAAAACCGCCTGGTTTTCAACGGAATCAGATTTTTATCCTACACCCGCCTGCGGGTCCATTCCGTCCTTGGTAGTGGATCATTCCTGCGCTATTGTCCCGATCGCATTGCCATGATTTGCCGCACGCCCATTTTGGTGAGCTGGATCGGCTGGCTTCGTTTCCTGCTGGCAGTGGGCCTGCTGGCAGTTCCCATCTCGCGCACCGAGGCGACGCCCGCCAATAAAGCCGCCCTGGAACATCACTTCGATCGATTCCTAGCCCGCAAACTTGCCCGCTGCACCACCTGCCACCTTCCCAGCGAGGCGAAGAATCCAAAGGACCTCGTCGAATTTCCGCACAATCCGTTCGGAGCCCGCTTGCGGCAGTTGGGTGACGCGACGCGAGAATCCGGTAAACCATTGGATTTAGACGGCCGCTTGAACCGGATCGCCTCGGAAGATGCCGACGGCGACGGCGTGGACAATCGCACCGAGCTATTGCTAGGGCACAATCCGGGCGAACGGGACGATTTTCCGAGCTCGACGGAGTTGGCTACCGCTGCTGCACGGCTGACGGCTTTTGAACAGTTCCTGGCCGGATACCGATGGCTCCCGTTTGAACCCGTCCGCCGCCCACCCGTCCCCGTCGTGGCCCCCGCTGCCGGTGGATTTGAACGTCGCAATCCCATTGATGATTTTCTGGCGGCGGAGTGGGCGCAACGCGGTTTGAAGCCCCGGCCTGTTGCTCCACCCGACGTATTGCTTCGGCGGGTGTATCAGGATTTGATCGGTCTCAATCCGGATCCGGAAGAACAGGCGGCGTTTCTCGCAGACGATTCCCCGACCGCCTGGGAAAAGGTGGTGGACCGACTCTTGGAGGATCCGCGGCACGGCGAGCGCTGGGCACGGCATTGGATGGATGTCTGGCGCTACAGCGACTGGGCGGGGTGGACCGACGGAAATCAGGTGCGCGATTCGAAGCCGCACATCTGGCGTTGGCGCGACTGGATCGTCGAATCATTGAATGCCGATGTCCCGTACGATCGCATGGTAACCGAGATGTTGGCCGCGGATGAACTAGCTCCCGAAGATCCCAACGCGCTTCGGGCAACGGGATTTCTCGTTCGAAATTACAAGATGCTCTCGCGCGAACAGTGGCTCGAGGACACCATCAAACACACCGCACAAGCATTCATGGGCATCACGGCCGGTTGCGCCAGATGCCATGACCATATGTACGACCCGATCTCGCAGCGGGAGTACTATTCGCTGCGTGCCATTTTTGAACCCCACCAGGTTCGCACGGATCGTATCCCCGGCCAGGTGGAAGTCGCCCGGGATGGATTGGTACGGGCCTACGACAGCACGAACGCCCCGACGTGGTTTTTTGTCCGAGGCGACGAACGAAATCCCCTGACCAACGAAGTCATCGCCGCCGGAGTTCCCGCCGCTCTCGGAGGAAGACTCGAGGTCGAAGAGTTGATACTTCCGCCTGCGGCTCAGCGCCCAGACGATCGGGAATTCGTTCGAGATGATTTACTGGCGGCCAGCGCCCGGGCGATCGCAACGGCTCAGTCAGCCGTCGCA
>CAMDJH010000200.1 GCA_945900455.1 Akkermansia muciniphila
GTCTTGCCGGTGCCCGCCGTGCCCGTGAGCAGAATACTGCTGCCGCGAAAAAATCCCCGGCCACCCAGCATTTTGTCGAGCCGGGGAATGCCGGTGGCAATCCGCTCGCGCGATACCTGGTGATTTAGCGCGAGCGACGTGATGGGCAGCACGCTGATTCCCTCGGTGCCAATGAGAAACGGAAACTCGTTGGTGCCATGCATGGCCCCCCGGTATTTGACCACGCGCAGATGCCGCGTCGCAATCTGGTCGCTGACCCGATGGTCGAGCACGATGACGCAGTCGGACACGTATTCCTCGAGTCCGTGACGCGTCAATTGTTCGCGCCCGCGCTCGGCGGTGATGACGGCGGTCACGCCCTTCTCTTTGAGCCAACGGAAGAGCCGGCGCAATTCGCTGCGCAGAATGGCCTCGTTGGGCAGACTGGCGAAGAGCACTTCCAGCGTGTCCAACACCACACGCTTGGCTCCGATGGAATCAATCGCGTGATTAAGCCGGACGAAGAGCCCCTCCAAGTCATACTCGCCGCTCTCCTGGAATTCGCTGCGCTCGATGTGAACATAGTCGACTACGATCTTTTTGCGCCGCACCAGGCCACCCAGATCAAATCCAAGCGACGCCACATTGGCCTTCAACTCTTTTTCCGTCTCCTCGAAGGCCATCAGTACGCCCGGCTCGTCGAACTGCGCCGCACCACGCACAAGGAATTCCGCTGCGAGCAGCGTTTTGCCGCAACCCGCACCGCCGCACACCAAAGTGGGCCGCCCACGCGGCAACCCGCCGCCGGTAATTTCATCGAGACCTTGAATGCCGGTGGGGCACTTAGGAAGCCGAGTGGCCGGAGGGGGCGGGCTGTGGCCGTTAGTTTTTGTTTTCATTTAAAAGTTTTCCATCATGCATTCGGAGCGCGGCATCGCCGCAACCCATGAAACTCATGGCGCCTTCTGCACGTTGCACGGCGATTCGTCTCATAGAAATTTAAGCCGTGGCTTCAGCGGACTCCGCCAGCCCAGCACCCTCGGCAACGTTGCCGAGTGGAATGCGCACCTCGATTTCCGTGCCCTCTTGGAGAACGGATTTGATTTTGAAATCGCCGCCTATGTAGGTCGCACGCTCGCGCATCCCGAGCAGACCGAGGCCGTCTTTCCCACCTTGTTTCGCCAAGAGAAGATCCGGGGCGAAGCCGATCCCGTCGTCCTGGATCGTCAACTGAATTGAGTCGCCCGGTTGCGTCAAACTCAAGGTAACTTGATGGGCGCGGGCGTGCTGATCCACGTTGGTCAAGGCGTGCTGAAGAATACGGAAGAGCGCCATCTCGGTGTTGATGGGCAACCGCGCGGTCAATTTCGCGCAGGCCACTTTGACGGATACGCCCGTCCGCTCCGCGAACTCCGTGCCGATGGCGTGCAGGACGGCGGCCAGGCCCAGGTGCTCCAAGATACTGGGTCGCAGACTGCGCGAGATGCGCTCCACTGCCTCAGCCGCCGTGCCGAGCATCTCACGGAGCTTGATCGCATCTTGCTTCGGTGACCCGTCGCAGCCGGTCAGCCTATTTACCAGCGCCTGGCTGCGGGCGAGGATGGCGCAGAGCATCTGGGCAATGTTGTCGTGCAAATCCAGGGCCACACTCCCGCGCTCGGCTTCCTGCATTTGCACCACGCGATGCGTCAAGGCCCGCAACTGTTCCTCGGCCCGCCGGCGCTCGGTCACTTCGGCGAGCAGCGCGCGGTTAGCCAGCGCGCACTCGCGGCTCCTACGGTGCAACTCAGCGAAGACGGACACTTTCGAGCGGAGGATGGACGCGTTCACCGGCTTGTGGAGGTAGTCCACCGCACCGCTGTCGTAGCCTTCGACCACGTGCTGGTCTTCGTTGTAGTAGGCGGTGAGGAAGATGATCGGCACCCGGGCGGTTTTTTTTCGCTCCTTGATCATCTGCGCCAGCTCGAAGCCGGTCATGCCGGGCATCCGTATGTCGAGGATGAGCAGGGCGAATTCCTCCACGACGAGCGCGAGCAGCGCCTGGTCGGCGGATTCCGCCCGGACGAGCCGATAACCGGGGTCGTCCAGCACGGTTTCGAGCACGGTGAGGTTTTTCGGCTCATCGTCCACGATCAGGATGTTGATGGGGCCGTCGCGAAAGATGGACACGGGAACTGCCGAACCAGAGCAAGGCTCGGTGGGTCGACGTGTTATCTTTCCGGAAGGCAATGGGATGTTGGCGTTATTTGATTTCATCGGAAAAGCCAGACGCGCATGAGCGACAGGAGTTGGTCGGTGTTCACCGGCTTGGCGATGTAGTCGCTCGCACCGGCGTCGAGGCACTTCTCCCGGTCGCCTTTCATGGCTTTCGCCGTGAGCGCGAGGATCGGGAGCGTGCGGAATTGGGCGGACTTGCGGATTTCGCGCATCGTCTCGTAGCCATCCATTTCGGGCATCATGATGTCCATGAGCACGATGTTCAGGTCCGGCGTGTCCTGGATGAGGCTGATGGCGGCGCGGCCATTGGTGGCAGTGATCACCTCCATCTCCTGGTTCTCGAGCAGCGAGGTCAGGGCGAAGATATTGCGCGCGTCGTCATCCACCACGAGGATTCTGCGGCCGCGCAGGACTTCGTTGGAGCCGTGGAGCCGTTCGAGCATGCTCTGCTTGTCCGCCGGCAGGTCGGTGACGACGCGGTGGAGGAACAGCGCGGTCTCGTCCAGCAATCGCTCGGGGGATTGAACATCTTTGAGGACGATGCTCTTGGCCATCGCTTTCAGTCGCGCCTGCTCCTCGGCGCTCAGATCTTTGCCGGTGAAGACGACCACGGGCACGTCGATGAGGGCCGGCTCGGCATGTATTTTTTCCAGCAAGTCGAAGCCGGTCATGTCGGGCAGGCGCAGGTCAAGCACGACGCAGTCGAACGACTCGTCGAGCATCGCCTCCAGCGCCTCGCCACCTGTGGCGACGGCTACCATCTCAATATCTTTGTAGCCGAGCAGTTCGACGACGGACTGCCGCTCGATGTCGTTGTCCTCGACGATCAGGAGCCGCTTCGTGCGCGGGGCGGTGAAGTTCTTGATCCGGTCGAACGCTGTTTCCAAGCCCTCAGTGGTAGGTGACTTGACGAGGTAGGAGAAAGCGCCGTGCGCGAGGCCATGCTGGCGTTCTTCTTCCAGGGTGACGATTTGCACCGGGATGTGGCGCGTGGTTGGGTCGAGCTTGAGCTGGTTAAGGACCGTCCAGCCGAGCATGTCGGGAAGGAAAATATCCAGCGAGATGGCTGCGGGTTGGAACTGCCGGGCGAGCGAAAGGCCCAGCGCGCCTTTGGTGGCGACGATGCCCCGGAAGCCCTTGTCGCGCGCCAACCCCAGGAGGATACGGGCGTAATGCGGGTCGTCCTCGATGATGAGCAGCACGGAATCGGCTTCCCCGATGAGGTTGCGATCGTCCTCGATGTGCTCTTCGCGCGCGGCGGGCAGACTTTTGAGGGCGATGCCGCCGGTCGACGCGGTCCTCGCGTTGTCGGGGCCGGCGTAGCGCAACGGGAGAAAAAGAGTAAACGTGCTGCCCTGGCCGTGGACGCTCGTGAGTTTGATTTCGCCCCCGAGCAGCACGGCCAGTTCACGGCTGATAGCCAGGCCGAGCCCGGTGCCGCCGTATTTGCGGGAAGTGCCGGCATCGGCCTGTTGGAACGCCTCAAAGATGAGTCGCTGCTTCTCGGGCGCGACGCCGATGCCGGTGTCCTCGACGGCGAAGGCGATGACCTGATGGGCCTTGCTGAGCACGGGGTGTTCAAGGCTCCAGCCCTGGGTGGCCAGGCCGACGTGCACCTGCACGTGGCCTTGGGCGGTGAACTTGACCGCGTTGGAGAGCAGGTTCTTGAGGATTTGCTGGAGCCGCTTCGGGTCGCTGTCCATGGTGCGCGGCAGATCTTCGACGAAGCTCACGCGAAACGGCAGGTTCTTAGCCTCGGCCACGTGGCGGAAGTTGCGGTCGATGGTTTCGCGCAGACCGGCGAAGGTGATTTCCTCGACCTCGACCGTGACGGTGCCGGACTCAATTTTCGAGAGATCGAGGATGTCGTTGATAAGATTGAGCAGATCGGAGCCGGAGGAGTTGATGTTGCGGGAAAACTCGACCTGCTTGTCCGAGAGATTGCCCGCGGTGTTGCCGGCGAGCTGCTGGCTGAGGATGAGGATGGAATTGAGCGGCGTGCGCAGCTCGTGCGACATGTTCGCCAGGAACTCGGACTTGTATTTAGAGGTGAGCGCCAGCTCGGCGGCTTGTTCCTCGAGCGCATGGCGGGCCTGCTCGACCTCGGCGTTCTTGCGCTCGACCTCGGCGTTCTGCTCGGCGAGCAGTTTAGCCTTCGTGCCCAGTTCTTCGTTGGTCTGCTGGAGTTCGCTCTGGCGGGACTGCAGCTCCACTGTGAGCTGCTGCGATTGGGTGAGCAGTCCCTCGGTGCGCATCGTCGCCTCAATGGTATTGAAAACCGCGCCGATGGTCTGGGTGAGCAGATCCAGGAACGCGAGCGACCCGGCGCCGAATTCCTGGAGCGCGGCGAGTTCGATGACGGCCTTGGTCTGCCCTTCAAAGAGCACCGGCAGCACGATGATGCTCACCTGTGCGGCCACGCCAAGACTGGAGGAGATGGAGATGAAATCCGGCGGGACGTTGCTGAGCAGGATTCGTTTTTTTTCCACGGCGCACTGGCCGACGAGGCCCTGGCCCAGTTCAATCTTCACGGCGAGTTGTTCCGCCCCGCCGTGCGCGTAGCTGGAGAGGAGGCGGAGCTCGGAGCTATCCTTCTCGCCGGTGAGATGGTAAATGGAGCCCTGATGGGCCTTGACGAGCGGAGCCAGTTCGGTGAGGAGCATCCGGCCCACGGTGTTCAGCTCACGCTGGCCCTGGAGCATGCTGCTGAACTTGGCGAGGTTCGTTTTGAGCCAGTCCTGCTCGCGATTGCTTTCAGTGGTTTCGCGCAGGTTGGAAATCATCGTATTGATGTTGTCCTTGAGCTCGGCCACTTCGCCGCGCGTCTCCACTTGGATGGAACGGGTGAGATCGCCCTTGGTGACGGCGGTGGCTACCTCAGCGATGGCGCGCACCTGCGTGGTGAGATTGGCGGCGAGCAGATTGACGTTGCCGGTGAGATCCTTCCACGTGCCGGCGGCCCCGGGGACGTTGGCCTGGCCGCCGAGCCGCCCATCCACGCCCACTTCGCGCGCCACGTTTGTCACTTGGTCGGCGAAGGTGGCCAGCGTATCGGTCATGTTGTTGATGGTGTCGGCGAGCGCGGCGACCTCGCCCTTCGCCTGCACGGTGAGGCGCTGGCTCAGGTTGCCGTTGGCCACAGCGGTCACCACTTTTACGATGCCACGAACCTGTTCGGTGAGGTTGGACGCCATGAAGTTCACGTTGTCCGTGAGATCCTTCCATGTGCCGCCCACCCCGGAGACTTCGGCCTGGCCGCCGAGCTTGCCTTCGGTGCCGACTTCGCGCGCCACCCGCGTGACCTCGCCGGCAAACGAGTTGAGCTGATCCACCATCGTGTTGATCGTGTTCTTCAACTCCAAAATCTCACCTTTCACATCGGCAGTGATCTTGCGGTTGAGATCGCCGCGCGCGACGGCGGTGGTGACTTCCGCGATGTTGCGGACCTGGGCGGTGAGGTTGGTCGCCATGGCGTTGACCGAGTCGGTCAAATCTTTCCATGTCCCGGCCACGCCGGGCACCACGGCCTGCACGCCCAGCCGGCCCTCGGTGCCGACCTCGCGCGCCACGCGGGTGACTTCCGAAGCGAAGGAACGCAATTGCTCGACCATTGTGTTGATGGTTTCCTTGAGCTGCAAAATCTCGCCGCGCACGTCGGCGGTGATCTTCTTGGAGAGATCACCGATGGCCACGGCGATGGTGACTTCCGCGATGTTGCGGACCTGGCCGGTGAGATTCGACGCCATCGAGTTGACGTTGTCGGTGAGATCCTTCCAGGTACCCGCCACGCCGGGCACGGCCGCTTGTCCACCGAGCTTGCCCTCGGTGCCAACCTCGCGCGCCACGCGCGTCACCTCCGAGGCGAACGCCGAAAGCTGCTCGACCATCGTGTTCATGGTTTCCTTGAGCTGCAAAATCTCGCCCTTCACATCCACGGTGATTTTGCGGCTGAGGTCGCCGCGCGCGATGGCCGTGGCCACGTCGGCGATGTTGCGGACCTGGCCGGTGAGATTCGAGGCCATCGAGTTCACATTGTCGGTGAGATCCTTCCAGGTGCCCGCGACCCCGGGCACCTGAGCCTGTCCGCCGAGCTTGCCGTCGGTGCCGACCTCGCGCGCCACGCGGCTGACTTCCGCCGCAAAGGACCGGAGCTGATCCACCATCGTGTTGATGGTTTCCTTCAATTCGAGAATCTCCCCGCGCACATCGACGGTGATCTTTTTGGAAAGATCGCCGTTGGCCACCGCAATGGTTACTTCGGCGATGTTGCGGACCTGCCCGGTGAGGTTCGAAGCCATGGAGTTCACGTTGTCCGTGAGATCTTTCCACGTCCCGGCGACGCCTTTGACCTCCGCCTGGCCGCCGAGCTTGCCATCGGTGCCGACCTCGCGGGCGACACGCGTGACCTCCGAGGCGAAGCCGTTGAGCTGATCCACCATGGTGTTCATCGTGTTTTTCAAGGCGAGGATTTCGCCCTTCACCTCAACGGTGATCTTCGAGGAGAGATCGCCCTTCGCGATGGCCGTCGCCACGTCGGCGATGTTGCGGACCTGGCCGGTGAGGTTCGAGGCCATGAAGTTCACGTTGTCGGTGAGATCCTTCCACGTCCCCGCCACACCCGGCACCGCCGCCTGGCCGCCGAGCTTGCCCTCAGTGCCGACCTCGCGCGCCACGCGCGTGACCTCCGAGGCGAAGCCGTTGAGCTGATCCACCATCGTGTTGATCGTGTTTTTCAGCTCAAGGATTTCGCCCTTCACCTCGACGGTGATCTTGCGGCTCAAATCACCGCGCGCGACCGCGGTGGTGACGTCAGCGATGTTGCGAACCTGCGAGGTGAGGTTGTTCGCCATCGAGTTGACGTTGTCGGTGAGATCCTTCCAGGTGCCGGCCACGTCTTTCACGACGGCCTGACCGCCGAGCTTGCCTTCGGTGCCGACTTCGCGCGCCACGCGGCTGACCTCGGAAGCAAAACCGTTGAGCTGATCCACCATGGTATTGAGGGTGTTCTTCAACTCCAGAATCTCGCCCTTTACATCCACCGTGATCTTCTTGGAGAGATCGCCGTTGGCCACCGCCGTCGCCACGTCGGCGATGTTGCGGACCTGGCCGGTGAGGTTTGAGGCCATGGAGTTCACATTGTCCGTGAGATCCTTCCACGTGCCCGCCACGCCGGGCACGGCGGCCTGGCCGCCGAGCTTGCCCTCGCTGCCGACCTCCCGCGCCACGCGGCTCACTTCGCCGGCGAAGCCGTTGAGCTGATCCACCATCGTGTTGATCGTATTCTTCAACTCGAGAATCTCGCCGCGGACCGCGACCGTGATCTTCTTGGACAAATCGCCGTTGGCCACGGCGGTGGTCACGGTCGCGATGTTGCGGACCTGCGCGGTGAGATTGGTCGCCATCGCGTTGACCGAATCGGTGAGGTCCTTCCACGTGCCCGCCACGCCGCGCACCTCAGCCTGGCCGCCGAGCGCGCCTTCGGTGCCGACCTCGCGGGCGACGCGCGTGACTTCCGACGCGAAGCCATTGAGCTGAACCACCATCGTGTTGATCGTGTTCTTCAACTCGAGGATTTCGCCCTTCACATCCACCGTAATTTTCTTGGAAAGATCGCCGTTGGCCACCGCGGTGGTGACTTCCGCGATGTTGCGCACCTGGCCGGTGAGATTAGAGGCCATGAAGTTCACGTTATCCGTGAGATCCTTCCACGTCCCCGCCACGCCGGGCACGGCGGCCTGGCCACCGAGCTTGCCCTCGGTGCCGACCTCGCGGGCGACGCGGGTGACTTCCGACGCGAAGCCGTTGAGCTGGTCCACCATCGTGTTCATCGTGTTTTTCAGGGCGAGAATTTCGCCCTTCACTTCGACGGTGATCTTCGAGGAGAGATCGCCCTTGGCGATGGCCGTGGCCACGTCAGCGATGTTGCGGACCTGCCCGGTGAGGTTCGACGCCATCGAGTTGACGGAGTCGGTGAGATCCTTCCACGTCCCGGCCACGCCGGGCACCACCGCCTGGCCACCGAGCTTGCCCTCGGTGCCGACTTCGCGGGCCACGCGGGTGACTTCCGACGAGAAGCCGTTGAGTTGATCCACCATCGTGTTGATGGTTTCCTTCAACTCCAGAATCTCGCCCTTCACATTCACCGTGATCTTGCGGGAGAGATCGCCGCGCGCCACCGCGGTGGTCACGGTTGCGATGTTGCGGACCTGCGAGGTGAGGTTGTTGGCCATCGAGTTGACCGAGTCGGTGAGATCCTTCCACGTGCCCGCCACGCCCGGCACCACCGCTTGGCCGCCGAGCCGGCCATCCGTGCCGACTTCGCGTGCCACGCGCGTGACTTCCGAGGCGAACGAGCGGAGTTGATCGACCATCGTGTTGGTCGCTTCCTTGAGCTGCAAAATCTCGCCGCGCACATCCACGGTGATCTTCTTGGAAAGATCGCCGTTTGCGACGGCGATGGTCACGTCCGCGATGTTGCGGACCTGCGCGGTCAGGTTGCCGGCCATCTGGTTAACCGAGTCGGTGAGATCCTTCCACACGCCCGAGACGCGCTTCACCTGCGCCTGGCCGCCGAGCTTGCCCTCGGTGCCGACCTCGCGGGCCACGCGCGTCACTTCCGAAGTGAAGACCGAGAGCTGCTCGATCATCGTGTTGACCAGCTTCGCGGAGCGCAGGAACTCGCCTTTGAGCGTTCGCCCGTCAACCTCGAGTTCCATGGACTGGTCGAGGTCGCCCTTGGCCACCGCGCCGATGGTCCGCGCGATTTCCGTCGTGGGCCGCACCAGATCGTCAATCAGCGTGTTGATGGAATCCACCTCGGACGCCCACCCGCCAATCGCCCCCGGCAGCGACATGCGCTGCCGAAGCCGTCCCTCCTTGCCCACGGTCGCGCTCAGCCGCGTGACTTCCGCGGAGATGCGATGCTTTTGTCCGATGGTCTGATTGAAAGCCTCCGCCGTCCGCGCATCTGTCCCCACCCAGTCCGCCGGCAACCGCACCGCGAAATCGCCATCGCGAAACGCTACCATCGCCGCGAGAATCAGCCGCGACCGGGCCTCGGCGGAATCCATGGTGGGAACGCGCGCCAGTTTTGGCCGGGGCTGGGAACTTTTGTTCCGGGCGGCGGCGAGCGGCGTCGTTGTTACGTTCATAGTTTAGGAGCGGGGCTCGAGATTAGGGTTGATGGCGCGAGATTTAAGTCGTGGCTTCAGCGGACCCCGCCAGTCCCCCCCCCCGCGCAACTTTGCCGAGAGGAATACGAGCGACAATGGTGGTGCCTTTGCCCGGCGCGGACTCGACATCGAAACAGCCATCGATCATTTCCAACCGTTCCCTCATGCCGAGAAGGCCGAGGCGTTTTCGTCCTTCACCATTCAACGCGCGATGCACGTCGAAGGACTTGCCGTCGTCCGTGATTCTCATGCAGATGCTCTGCCGCGATTTCTGGAGACTCACCTCCACGTGGCTGGCTTGCGCGTGACGGAACACATTGGTGAGCGCTTCCTGCGCGACACGGAAAAGGACCGTGCTCCGCGACGAATCGAGTTGTTCCACCTTGGCGGCGGCCTTCAAACTGGCGCAGATGCCGGTGCGCGTGGTGAAGCTTTCCATGTAGGCATGCAGCGCGGGAATCAGCCCGAGATCGTCCAGCACCGCCGGGCGCAGTTCGCGGGCGAACTGATAGACGATGTCCACCGACTTCTCCACCAGCCGTTGCGTTTGCACGATGTCGCGGCCGAGATCCTTGGTATTCAGCGACGCTCCCTTTTTCAAAGCCGCCAGCCGGATGTTGATGGCCGTCAAGGTCTGGGCGATGACATCATGCAACTCTCGACTGATCTTTCGTCGTTCCTCCTCCTGCGCGGTAAGAGTCTGCCGCGACAATCGCCTCAACTGTTCCTGCATCACGCGCGATTGTTCCAGAAGCAGGCTTTGGTGTTGCTCGCTTTTCCGGAGGGCCTCCTCCACCACCTGTCGCCGGACGATCTCCCGTTCCAATTTCCGGTTCGAAGCGGCCACCACAGCCAGGCGACGCTGCGCCTCTTCGGCTTGTTTCCGCTTGGCGATGTTGCTGAAAAAACAAACCACTCCCTGTTCGCCGGCGGGCAGAGTGACGCGCTGGATCTGCCATTCGTATAACTCTTTCACGCCGGTATCCCGGCGTCGTTCGGCAAAATCGGGCAACTGATAAGGCTCCCCCGTCTTGAGCGTGTGCCGGAAACGTTTAGCGATTTGATCGGCGACCCGCTCTGGCCATAAGGCATGGAGGATTCTGGAAAAATCCTGACCGATCAGGGGGCGGATGTTTTTGAAGAGGGGCTGTGCCTTGGGGTTGACTTGCAGCAGGCACCATCGGGCACTGACCACATAGATACCGACGGGGGCTTGCTCGATGAGGGCGGAGAATAGCGCCTCGTTGCGACGTAAAACCGCCTCGACCTGCTTGCGCTGCGTGATCTCGCGGATGTTGCAGTGGATAACGGCGTGGCCGCTCTCCTGACAAAGGTTGGCCACCACTTCCACTTCCCGATGCCGGCCGTCCTGGCTTTCGAGCCGCACATCCTCGTAAACGACTTCGGGGTTCCGCTTCAGCTTCTGGAACATGTCCTGGTTGGCAGCCTCGTCCTTGAGCAGGCCGATTTCGAACAACTCCTTCCCCACGAACTGAGCGTGCGAGTAGCCGAGCAGTGACGTCATGAACGGATTGGCGTCGGTGATTTTGCGGGTGCCGGGATCGAGGATGAGCACCCCATCGTGCGCCGCTTCAAAAAGACGGCGGTAGCGCACTTCCGAGACGCGCACTTTCGCCTCCGCCCGATTGTGTTCGGTGATGTCCGTCACCGCCATCCGGCACGCCTGAGCGGTGCTCGAAACAATGGCTCGAATCCGCACGTCCACGAGTTCGGTGCTATTCAACAGCAACCGCACATCGCATTCTTCACGGGCCTTGGTCTCGAAGACCTGCTGGAGAAACGCGGCAAACGCGGCGCGGTCCGCCGGGGAAACGAACGCGCCGAAGCGCCGCTTCATCAACGCGGCCCGATCGACTCCCAGCAGGCTGGCTCCGGCGAGATTGGCCTCGGCGATGGTTCCCTCGCGGTCGAGGGTGAGGTAGCCAATCGGTGCGAAATCGTAGAGGTCGCTGTACTTGTCCCGCCCCGCCTCCATCTCGTCCCGCGTCTTCCGGAGCTCGTCGTTCTGCAGCTCCAGCTCGACCTGGTGAACCTGCAATTCGTGGAGGAGCCGCTGGGGGTCGGTTTCGGATTTGGGAAGTTTGGCTTTCGACTTCTGACTCTTCCGCTGCGTGCGCATCTGGGCAACAGCACGGTCGTAAAGGTCAGCCATCATAGGGCCGAATTCCAACCCGGCACCGGCCCTTCGCGGTGCGGCAGAAGCGCCGTTGCGTGTTGCGGCAGACGTGGCTGATGGGGAAGGTTTCCTTTTCATGACGGCGAACTTTTCTAACTCGTCAATGAAGAGAACACCCCAAGTAGCTCGCGCCCCGCAACCCTGGGCTGGAGGACACACTCCCGTTGGGATTACCAACCGGGCCGTGTTGGCATCGTTCAACTCGGTTCATCGTATCGTTCGCTTTCTCGATTTCATTACTGTTCACAGACCACTGTTCACAGACCACTGACCACTGTTCACAGACCACTGACCACTGTTCACTGACCACTGACCACTGACCACTGATTACTGATTACTGACTACTTTGTCCCCTTACTCTTCCCGCCTCCTCAGCAGAATCTGTGGGTGGGTGGCGGTTCGGGTAGTTTTCCAAGATTGTGATATAGAGCTACTTCCAGAGCGCGATAGGTCCGAAAGCCGTAGGCTCGTCTGGTCGTCACTCGAATCTTGTTGTTAAGTCCCTCCACAGC
>CAMDJH010000201.1 GCA_945900455.1 Akkermansia muciniphila
GGGCGGACAACTCATTGCACAACGTTGACCGAGGCGCGGGCAGTGTCGACGGAACGCGTTTTTGACCTCGTGCTCCTCGACAACCATCTGCCGGATGGCAAGGCCTACGATTTTTTCGCTCAGTTGAGCCGCCGAAATCCGGACGCACCGATTGTCATGATCACGGGGCTGCCCGACCTTGCCGAAGCGATCGCACTCACCCGCAACGGACTGTTCGATTATCTTACGAAACCTGTCGAGACCGACGAATTAACCGCTTGCTTGCGCCGCGCACGGTTGCGAATGCGCCAGCGCGCAGACCTGGAAGAGGATGCAGAGAGCGTGGGTGCTTCTGACGCCATGCGCAAGGTGATGACGCAGCTTCGCCAAGCCGCACGACATCCAACGGCCACCGTTTTGATCACGGGCGAGAGTGGCTCAGGCAAGGATATGGCAGCCCGCGCGCTGCATCGCATGACATTTGGGGAACAGGCCTTGGACATTCCCTATGTCGCTCTGAATTGCGCTGCGGTGCCGGGCGAGATGTTCGAGGCGGAGATGTTCGGCGCCGAGCGTGGTGCCTACACGGGCGCGGACAAACGGCGCGAAGGGCTCGCCGCTTCCGCGCAAGGGGGGACACTTTTCATGGATGAAATCGGTGACGTGCCGCTCACCTCGCAAGCCAAACTGCTGCGATTTTTGGAAAGTGGGGAATTTCGTGCGTTGGGCGCCAGCAAGACCCAGTTTTTCAAGGGGCGATTGGTAGCCGCCACGAACAAATCCCTGCGCGAGGAAGTGCGGGCCGGACGTTTTCGCGAGGATTTGCTGTATCGCATTGAAGTTTTCGCTGTGGAAATGCCGCCGTTGCGCCATCGCCGCGAAGATATTCCCGAACTTGCCGAACAGTTACTGATTCAATTGTCCCGCAAGTATGGACGCCGCCCGCCCCTGTTGCGCGCGGAAGATCTGGCTGCGCTGAAGGCTTACAATTTTCCCGGCAATGTCCGGGAGCTGCGGAACATTCTTGAGCGCACGTTGCTACGGACAGATCCGGAGGGGCGCTGGCTTGCGCTTGATTTGAATTGGTTGATGTCGGCCTCGTCACCACCTCCGGCAACACGTGCGTCGCCTGCTGCCGCTGCCGCTGCCGGGGAAGCGCTGCCGGCAGAGCGAGCGGAATTATCGCCCTTGGAAGCTCAGGAGTATCAGCTGATTCGCTCTGCCTTGAGTCAGTCAAAGGGCGGCATCCGTCGAACGGCGGCGACGCTGGGGCTGTCTCCCCAGGCGCTGCTGCGCCGGCTGGAGAAGTGGCCCGAACTGCGTCTGCCGAAGGGTTCTTGATCGCTCTGTTCCACCCGCGTGTTCCGACCGCGGAACGTCGTTCCGGTCGCGGAGTGGGATGACGCCTGACTCGACTCCGCTCCACGTCGGCGCGATGGGGTATTCCAATCCATGGTGCGTTTTTGCCATCGCGGGGGCGTTTGGCATAGGCCCTGCTCGACGGCTTGGGTTAGGGGGCGCGACAGGAGGACAGGCTTGATCTAGGTTGAACCGCTACCATACGAAACATGAGTTGCGAATTTGAAAGCATTCGCCGGGGAAACCTGGCCACGGGTGTCGGTGCCGGTGGGCTGCTACTTGCGGCGGTGCTGGCGCTTTGCGACGGCATTCCGACGCGGACGTTCGGCGCCTCACTAGTGGATAATTTCGCCAACCGCGAGCTGCTCACGGCTTCCGCAGGTCAAATTGCTGGAAACAACCTGGGCGCAACACTGGAAGCGGGCGAACCGCAGTACGGCGGCAAACCGGGCGGAAGCTCCGTCTGGATTTCCTGGCAGGCGCCGGGTGATGGGTTGGCGACTTTTTCGACCGATGGCAGCAATTTCGACACACTGCTCCTGGCTTATTACTTCGCCCAGCCGGCGGACACAACCTTGAACAAACTCAAGGATGCAGCCCGGAACGACGATGACCCAACCCGGTTTCCGGCTCACACGAGTTTAATCCAATTTGGCGCACGGGCCGGAATCCGGTACGAAATTCAAGTCGACGGTTTTCGCGGGGCGGCTGGAGAAATTCATCTGCAGTGGGATTTCATCCCCGCCAAATCACCTCCGCCGATCATCGTCGACTTGCCGGCCGATCGTGCCGCTCAGCAAGGAGACACGGTGACCTTGAGCCTGAACATACCGACGTCACCCGATCTTCGTCTGCAATGGAGACTCAATGGGGTGTCCATCGATGAGAAGGGGACGAACCTCGTCATTCCCAGCTTGCAGCCGGCCAACCTCGGTCGATACACGGTGCGGATTGACGTAGGCGGAGTGCGCTTCGAGACGGCACCCGTTGAATTGCAAATCAACTCCGAAGGCCAGACCAATGCACTCGCCCGCGACAAGCTCTTCGATGCATTTGAGTCGCCGCTGTTGCCGGATGACAAAGGGGGTCGTCGCGGCGACGACAGCGGGGTGAATCGTCAGCGGAACGCTGCCCGTTTGCTTGCCACAGGAGTCGGCGTGTCGCGTGGTTATAATGGAACGCAGATCTTTAGCACGACCTTCGCCACGCCCGATCCGAACGAACCAGACCATTGCGGCTTAGCGGGCGGCGCAACGTATTGGTACGCCTACCAGCCGCCCGCTGACGGGACATTGATACTCGATACCCTGGGCAGCAACTACGACACTATCCTTGCGGTCTACACGTACAACCCGCCCTTTACGGGTTACGCCGACTTGATCCCGGTTGCGTGCGACAATGACAGCGCCGGGAACAATGGAGCGGCACGACTTGAGCTCGCCGCGCCGAAGTCGCGCCTGTTTCTCGTGGTGGTTGACGGCATCCAAGGCGCACGGGGCATCGTTCATCTGAATTACCGCTTCGACATCAACCGCCCACCGGTCCCGCCCACATTGATGCAGGCACCCGCCTCCCGCACGGTCGCGTCCGGATCGAAGGTGACCCTTCAACCGGAGGTCAAGGGAAGCCCCCCGCTGCATTTCTCCTGGCGCAAAGGAGCAAGCCCTCTGCTCGGCTCGACCAACATCGCCTTGTATTTTGACAATGTCCTCCCATCCCACTCCGGCGATTACGTCGTCACGGTATCCAGCTACGTCGGGGCATCGCTCGATGTGGTAATGCCGTTGCGCGTGCTCTTGGCGCCGCGAATGGGTTTACTCGGCCATGACGGCGACTCCGTCGTCTCCTTTCAAAGTGTGGCGGGCCAGCGCTACTGGCTCGAACATACCGCCGCACTCGGGGAATCGTGGCGGACGATGACAAATAGCTACTCGGGTGACAATTCCATCATCGCCATCACGAACACGTTCGGCGACGGCGTCCATTTCTATCGTTTGCGGATCGAGTAAGATTCGTCGCATCCGCCGGCCCGTTTTTAAGTCCTGCGAGAGCAGCGTGAAGTCTCTGCATTCGGACCGATACCCGGCGCCCCCACATCTGACACAAACGGAACAACTGTTCCGCTTGCGGACCATTCCGTGGTCCGACCTGCGGCCGAACTCGCTGTTTCAGGCCGTAAATCCACACTGGCAAGGCACGTGCTTAGGAAGAGTTATGACACTGTTCTCCGAATGGTTCGGCGAGGTGTCATTCAAAAAACGCGAAAACGGAAAACGAACTATGAAACACATACTCATCTCCTTCTTGGTCGGGTCTAGTCTCCTCGGTGCCGGCGCTTCATCGCTTCTGGCCCAGACGAACAACACACTCAAAATCTACTCCGCAATCGAAATCGAGTACCCGACTGAAATCGGCAAGAGCTACGAACTCCAGGGCGCGGTCGACTTCAACAACTGGACTCCCATCGGCAATCCCGTGCTTGGCCATGGGCGACCTGTAACGCAGATCTATTCCACACGAAGCGGCGATGCGGTACCGTTTGCCGCCTACCGTCTTCACATCAAAGATGGTCCGACGAACGGATTTGCGCCGTGGTCACTATCGGGCGCACGGGTGTTGATGGATGATCGTTTTTCCACGAACTCTGTGGAATACCTCACCAACGACCACGGCCAGGACAACTATTCCGGAGCCCTGGACAAATTCAGTTACCAGTTTTCCCGTCTGACCGATAACAGTGCGCGCGTCGACCGCACCTTCACCCCGGATCGCCGCGAGTCAATCCGCTATGCCTACACGGGGCCCGGCGTCGGCACGTGGGTTCGCGAAGAATATCGTCAAGGAACTCTGGAGCGGCGGATCCTCGGTGTCTTCCGCTATTTGGCAGACACCACGAACAGCGTGCCCGGTGTGACGAATCTTCCTGTCACCGTCACCACGGCTCAACCACCCGCGCCACCGACGGTGGTCACCGGCCTCGTCTATTATGTCCACAGTGGATCCCGGCCGGATGAGCTTCAGTTCAAGACCGGAACAACCGGTATCGAGATGCCAACCCCAGCGGTGGGTGGTGATGAAAACGAGGTTGAAGTCTCTCCGGGCGGAAATACGTTTACCTACGCCTACAAGGTGCTGAGTTCGAACACAGCGTCACTGATCATCAACTTTGGATACTACGGCTTTGGAGGCGACAAGAACGAATACGACCTTTCCTACACGGATGGACCGTCGGGCAGTTTCGTTCGGCGCATCTATCGCCTCGGTGCGCTTTACTCCACCGACACCGGTGTGTTTAGTCCCTTCGTTCAGCCGCCTCCCTCGCCGACCAGCACGAGCAATCCGGCCGCGATGAATCCGCCGCCGGCGACTCCTGTCGGCCTCACGTACACGGTTCAGGATGACACTTTGCCCCCGCGCCTGGTGTTTCGGACGACGAACTCCGGTATCGAGTTTGATGACAGCGCACCCTCCGATTTCATTTACAGCTATCTTGCAACCGGCCCGAACACCGTTCACATGGTGGTTCAGTTCAAGGCCGACAGGTGGGACGAATACGACCTAACCTTCACGAATGGAATTCATGGCATTTCCGTTCGCCGTCAATTCAAGAAAGGCCAACTCGATCGCACCACCTCCGGCACGTTCGACGTCGCCCTGTCAGGGCTTTGAAGTGGACCCTGCGGACGAAATCCTGAATATGGCATCCGTCAGGCACGGGTCGAAGTGCCCGGTCGGTTCCCCACTATAAGAATTATGAATCGTAGTCTTTCAGACAAATCTGGAATTGCCGGGGCGTCAGCCAGAGCTACGCCACGTCCGCTCCGTTGGTTCAGGTTTACGATACAATCCGCACGGCGCCCCTAGCCCACCGACACCGTGTATTCGCAATCCGCAATCCTGTTCGGCCTCCTGTTGTCGGGGTGCGTTGCGTTTGCCGAGGCCACGAACAACCTTGGAGTCGCAGCCAGCCAACTGAGCCGCGTCATCGAAGTCGCCGGGACTGTTGAGTTTGAGGCGGCCCGGCAGGGCAACTGGAACACTGCGACCAATGGATTGGCCCTTAAGCCAGGAGACCGTCTTCGGACCCGTGCTCAAAGCAGGGCGGCCGTGCAATTTTCCGACCTCAGTGTTCTCCGTTTGAGCGAAGACACAACGCTCGAGATCCAGTCGCCCCGTCGCGCTGAGAAGCGCCGTTTCCGTTTGCCCGTGGGTTCGCTCTTCTTCTTCAATCGAGAGAAACCCGCCGACATCGAGTTCGAAACCCCTGTTGTCAGTGGAGCCATTCGCGGGACGGAGTTCGTCCTCGAAGCGGCTGGCGCGGACGGGGCGACCCGGCTGGCGTTGCTGGACGGCCTCGTAGAACTGGCCGCCGCTGATGCCACCGTCGCGCTTCAAAGCGGCGAGCAGGCCCGGATTGAGCCGGGACAGCCCCCGGTCAAAAGCCCTCTGCTCGAAGTCGCCAGCCTCATACAGTGGGCGCTCTACTATCCAGCGGTCGTGAGCTCCGACGATTTGGCGCTCACAGTCGACGACAAGATCACACTCGCCAGATCCCTGGCAGCTTATCGCTCCGGCGCCTTGCTCGCCGCGCACGATGCGATCTCCGAGGTGCCTCCTGGGAGCCCGTCGCGCGAACTCTTCCGTGCCGCGCTCGACGTGTCCGTTGGCCGCGTGGAATTGGCTGAGTCACGCCTTTTGGCAGCGGATGCGGCCGCGCCCGTCACCCGCGCGTTGCAGGAAATGATTGCGCTTGTTCGTGGGGATGCGGTGACGAATGCGCTGGCCGCAACACCCCAAACTGCTAGCGAATGGTTGGCCCGCTCCTACTCGCTGCAGGCACAGTTTCATATGCGTGACGCTCTGGATGCTGCGCGCCGCGCCACCTCACTCGCTCCGCAGTTCGGTTTCGCACACGTTCGCGTGGCGGAGTTAGAGATGGCCTTGGAACTGCGTCGAGAGGCTCACCAATCGCTGGACCGCGCCGAGGGACTTTCGCCGCGCCTTGCGCAGGTTTATGCCTTGCGTGGCTTTATTCATCTCGACGAAAATGAGGCCCGCGCCGGGCTCGTCGCCTTCGACCGCGCCCTCGGGCTCGATGCCGGATTCGACAACGCCTGGCTCGGCCGTGGATTGGCGCTAGTTCGATTGGGCGAGCGCGAGGAGGCGCTGCGCTCATTCCAGTCCGCAGCCGCGCTCAATCCGCGTCGTGCACTTGCCCGTTCCTACCTTGCCAAGGCTTTCAGCGCGAATGGCGACGTAAAACTGGCGGAGAAGGATTTCCGTCTCTCAAAGGAGCTTGACCCTGGCGATCCGACGGCGTGGCTTTACTCGGCTCTCCACCAGTGGCAGCAGAGCCGCCCGAACGTCGCCGTGCGCGAACTCGAACACTCCGTCGGATTGAACGACAACCGTCAACTTTACCGCTCGCGCCTCCTCCTTGATCGCGATCGTTCCGTGCGCAGCGTCAATCTTGCAGCGATCTACGGTGACGCTGGATTGCCAGAGGTGAGCCAGCACTCCGCAGCACGCGCGGTGAACGACGATTACGCCAACTTTTCCGGGCATCTCTTCCTCGCCAACAGCTATCGGGCTCTCGAAGATCCAAATCACTTCGACCTGCGGTTTGAGACACCGCGGCTGAGTGAGCTTCTTCTGGCCAACCTACTTGCCCCGGCCGGCGCGGGCAACTTATCGCAACTACTCTCGCAACAGGAACACTTGCAACTCTTTGACGAGCGCCCGCTTGGCGCGAGTTCGTTCACGCAGTATCGCAGCACCGGCGACTGGCAACAACTCACCTCATTCTTTGGGACCGCCGATGGATTCAGTTATGCCTTCGACGTTGCTTACGAATCCCAGCACGGGCAGGAAATCAATGACTGGCGTGAGCGCAAGGACGTGTCACTGCAACTCAAGCAACGTCTCGGCTCGCGCGACGAACTTTATTTTCAGAGCGCCTTCAGCGATGGAAATGCGGGGGATATCGCGCGGCATTACGACCCGGCGATGGCGAATGAAGGGCTGCGAGCAAGCGAAAAACAGGTGCCCAATCTCTACACGGGATGGCATCACGAATGGTCGCCTGCCAGCCACACGTTGCTGCTGGTCGGCCGGCTTACGGATTCATTCGACCTTTGGAATCCGGATATGACGGTCCTTCACTTGCGGACCAACAGCAGCACCGTGCAGCAGGTTTACGGGTACGGTGACAACAGTAGCCAATTTTCCAGCGACTTCACCCTCTATTCTGGCGAGCTGCAGCACCTCTGGCAGAGCGAGCAACACACACTTATCGGCGGCAGTCGTTACCAGATCGGCGAGGTGGAATCCCACGGCATCTTGACGAAAGACTTCACAGGCGTCCTTTCTGATAAGTATATATCCGAACCAATGCGCCGGGCCAATGGCTATCTGTATTACCACTGGCAAATTGCCCGGCCGCTGAAACTCATCACCGGGCTGAGTTATGACCATCTCACCACCCCGCGAAACTCTGAATTGTTGCCGCTAACAGAGGGGACCACCACGCACGATTTGCTCGCACCCAAGGCGGGTTTCCTTCTCGCTCCCTGGCGCGGCGCCCAGGGTCGCGGGGCCTATGCTCGGTCACTCGGCGGACTTTTCTTCGATAACAGCGTGCGCCTGGAGCCATCGCAGGTCGCCGGATTCAATCAGGCATTTCGAAGTCTTGCGCCGGAATCGAGCGTTGGATTGGTGCCGGGGACCGTATTCGAGACTGTTAGCCTCGGCTTGGATCAGACGCTTCCCAGTAGAACCTATTTTGGGCTGCAGACGGATCGGCTTCACTCGGACGGCGACCGCACAATTGGCATCACAGCAAGTCCGTTCCCCCCCCCTCCGCCCGGTTCCGGATCGAGCACGCGGCAGGAGTTGACATTCCGCGAGCGCACGCTGTCCGCCTACGCGGTTCAATTACTGGGTGATGGCTTTTCCGCAGCCATGCGCTACCGCCTGAGCGATGCAAATCTAGACACCACGCTTTCGCAAATCCCTGAGAGTGCCATCGACCTTGATTCCCATGAACAGCACCAACACTCCACCCTGCAACACATGGGACTTTCCCTGAGTTACCAGCATCCGTCCGGTTTTTTCGGCCAATGGGAATCAACTCGATATCATCAAGACAACTCCGGATACTCGAATCCAGAAAGGCCAGGGGACGATTTTTGGCAGCACAACATCTCAGCCGGCTATCGCTTCCCCCGCCGTCGCGCCGAAGTCCGATTGGGCCTGTTGAACCTCACCGGACAAGACTACCGCTTGAATCCTCTAAACCTCTACAACGCACTCCCGCGTGCGCGAATGGCGGTTGTGAGTGTGCGCCTGAACTTCTAAACTGGACGAGCCCAAGGTTGCATCAGGCGACCGCTATACTGCCAAGGCCAAGGCTCGCGGAGTCCGAGTGCCGGACTTGATACCACGCTGCGAGACGGCGCAGATGATTCTCGCGGCCTTGGTGCGAGCCACCTAGGATCCCGACCACCGGAATGCGACTTGAGCCAATGCGTCATCCTCAATTCACCGCTGCCACGCTGCTCGCACTGTTCTGTGCGGGCCTCGGTGGATGGTTGCTTCGTACGTCATCCGTTACGGGCTCAGCGCTCACTCGCGCGAGTTATGACAGCTATCTGGCCTGGTTTGACCTCGCCAACGGCCCGCCCACTAACACGCCTGTTGTCATCATCTATCTAGATCTCGAATCACATTTGCGCGAGCGGCAAGACCCTTCCAAACCCTGGCCGCGCGCCTTGCACGCGCAATTGCTCCAACGCTTGAAAGCAGCCCATGCCAGGGCGGTAGTCTTCGACATCATTTTCGATACGGCCAGCGCAGACGCTGGCGCGGACCAATCCCTGGCAGACGCGCTGCGCGATCAGGGTCGCGCCGTGCTGGCTGGGGAGGTGAGCGTATCCAGCCAAAGCACCGGCGATGGCCCGTGGGGGCGCACGACACGTTTGGCGCTGCCGATGGAATCCCTGCGAAACACCGCCGCGGCATGGGGTCTGGGAGAACTCGGCGTAGACGATGATTTTGTGGCTCGCCGACACTTTGCTGGAAGATTCGCCAACGGAGAAATGCGCCCCAGCCTCACTTGGGCCACGGCCCGCGTGCTGGAATTGGGTTCCGTCAAAACCAGCGGCGGCAAGGAGCCTGCACGCTGGCTCCGGTACTACGGTCCACCGTTTACCCTGCCGCACGTGAGCGTTAGCCAGGCGCTTGATCCGAAGACAATCGATGCCGCGGTGTTCCGGGATAAAGTGGTGTTTGTGGGTGCGCGTCCGATGGCGGGACTGTTCAAAGAACGGCGCGATGAATTTCGCAGCCCGTTTCACTCGTGGCGGGAGCAGGACTTGTTCATGCCCGGCGTCGAAGTCCATGCGACACAGATGCTCAATCTGCTGCGCGAAGACTGGCTGAAGCGGCCGAACCCGTCGTTGGAATTTTCCGTGGTGCTATTTGTGGGCGTGCTATTCGGCGCGGGATTGCTTTGGCTCAGGCCGGTTCCAGCGACCGTTGCCGCGGTGGCCGGGGGTGGCGCGGCTACAGCGGCTGCCGCTGCGATGTTCCTTCAATTTAATGTCTGGTTTCCGTGGCTTCTCGTCACGGCGGTTCAAATGCCTGTCGCGCTGGGCGGTTCGGTCTTGTTTCACTCCTTGGATTGGTACCGCACACGACGCCGCTTTGAAGCCACCAAGCGTGCTGACGACGCCCACATTCGCGAACAGGCGGCGCTCATCGAAAAGGCGCACGACGCAATTCTTGTCCAGACCCTTGATGGAAAAACCACCTACGCGAATCCGAGTGCCGAACGGCTTTATGGCTGGTCACAAAAGGATTTGTCGACGGGTGCCGCGGATACTCTCTTCGTAAATGCCGCGGCTGCCAACGCCCGGAAGATGGCGATGGAGCGTGGGGAGTGGAACGGAGAACTGTGTCAGCAGGCGCGATCCGGAAAATCGTTCACGGTCGAAAGTCGATGGACGTTGCTTCGCGATGAGGCCGGAGAACCGCGGGGGTTGCTCGTAATCAATTCGGACGTCACTGAGAAGAAGCAACTCGAAGCGGAGTCCCTGCGAATGCAGCGCGTGGAGGCCATTGGCGCGCTGGCGGGCGGCATGGCGCACGATTTGAACAACGCGTTGGCGCCGGTCCTCATGGGAACGCAGCTTCTGCGACGGAACGTTACCGGCGATAACAATCGGCGAATTCTCTCCCTGATGGAATCCAGCACGCGCCGAGGCGCTGATATGGTGCGGCAGGTGTTGCTATTCGCCCGTGGTCGAAAGGGCGACTTTGAGCGGTTGGATATCCGCCCGCTGGTCAAAGAAATGGAGAAGCTCGCGGTCAACACGTTCCCGCAGAATATAGCTATCGCGGGCCACGCGGCCGCAGACCTTTGGGCGGTGCGCGGCAACACAACTCAATTGCACCAGGTGTTACTTAACCTTTGCATCAATGCCCGGGATGCAATGCAGGAGGGGGGTTCTCTTTCACTGGCAGCGGATAATATCGAGCTTACCGAAGTTGAGGCCCGTGCCATCCCCAACGCGCGGGCTGGCGCATTCGTTGTCATTCTCGTCAGCGACACCGGCATCGGCATACCGCCCGATGTGTTACCCAGGATATTTGAGCCATTCTTCACCACTAAGCCGGAAGACAAAGGCACCGGCATTGGTCTCTCCACTACGACGCGCATTGTGAATGCGCACGACGGTTTTATTGCAGTGCAAAGTCAGCCAGGCGCTGGGACGACATTTGAGATATATTTGCCCCGCTATACCGAGCTCACGGAGCGACAAGCCACTGGAGACGTCCCACCGCCGCCTCGAGGTCATCTCGAACTCATCCTCGTGGCCGACGATGACGAAGCGGTTCGCGAACTGCTCCGAAGCAGCCTCGAAGACTACGGCTACCGGGTGATCACGGCCGCCAATGGCGCGGAAGCCGTATCGCTCTTCAAACGTCAGCCAGACGAAGTGGCCCTCCTCATTAGCGACCAATCCATGCCCCTGTTGAATGGCCATAAAGCGATGGTGGCCATGCGGGCGGTACGGGCGGATTTGCCGGTGTTATTCCTGACGGGTGAGGGAGACATCCAACCGCTGAATGGCCATCTGGATGAAGGAAACGTCGAGCGCCTATGCAAGCCCGTTGAGTTAGACTCACTGTTACGAGCCGTTAGCGGTGCGCTCTGCATTTCGACAAAACACCCGGAGCCAATCTGATGCCTTCGAATTGCGGGTGTCCAATCCGATTCTCCAGGCGTACAAAATGTTGCACATGGGAATGCGGAACAAATTGCCATTCACAGGATTGTTACTACTGCAGTGTCTCGCAAGAGGGGTCAAGCCCTGAATTGTGAATGTGATTCATGGGCTTGACCCTTTTGATGCTTTTGATGGACCCAAAGCCCCTGCGACATTATTTGAGGGAAGGTAACTATTCAGCACTTATTCTAGTTTAGCGATGAAATCCGGAAGGTGTCCTGAGAATAGAATTTGTAGGGCCTGAGTCGGCGCGAGATCATTTTTCCTGCAGGTAGAAAGATAACTCCGTACCCGACAGAAGATTTGGGCTCCTTC
>CAMDJH010000202.1 GCA_945900455.1 Akkermansia muciniphila
GCCAGCTGCCAGTCGCCTTTGCCGTCCCGCAGATCCAGGCGGCGACAGATTTCCCGGGCCAGATCGTGGCGGCTGGGCGCCGGGTCGCCGCGGAGCAAGCCCTTCACCCATTCCACATTTTTTGCTTCGGCGAGTCGTTGCTTAATCGACGCGGCAAATATCATCGGCCTGAATTACAGGATCGCCGGGCGTTTTCCCGCATTTTCTTGGGGGGCAAGCGCAGAGCTACCCCTGGGTAAATGCACGATCGACACCGCAACCCCAACGGGGTTGCGACCAACGCCGAATGGAGAGTCATAGCGCAATCCTTATCGGTAGTTTGCGTTCGGTTCGTCTTCTCGACCAAGGACCACCGTCCGTCTCTACTTTTCATTCAGGAAGAATGAAGTTGCTGCGGAAAGATGAGATCGAACGGGATGAACGTTATATTTGGAATTGAGACGCAACCCCGTTGGGGTTGGACCGAGGGTGCGGATCAATTCCCAGGGTAGCTCGTCCCTCGCAACCCTGGGCTTTGGGACGGAATCCCGTTGGGATTCGCAGCCAATTGCATGGCGGCACAGTTCCTCTGCCACTCTCGATAAAAGGCCCAACTCCCGGGGGCATCGCTGCCGCAGCGCACTTGGATTTCTGGGCAAGCATATTAATTTTCTTGCGTCCCCCTATAATTATCAATAGGGTGATAAACTGGAGGTTCTTAGAGCGCCAATCGATGGCAACGTCTTCCAATATCACCCCCAACCGGAGGGGGTAATCCGCGGTTAGGTGTTTCAACGCCATGCCAGTCATCGAACTATCCACCGTAATTCGCGCTCCGCGAGAGCGAGTGTTTGACCTGGCTCGCAGCATTGACGCGCATCAGGTCTCCACCAAAGGAACTCAAGAACGTGCGGTTGCGGGCGTCACGACAGGACTTATTGGAATGAACGAAGCGGTGACTTGGGAAGCCCGCCACTTTGGAGTAAGGCAGAGACTCACCGTTCGCGTGACTGCATTCACACTCCCATGAGCACACTGAGCATTCGACTTCCCAACTCCATTCACCGGCACGCCAAGCGTTTGGCACGCGACGAGGGCATTTCCGTCAATCTACTCGTCAGCAGCGCGCTCGCCGAGAAGCTCAAAGCGCCGGACGCCGAGCGCTATTTGAGCGAACGCGCCGGAGGCGGCAAGAAAGTCGCTACTGACCCCATCCTCGCCAAATTTCCTTTGGTTGAGCCCGAGCCAAACGACCGAATTCCCGAATGACCGCAACGGCTCAGACTTGCACCGCAGCGAACCCGGCCATCGCGCTCCGGTTGCAATCGAACGCCCTTGTGGGACGGGTCGCTCGGCAAGAAGCCGCTTGCGCCCTTCGCCCCTCGACGGTATGAAAAGTATACCGGGATGGAGTTTCAATATGATCTGGAGAAGAGCGAAGGCAACAGAGCCAAGCACGGGATCGACTTCGAGGAAGCGAAGGAACTCTGGGAGGACGATGCCCGGTTGGTCGTTCCCGCCCGGAGCGACTCCGAGCCCCGCTGGGCCATCCTCGCCCGGCATCGCGGGAAGGTGTGGGCTGCGTTCTACACGCTTCGCGGAAACCACGTGCGCCTCATCTCCGTGAGGCAGGCTCGACCTAACGAAAAGAATATGTATGAAGGCAGAAGAACTGGATAAGCTGTTCAATGAGGGGAAGGAGGATATCCTGCCCTATCTCGATCTCGCCAGAGCGGTGCGCCCCGGTCAACAGGCGAAGCGCGTCAATGTCGACTTTCCGGAGTGGATGCTGGCGAGACTGGATCTGGAGGCAGGCCGAATCGGAGTGCCCAGGCAGTCTCTCATCAAGGTATGGATCGCCGAGCGGCTCGCCGCCACGCGACCGTTGAAATTAGCCGAACCATCCGCTCCGCCGAACCGCCGCCCGACGCCGCGAGTTCGGCGCACTTGATCCCTGTGACGCTCAATCACCGCCGTCCGGTCCCCCGCCAAGCGTCGTTGTCGACATCCGCGGTCACAAGCTGCACGTCCACTGCGCCGATCTGACCGTTGCGCCTCGGCTGCAATCGGCGCGTCTTGGGCCGGGTCGCTGGGCTTCGGCCGTTTTCTCATGCCACGGAAATCGGCGTGCAGTGACGGACGCTTTCCAGTAGCCTCATCCCATGCCAGCTCTCACTCGCATCACGCACGATCCAAACATCATGGGCGGCAAGCCCTGCATCCGCGGGCTTCGCGTCACCGTTGGCACCCTTGTCAGCCTGGTCGCCGCAGGTCGCTCCGCCGACGAGATTTTACGTCTTTATCCTTATCTTGAGGCCGACGACATCCGCGAGGCGCTGTCCTACGCCGCGTGGCGTGTCGAGGAGATTGAGGTGCCCTTGGCCATGGCGTGAGATTGGTCGTCGACATGAATTTGTCGCCCGACTGGGTGCCGCTGCTGCGCGCCAACGGTTTCGAGGCGGTTCACTGGTCAGTCGTCGGTGCATACGACGCCCCCGACACCGAGATTATGCAGTGGGCGCGCGACCACGGGGGAGTGGTGTTTACCCACGATCTCGATTTCGGTATCCTGCTCGCACACAGCAAGCATGGCGGTCCAAGCGTCATTCAGGTTCGCACGCAAGACGTGTCACCTGAGCACCTTTGCCCGATCGTCTTGAGCGCTCTGCGAGCTCACGGCCAAGCATTGGAGAGTGGCGCATTGCTCACGATTGACGAATCCAGGTCGAGAGTGCGGATTTTGCCGCTATAAGCAATCGGCGGGAAACGACTTGCGCTATCCCGGGTCTTATTTCCTTTGGCGTCGTCATCGGCCTCCGTGGCACCGGAGAATCCCACCGGGATTCCGTTCCAAAGCCCCAGGGTAGCGAGGCACGAGCTACCCTAGGAATTGGCTACGACAACTGCCACCCCGCACGATACTCGCGGCGAATGAACTTGTCCGCCGCGTGTGTGTTGGTCGCGCGGAGTTCGGCCGAATTCCACTCCAGCTTTTGACCGGCGCGATAGGCCACGTTGCCAAGGTGGTTCGCCTCGGTCAGCCAGCCGGCATATTGAAAGTTGCAGGTGGTCGGATCGCCGGTCTTGCACGCGTGAATCCATTCCGCGTGATGGCCAATGGATTTCGCGATAAACGGTTCCGGACGCTTGAAATCGACAAACCCTTTCTCGGGCAGCAGAAGATGTTTGTCGTAACTGGAGACCAACATGCGTCCATGCGTGCCGATGAAGAGCACACCACTCTCCCATTTCGGGATGCCGCCCGCGGTCCAGATCTCCGGTTTGTCCTCGCCCTGGTGCCACGTCAATCGCACCGGCGGCAATTCGCCCCGCGCGCCATATTCGTAGGTCGCGTGCATCGAGGCCGGCGCAATCTCGGGATGCGGCGGCGGCCCGCCCGATTCGATGGTCAGCGGCGCCTTCAGGTTTAGCGCCCAGAACGGCAGGTCGTTCCAGTGCGAACCAAGGTCGCTCATCGTGCCATTGCCGAAATCCCACCAGCGATACCACTTGGGTCCCGGGTAATAGACCTGGTTGAACGGACGGAATGGCGCCGGCCCGAGCCATAGATCCCAGTCGAGCCCCTTCGGCACCGGCGACGTCTCAGTGGGACGCTCGCGCACACTGACGATGTCGTGATTCTTCTCGGCGGCTTCTGCGGACTGGCGCCCCCATGCGCGCCCCACCCAGACATGCACCTCGCGTACCGGGCCGACCGCGCCGCTCTGCACCAACTCGACCACGCGCCGGTAATTGTCGCCCGCGTGAATTTGCGTTCCCATCTGCGTGGCGACTTTGGCCTTTGCCGCGGCTTCACGGATCACGCGCGCTTCCCAAATGTTGTACGTGAGCGGCTTCTCGCAATAGACATGCTTGCCCAGCTTGAGAGCCGGCAGGGTCGCGAACGCGTGGGTATGTTCACAGGTACTTACGACTACGGCATCGAATGCCTTCTCGATCTCGTAGAGCTTCCGGAAATCCGTGAAGCGCTTCGCCTGAGGAAATTTCCTCTGAGCTGAATCCAGCGCCGACTCTGCCACGTCGCACACGGCGACAATGTTCTCGCTCTTGCCGACGTCGGCCATGTTGCTGCCGCCCCGCCCACCGGCGCCAATGACGGCGATGTTAAGTTTTTGGTTGAGATTTTGGCCGCGCAGGAACGCCGGAGCCGTCACCGCGCCCAGCGCGGAAGTCGCAAGCAATCTGGAAAACTGCCGCCGGGACAGCACTCCGGACGGTTGCGACAACGGGGTGGATCGTTTTGTCTTCATAGGTGTTTGCGAACTTCTACCGCGGTCCGTCCGCGGTTGCACGCAGGATATTGTCAATAACGAGAGACCCTTTGTCTGCCAACCGCCTGACCTTCAACAACGGCGACATTTCAAGATCTTCAACCGGATCCTGAACGATTCGGAGCCGTGAACGGGCGTCCAGCCCTTCCTGTCGAATCGGCGTCCACCGGCCCTGGGATCGATTCTACAATTTAGTCCTTCAAATCACTGAAAACCACCGACAAATTGGTGCGAAGCGCCATTTTTCTAAGCATGAACCTTAGTTTTCCCCTACGCGTCATTCACCTGCCATTCCTCCTGCTCACTCTGGTGGGGTTTTCCCGGACCAGCTTCGGTGCCAATCGGGTCGACTCGTTGGCTTCCCGGACCACCTCACCGCGGGCGAACACAGACTGGCCCACCTACCTGGGGGATAAGGGGCGCAGCCTCTATTCGCCGCTACGGCAAATCAACCGGACGAACGTAAAGCTACTCAAGGTCGCGTGGACCTACGACACCGGGGACAAGGGCGAATATCAGGCGAATAACCTGATTATCAACGGGGTGCTCTACACCCCCTCCCCCACCCGCAAGGTCATCGCGTTGGACGCCGCCACCGGGATCGAGCTCTGGAAATGGAATCCGGCTACGGAGCGTTCTGGAGCGGGCGGTGGACGGCAACGCGGGCTCGTCTACTGGCAGAGCAAATCGGGGGGCGAACAACGTCTCTTTACCTCGGCGGGGAACTACCTCTTCGCACTCGATCCAAAGACCGGCACTCCCGTCCGTACCTTCGGAGAAAATGGCTCCGTCCATCTCGGCACCGGACTGGATGTCGCCGGTCTTCCCAATATCGGCCTCAATACACCAGGAATAATCTATCAGGACCTTTTAATCCTCGGCGGACTCGGCGGACCGGGGGCGGTGCGGGCCTTGGACGTCCGAACGGGTCAACGCCGCTGGATCTTCCATCTGATTCCACGTCCTGGCGAAGTGGGTTACGACACTTGGCCGGAGGATTCCTACAAAACTGCCACCGGCTTGATGCCATGGAGTGGTCAATCTCTCGATGAAAAACGCGGCATTGTCTATATCGCGACCAAGACGGCGGAGCCTGATTTCTATGGCGGCGAGCGTCACGGGATGAACTTATTCGCCAACAGTCTTGTCGCTCTGGATGCGGCAACCGGAAAGCGTCTGTGGCATTTCCAGATCGTCCACCACGACCTGCTCGACAAGGATCTGCCGTGTCCTCCGGTCCTCTTGACGGTAAACCACGGAGGCAAGAAGGTCGATGCGGTGGCTCAAGGGACCAAGCACGGCCTGCTATTTGTCTTCAATCGGGTGACCGGAACCCCCCTCTGGCCGATCGAAGAGAAACCGGTTCCCCAGTCGGATCTCCGGGGAGAACAGGCCTGGCCCACTCAGCCCATACCGACGAAACCCGCGCCGCTGATGCGGCAATACTATGGGGAAAAGGACGCGTCAACGATTTCACCCGAAACCAAAGCGATGACCTTGGACCGACTCCGTGTCTCGCCTAATTTCGGCCCCTTTCCCGCCCCCAGCCTCCGGGAGACCATCATGTTCCCTGGTTTTGACGGCGGCATGGAATGGGGCGGCGGCGCAGCGGATCCCGACGGGGTGTATTACGTCAATATCAACGAGATGCCCTGGATCCTCCAGATGGTGGAGACACGGCACCCAGACGGCTCGCCCTTGGTGCGAGGCGAGCGGGAATATATGCTCTATTGCGCCGCCTGCCATGGGCTCGATAAAGCCGGCAATCTCGTCGGTGGTTTTCCATCGCTGATCGATGTGATCAAGCGGCGTCCGCGCGAACAGATCACGCTCATTACCAAACAAGGAAACGGGCGGATGCCGGCGTTTGATCAAATTCCGGACGCACAGCGCGAAGCCATCCTTGATTACGTGCTCAATGCGGCCCCCGTCACTGCCACCCGGCGCGAGGACAGCACCCGGGCTCCAGGAACCCCCGGCAATGCTTCCTCGTATGCATTCGGCGGGTTTCGCCGCTGGCTTGACCCAGAGGGTTATCCGGCGATCAATCCCCCGTGGGGCACGCTCAATGCAGTCGATTTGAATACCGGGGAAATCAAGTGGAAAGTGCCGCTCGGCGAATACGCCAAACTGAAGGCTCGTGGCATCCCACCCACGGGAACCGAAAATTACGGCGGGCCCGTCGTCACTGCGGGGGGACTCCTCTTTATCGCGGCCACCGCCGACGAAACCATTCGGGCCTTCGACAAGAAGACAGGCGCCCTTCTCTGGCAGGCACCCCTGCCCTTTGGCGGCAACGCCACGCCGAGTATCTACATGGTTAAGGGCCGGCAATATATCGTGATTTCTGCCGGGGGCGGAAAGTCAGGCCGTCCAGCCGGCGGCAGTCTGGTGGCATTTGCCCTGCCTGACGCTCCCTTAAAACAATAACGTCAGAACACAATTCAGGATCCACGGGGGGACGAAGGACCGCACTCCCGAAGGCTATCCGCCGGGCGAACCGGCTCGAAATAATTATCCTTCTCTAGCTGCTATAGCGTCCAGCCTTTCCGATACTCGGTCCGGACGTAGGCGTTGACTTCCGGGGCGTTCGTCACTCGGAGATTCTCGTGATCCCATGCCAGACGTTCGCCCGGGACGCGCAGCGAAAGCACGCCCAAGAGCGCGATCTCCGTCATCGGGCCTGAATAGGCGAAGCTGGCTGCCGGCTGTTTGCCGGTCTTGCAACCGGAAACCCATTCTTCGTAGTGACCGGGCGAACGGGGCATGGTTTTAGGAACCGCGGAAGCCGCCTCCATCAGGCCCCTTGGTAAGATCCGGGGCGTGCCGCCGTGGGACGAGTGGAAAATCTTTCCCTTACTACCAATGTAAAGGACGCCGTTGTCCGGCAACGGCTGGCCGTCCGCCAATTCCCCGGGAGCGGCGGGCATTAACCCGCCGTCATACCAGGTCATGCGCAACGCTGGCAACGCGCCGCGGGCGGGAAAGTCATAATAGATCATCGCCGCGACGGGGTAGGTTTCGAAATTGATCTTGCCGCCATCCAGTAGGGTCCCGTCGAGCGTGGTACGAGATTCCACGGACGTAGGGGCACCCAAGTGCAACGCCCAAACGGGGTGGTCGATAATGTGGCAGCCCATGTCGCCCATGGCTCCGGTTCCAAAATCCCGCCACCCACGCCAACCCACCGGGGCGTAAGCCGGGTGGTAGGGGCGTTCCTGGATCGGCCCCAGCCACAGGTTCCAGTCGAGCGACGAGGGGACCTCCGGCGTATCCCGGGGTCGGCCAATTCCCTGTTTCCAAAGTCGTCCCGCCCGGTCCGACCAGCAATGCACTTCCCGCACGTCTCCGATCACGCCGGCCTGAATCCATTCGTTGGTCAGGCGGGCACCTTCCGTGGCATGGCCCTGGTTACCCATCGACGTAATCACGCCGGCCGCCTTGGCCGCCTTAGTCAACTCACGGCACTCCTGCAGAGTGTGAGTCAACGGTTTCTGGCAGTAGACGTGTTTACCCGCCCGGATCGCCGCCATCGAGGCGACGGCATGGACGTGATCGGGCGTGCCGACCGTCACGGCGTCGATGTTTTTCGCCTCCTTGTCGATCATCTCGCGAAAATCCTTGTAACGCTTCGCCTTCGGATGGGCTTTGAAGGTTCCAGCCGCCCGGACCTCGTCCACGTCGCAAAGAGCGATCATCTCGGCACCGAGCTTGGTCACTGTGGCAATGTCTCCACCCCCCATCCCACCGCAACCAATGCCCGCCACACGGAGTCGCTCGCTGGGCGGTGTCTGGCCCGGTCCACCCAGGACATGTCGTGGAACCACCTGGATGGTTGCGAGCGAGGCAATCGAGGTCTTTACGAAGGTGCGTCGAGTAAGGACGTGGCGCTGGTTCATGGTGAACCTTCACCGTACAGAGGCCGATCATCGGAAGTCGAGATCTGTCGGCGGTCGAGTGAAATTGGGAGGGTGTGAGACAAAAATCTGAAAAGATTCAGTTTTCAGCCTTTTTTTGATGAAGCATGTCTATTTGCTAGACATACTTTCCCAAGGAATGATTTATTTCTGTGCTAACGCACCGCACTCCTTCAATAAATGGCCTCACCAAGCCCTCTGCCTGGATATTCCTGTAATCCAATGAACCGGAGTTTGGAACCGCGGATGAACGCCGATAAAGACTGATTCCGGGCGCTCACTCAAAAGGTGAGAGGCAACGGCTTCCCCTTATCCGCGTCAATCCGTGTGAATCCGCGGTTCTTCCCCCCGGCAATTTGCGTTGCTCCTCGAATCTCTCCGGGACTCCGTTCCCTCCATTGCCCGCTTCCCGGCGCCGATGCGCTGGGCCTGGAGATTGGCCCTTGCTACACATAAAATGTCCCGGTCGGGACATGGTATCTGTCAGCGGATCCGGCACCCTGCGGCTGCCAGGCCTTGGAATCGCCGCGCTCGAGTGCCCAGCGATAAAAGAATCCGAATCGAGTCAGATCCCTGCCGACGTTGTTGTCCGAGCCGGCTCTGCTTTGCTTCGCGGCTTCGCGTGCGAATCCTACCGGGTGGCTGGGGTCGGGAAGAGCCCGATCAAGGCATCGACCCGTTTGCAGGAGGAACGGGGGGGGTGATGCTGGAACTCGTGAAGATTTTTGTCATCCACCCAAATTGGGAATAACTCGCTGCAGCCCATCCCCAGACGCGCCAAGTCCACACTCTCGCCCACTAAGACAACTCACGAAGCGGCTGGGGGCCGCCTTCGACCAGGTAGTGTGGGCGGCCTTTGGCGTCGGTGACGGTCGCGGTGTTCACGTCGATTCCCAGATTGCGGTAAAGGGTGGCGAACACTTCTGGAAAGGTCACGGGGCGGCTGTCGGCTTCGCCGCCGAGGCGGTCGGTGGAGCCGATGACCTGGCCGCAGGGCATGCCCCCGCCCGCGAGCAACGCCATGGCGACGCGCGGCCAATGGTCTCGTCCGGTGTCGGCGCTGATCTGTGGCGTGCGGCCGAATTCGCCCCAAACAAGCACCGTGACGTCCTTGTCGAGACCGCGCTGGTGAAGGTCCTCGACGAGTGCGGTGATGCCCTGGTCAAAGATGGGGAAGTCCTCGCGTTCACGAGAGAAAATGTCGTTGCCCGGTCCGCCGTGCCAATCCCACTTGCTGTAATTGACAGTCACGACGCGGGCGCCGGCTTCGACCAAACGACGGGCGGCGAGAAAGCTTTGGGGGACACGCGGTGCGCCATTGTCGTCGATGCGTTTGACCGTGTCACCCGTGCCATAACGCGCGACGAGGCGTGGGTCCTCCTTGGACAGGTCAAGCGCGTCCGCCAATTTCGATGAGGTGAGCACGCCCATGGCCTGTTGAGTGAAGGCGTCCATGCCGGCCATCTTTCCGCTCGAATCGGCGTCGCGGCGGAAGCGGTCGAGGCTGGACAACAGACGCGCGCGATCCGTGAGACGGTCGTAAGTGATTCCCTGCAACGTCAAATCCGCGCGGCGGGGGCCAACGGGTCGGAACGCGGAACTGGCTACGCCCAACATACCGGGACCGGGCTCGTTATACGGACCGTGGCTGCATTCGTAGCACAAGCTCACGAACGGCGGCGCGGCGGCATCCACTGCGCCCTGCAACTTGCTCACCACGCTGCCGAACTGGGGCCAACCACCGGGCGGCGCGATCTCGGATAGATTGTGCCCCGTAAAGCATTGGGACGCATCGTGATCACTTTGCGCCCCGACCAGCGAGCGGATGATCACAAACTTGTCCATCATCCGCGCCATCCGGGGGAAAAGTTCGCAGATTTGAATGCCCGCCACATTTGTGCCGATTGGTTTGTGCGGCCCGGCGATCTCACGCGGCGCGTTCGGCTTGAGGTCGAACATGTCCTGATGCGGCGGCCCGCCAACGAGGTAGATGAGGATTATCGACTTGTGCGAATTGCGAATGCCCGCCTGAGCTTCCAGCGCGAGAAGATTGGGTAACGAGAGGCCGATCGCGCCAAGACCGCCGATCTTCAGGAAATTGCGCCGCGAGACGCCGTCGCAGAACGGGACGCTACGGCCGGCAGGAGCGAGGATTTTTAGCATGGAACAGTTCCTGCCGTTTGGGGTTGCGGACTCGGGCGCTGGCGGAGAGGTGCAGGCCCGCCTTTGGACGCTCCGAATTTCATGCGCTTTATTGAGTGTTGATGTCCGGCGAGCTTATCCCCGTGGGGGCAGTCTACAAACATTTTGTTCAGTCATTTTCCACCGACGGGTGTGAGACCTGTAGTCTGACCATCTGCCTGCACCTGCGCCTATGTCCCGGCGGGACAATCATAAAACGTCCAATCTCCAGTGTCAGGCCGAACGGCTGACCCGCAGAAGTGGCTCGCGCCATGGGCTACGGTCTGGCTGCGCCCCGCGCCCGAGTGCAAGCTCCCATCCTCCATTGCGACCTTTGTGATCTTTGTGTGGGGAATTCCCCTCGGAGCGCCTAAGCCGCACACGAAATCCTCGCCCGGTTCACTGAAATCTGCGGGCCAAAGATTTGTATATCTAGCAAGCCAACTGAGACCGCTTCCTCGAGTGCAGCTTGAATACCGGTTTGTCATCCCCAAGCAACGTCACGTTATCGTAACATGACCGTTTCAGGCGAGCGTGCGTTGATAGCCTTCCGCACAAATTATATGACGATATTTACTAAGTTACCCGTCATTGGCTCCATTATTGATTTAAGTCCGGATAATTGTTTACGGAAGACGGATCTGTCGACATGATCGGAATTCGGCTATTGCCATCGCTTAATTGAGCGATCGGGGTCATTCCTTGACGCCCCCTGGTGCTAGCCTTCGGCCAAGAATTATGACTATTCCTTCCGTGGCCCTCCGCGTTCTAAGGCGTTGGAACTTCTGGATCGGGGTGGCATGCCTTGGTGCGTTGAACCCGATCCAGTCCTTCGCCCAAACCGCAACACAATTGATCAAACTGAATCAGGGCTGGAACCTGATTGCATTCGAAGTGTTGCCCGCCAATCCAACCCCCGCCAGTGTGCTGGATGGCCTCTCCGCAGACCCCGCCACGGTTGTCGCTGGCTGTGGGGTTACGACGCAGCGCTTCGACGCCTCGGCATAAATCTTGTTCGACGCGCCGAGTGTCGCCACGAAGAGCGAGGCGAAACGGATGGAACCATCGGCCGCATTGCGAATCGGCATCAACTGTCCGGCCCAGTCCACGAACATCTTTTCTCCGGGGAAGTGAACCTGACGCAGGGTGGGATCCAATGCCTTGCTCCAGGTGTGGTAGCGCTCGCAATAACGGCTGTACTTGAAGCCCGAGGGATCGGCGCGATGATATTCCTGCCAGAGCAGGCGTAGGGTCACATTGGGGCGCCGCAGCTCGCTGTGAACTTGGCTCCAATCCGGCACCGTTCGCGGCGTCGGCGCCGGCACTTGGGGCGGGCTCGACCCGAAGAGGCGCTGCTCAATCTCCGGTTCCGAAAGACCCTCGGGCAGGGGCCAACTCAGTTGAGCCAGTTCGGCTCGCTGCAGGTAGTCGCCGACCGTGCTGGGGGCAATCTTGCAACTGCGGGCGATCTCACGGACGGAGAGTTGATGTTGATGTTTGAGACGTAGGATTTCGATGACTTGACGCATAACGATTAT
>CAMDJH010000203.1 GCA_945900455.1 Akkermansia muciniphila
CGAAACGGCTACTGGCAGCAGTTATTCCCACACGCGCAGTTCTCCGTCCAGCCTTCTGGCTGACTACAATCTCTTCGCAATCTCAGCGCATTTTTTATCTCATCTTACTGTCACTCGAGAAAACCACCCTTTCCGTGAGATGCACCCGCGCGACGGCTCAAGAGGAATTGACCTGGAGCATCGAAGGAATCTTAATGGATTCCAGCATCCTATGCCGGCACCCCTTTTCTCCTCAGCAAAACCGTATGTACGATGGTGGTGGTTTTCGGGGCCGCTCGATCTGGGAGTGATTCGCGCACAATTGGAGTGGGTGAAGGCGAACCACTTCGGTGGGGTCGAAATTGCCTGGATGTACCCGTTGGACAACGGCCCCCTGGGTGCTCCGTGGCTGAGTTCGGGGTGGGCGGAGTCGGCGCTGGCGGCCGCCGAATATGCGGTCGCACTGGGCTTGGGATGCGATTTCACCCTGGGCAGCGCGTGGCCCTTCGGCGGCTTCGATGTGGCGCCGGAAGACGCGAGTCAGACCTATGCCGGCCCGTCCGCCCAACGCCTCGAGAAGTCGTGGTCGACCCCCTTGGGTGTCGACGGAGGCCCGATTCTGAACCACCTCGATCGGGCGGCGCTTCTCCAGTACGGACGTCGGTTTGGCTCGGCATTGGGTCTGCCGGGACGAGCTGCCGCGCTGAATACCCCCGGTCTCTTCTGCGATTCCTGGGAAGTGACGCCCGAAGGGTTGTGGACCGCTGGCTTCGGCTCCGCGTTTCAGGAGCGCTTTGGTTACGACATTCGCTCCTTCATGCCCGTGCTGGATGCCCATCCCGACGAGCGGTACGACTACCGGCGCCTGCTGGCCGGTTACGCCCTGGCTGAGTTTTACGCCCCGTACACCGAACTCTGTCACGAGCTCGGCGGCTACGCCCGAGTGCAGTGTCACGGTGCACCGGCCGACATCCTGGCGGCCTACGCCCTGGCGGATGTGCCGGAGACCGAGGCGGTTCTGTTCGATCCCGATTTTGCCACCTTTGCCGCCTCGGCCGCCGCGTTGACTGGCAAACGGGTCGTGGCAGCCGAGGCATTCACCTGCCTGTATGGTTGGGAGCCATGCCCCGGGCCGGGTCCTTATCACAATCAGGAACGGCTGGCCGATCTGAAACTGGTTGCCGATGGCCTCATGGCAAACGGCGTGAACCAGATTGTCTGGCATGGCATGCCTTATAATCCGCCCGGAAGCGGCAACCGTTTTTACGCCACCGTACACGTCGGATCCGACAGCCCCTTCGCACCACGGATCGCTGCGTTCAACGCCTACATGGAGACCGTTTGTATGGCCTTGCGGCACGGGCGTGCCTATACCGACGTTGCGGTCTATCTGCCACTGGAGGATACTTGGATGGAGGGAGAGCTTCCGTCCGAGCTGCAGAAGCCGAGCTCCAAATATGTGTACGAGCTTCAGGAGACCAAACTGCCGCCTTTCCTGAAGGGCTACCGTCCGCTGTGGGTGTCCGCCGCCTTCATTCAAGATGCCGATTACACCCGAGGTCGTCTCCGTTGCGGTTCCGCTGATTTTCGATGGCTCTACGTCGGTGTTACCTGGCTGGACCTCGAGACGGTGGCCGCGCTGTTGAGGCTTGGCCGCCAGGGGCTGCCCATCTGCCTTGTGCAGCCACCGCAGGAGCCGGGCCGCGTCAAACATGCTGCCTATGGTCCGATGGTTGCTGAACTGATAGCGCTGCCCAGCGTTACAGCGGATTGGCGGGACTGCGCCGTGCACCCGCCGTTGGTGACGGGGGAAGAACTCCCCGATTTCTGGTGCACCGTCCTAGACGATGTCCACACGTTGTTTTTTTCCCATCCGTTGGCCCAGACCGTCCGCTATCCGATGCGTCATGGACAGGCGCTGGTCGACGGTACCGTCGAACGTTCCATTCGCCTCGCGGTGGGGGGCCGGACCTTTGATGTCGATCTCGTGTTTCCGCCGCAGCAGTCCATCCTGCTGCGAGTCTCGCCCGCCGGAGTCGATCGGCTCGCGCTTGATTTCGATCCGGGCGTAGCCGCATGAAACCGAGACACTGGGTTAGCACTCCGATGGCGATAGGAGCCGATCGGAATTACGGTGTTGCGTTGACAGCACCTTTTTTGACGCAACGGAAGCCGTAAATGTCGTAGCCGAAACAGACATCGGCCGAGCCGGGATTTTCGTTATAGCGATACCCGGACCGACAGTTTTCTGCGCTGAATCGCCACGCGCCGCCGCGCAGCACTTTGTTCTGACCTTCGTTCGGTCCTGGCGGATTCTCGCGGGGAGCCTCGGCGTAATAGTCCACCTTGTAGAAATCGTTGCACCACTCCCACACATTGCCGGCCATGTCGTAGAGTCCCCACGGATTGGGCTGCTTCTGACCGACGGGCCGCGGGTGCCCTCCCGAATTCTTGTCAAACCATGCGTAATCGGTTAGTCGTGCGGGGCTATCTCCAAAGAAATATGCGGTCGTGGTGCCGGCCCGGCATGCGTATTCCCATTCGGCCTCGGTCGGCAACCGGTATCCGGTTGCGTCAAAATTGCACGCCAAGGTTTTCAAGTCGTAACACGGCTGAAGGCCCTCCAGTTCGGAGCGTTTATTGCAAAATTTAACCGCATCCGACCAGCGCAACTGTTCCACCGGATTCTTGTCTCCCTTCCATCGGGAAGGATTCGTGCCCATGATGTTCTGGAATTGCTCCTGGGTCACCAAGTGCTTGTCCATGGAGAAGGAACGGACGGTGACCTCGTGAGGAGGCGCATCAATTTCGTCCTTGTCCCCCATCATGAACGTGCCTCCGGCAATGGCGATCATCTCCGTAGCATGAGCTCCGGCCGGATCGAGCTTAGGACTCGCTTTCGATTCGGCGGGGGGTCCCGCATTCGAAGGTTTCGCGACGTCGTCCGGAGCCTTGCGTTCACAGCCTTGAAGCACGGCCAGGGCACAGAACAGGGCCAATCGAACCGCGCGTAAGTGCTTCATCGTGTGCGACGGAAAGTTAGAATGGATGACGCGGTGCTTAATAGTTCGCCCAAATCTCATACCCGTCGGGATTCCGGAGCACCCGGCGGCAGCGCGCGCGGATCTCTTGGGCCAAGGGCACGGATTGCGCGTCGCTTACACAACGATAGCCTGCCTCTTGAAAGAGTTTCCGGGTGATCGTGTGACATTGCGCGACGACATAGTCCTGAGCACCGCCCATCGCCCGCCACGCTTTCAGTAGATCCATGTAGGCCGTCAGGTTATTGGTGTCGTTGCGGCCCGTCAGAGCCATCGTTCGGCGGGTCAGGTCACCCGCATGATCCAGCGATTTCATATTATTTTTTTGAACGCTATATTCCGCCGGTATTTGTTCGACGATCTGCGACAAACTTTCGAGGAACGGTTTCCGTTCGGGCGCTGTGGTCCCTTGCGCTTGCAAGAATTGAATCATGTCCTCGGCAAAATGACGGTATTCATCGATTCTCTCAAGATGACGTTCGACGAAATAAGTCATGTCGCCCAACGCCTCCTGGACGGCGACCTTCTTGGTCACCTCGTGGCCGGCCGTAAAGACGGCTTGAATTGCTTCGGTATAGCCGCACGTGCAGGCGCGATGAACGGCGCCCTCACTCCGTCGATGATGGGTGCGGAGTTTCTGACCGGCAACGTCTAGAATTGGATCGCACATCGGCCGACCCAGCGTCGCCTTCATGATATCGACCGGTGTGGAGACGGAAAGGGGCGTGTCTTGTCCCTCGATAAAATAGATGACTGACTCACCTTTCGGCGGGACTTTCTTGCTCAAGTAATAGAAAGCCGTGTCGCCGTCGAACCAAACCGGATAGCTATACGAGCCCGGCACGCCGCGCCAAATCTGGCCTTTCGATTCCCGGAACGTAAATGTCGTTCGAACTCCCCCTTCGGTTAGCTGGGTTTTCCATTTTGCCGCGAACGGTTTCTTCCAGGTCAGTGTTACCTCCTTCTCCAGGTACGTTGGCTTCAACGCTTCCCGGTGCCAGATTCCCGGCGCGCTCAACGTCGCGAGATAGAGACTCTGTCCGTCATTGTCGAAGTCAACGGACTCGAACACACGCTGGCCGTGTGAGTCGTTGGCCAAAGTGAGCCGTAACTGCTGCTTCCCCTTTGGCCAGGTCATCACCCATTCGTCGTGTTCCCCTTTCAGCAGTCCAACGAACACATTCTCTATCGGGAGAGTGAGGGGGTTCGCGGACGCGAATTCGGCAGGGCTAAAGATCAGATCATCGCCAAGGAATGCTGGCACGACGCCATAATCGATCGGGCTTTCCAGGCGGATTCCTTTCATGGTCTCGGCCGGTTTGATTTCGATGATCTCGTTTTTCCCGAAGGAAAACACCGCTGAAACATCCGGGGATCCCTTGCTGGAAAAGAAGGCTTCCAACACCACTTCGTCACTGGCATTCCGCAGAATTTCACAGCGACCAATCGTTCCCGGTTTGGACGGGTCCTGACGCGGGGTGAATTCCAGGATTTTTCTTCCGAAACCGGCATTTCCTGTGGGCGAGCGGCCGGAACTCGATGGGGAAACCTCCGTTTTGGAATAGACGAGGACGCGGCCCTTCGCCGACCAGAATACCGCAGCGAGGCGGGAGTTTTCCACGACCACATCGCCGTGGAACGAATACTCGCGGCCGTAGTATCCCGGATCGGAAGCCGCCTTCAACGGATCGGCCTCAAAAGCAAAAAGCTCGGACGGCACGTATTTCCAGGCGGCCCGGCTCTCCGCGTCGGGGGTGTCGGCCCATCGAGAGCCGGTATCCCAGACGACGACGTTCGTGGCTGCCTTGGTTGGGTGAACGGTCGTCAGGCCCGCAGTCAGTATGCAAAGAACAAGCCACGCGGTTCGGAGCGAGATCGATGGGGTCATTCGAGCGCTTTGATTTGAATTCATGCGAGAGATTCTTTGGCTGGCCGCAGCGGGCACGTTTTGAACATGGGACATTCCCATCGTACCATCGGTCCGCAGAAGAGCTTGAATGGGAGGACGGCACGAGTCTAGCGGGAGGTCCTACGGAAGCAAGCGGCGTGAACCACCGGTCGTTCTCATACTGCGGCTTTGACACGGGCGGCGGTCGGGGTACGATCCGGCAACATCCACCGATTTCACCCTGTGCGCTCGGCGCCGTTATGGGCACCAACCATGAACACCGTGTTCTCTTCCCGGTGCGGCACCGCCGCTGCAATCGTCGCCTTTACCCTGATTGAGTTGCTGGTGGTGATAGCGATCATCGCAATCCTCGCGGGCATGCTCCTGCCGGCACTCTCGAAGTCGAAGGAGCAGGCGCAGCGCACGCTGTGTGGCAACAACCAGAAGCAGCTTCTACTGGCTCACATTCTGTATTTGGGTGACAATAACGACCGGATTGCGCCGCCCAATTGCGGGGGGGCCGACGGTGCCGCTAATGCGTCTTTGCCGGCGGGTTGGCTCTACAAGCCGGGTGAGGCACTGCCGAAAAACGGTACGAATCTCGGCCCGCTCAAGGGCCTATTTTATCCCGCGATGACGAGCCGAAAGATGTACCTGTGTCCCCTCCATCGAACCAACACCCCGGCGTGGCGCACCAGTACCATTCAGTTTACCAGCTACTTGATGAGCGGGGTGGTAATCCGAAGTCCCACCAGCTTCGATTGGTCCACCGGGGCCAACGGAGTCACCTTCAGGGCTTCCTCGTTCCAGCCGACGGACATGCTTTTCTGGGAAACGGACGAGTCCGACCCAGGCTATTTCAACGACGGGTCGAGCACGCCTGCGGAGGGTTTTTCCAAGCGGCACAATACGGGAGCCATCGTGGGCCTGATGGGCGGCCACATTGAATATCTCAAATGGAAGCGCTACTATAAACTGCTCGCGGAGCCTGCTCGCAACAGTCTCTGGTGCTTCCCGAATTCCCGCGATGGCCGATAGACCGAGCCGTGGCATCACACGATGAAATCATTTCCGCCCATTCTCGCCGGACTGCTGGTCCTCGGGGCACTGTCTGGGTGCGGGCAGAAGACGAAAGTGGAAGTCAGCGTGAGCCAACTGGAGAAGGCCTTTCCTGACGGCAACGCCAACCCCAGTCTCCAGATCGCGATTGCGGCGACTCGAAACCACGACTTCGTGTCGGGTGTGGTTGCGCTGAGCAGTGCCAAGCAGGTTCCCGGGCTGACTGCCGAGCAGCTCATGGCGGTAGAGCAGGCCAGTCGGTCCATCACCACGGAATTGGCTCGACGAGCGGACAGCGGTGACGCCGCAGCTCGGGCGGACTTGCAGCGGATTGAACGAACCCGGTCGCAGTGACCTGCGAGTTCTTGGCTAGCTTCGGGAGGTTTCCGACCACTTGTAGCTAACGGAACGGCGACGGATCTTAGATTCCCCTTGCCGGTAACAATTGAAGTCTATATAAGTTCTCTCCGCCACGGACCTTTCCAACACGGCTTCGCCCGGAATCACCAAGGGAGGCGTGGCAAAATCAAAACACCACATGAGCACCAAGAAACCAGCCGTCAAAGCCCCCGTCAAAGCCGCAGCGAAAGCCCCCGCCAAGGCGGCCGCGAAAGCCCCTGCCAAAGTCGTTGCCAAAGTAGCTGCCAAGGCCCCCGCCAAGGCCCCCGCCAAAGCTCAGGCCAAAGACCTCAAGCCGAAAAAGAATGCCAAGGGTGGCATCGGCTTGTTAGTGCCGGCCGTGCAAAAGGTCCGTGAAGCCGCGGCTCGCCGTTAATTGGCTCGCCGTTAATTGGTTCGGCGTTAATTGGTTCGGCGTTAATGGCTCGCTGTCGATAATAGCTGCCCGATCCGTGCCATCGTCGGGGCTTGTCAGTTCCCGACTTGGCTGCGCAGTCTCGCCATCAGCCATCCGCTGCGCCGTGATTGATACCGGATCCCCCCCCGCCGCACCCAGCGGCGAAATGACCTCGCCGTCCGCCTTCCAAGGCGGGCTGCGGGTGTTTACCGTGGATGACATCCTGTCCGCGGCGGAATGGCGTGGAGTATTAGCAGATTTTAGGACGGATTGGTCGCGGCGGCTGACATCAGCCCGGACCGCTGAGGCCGAAGGGCTTGCGCCGGACGCCGCGGCGATCGAGGCGGCTACAGATGCTTTCCGGTACGCTCGTGACCTAGTGTCTGCGGACGAGTGCGATCGGTGGCTCGGTGACCGCGGTCTAACGTTCGAGGATCTGACCGCCAGTGTTACCCGCCGTCTGCAGGCGGAGATGTCCGACCCCGTCGAAGGTTGCGAGCCGGAGGCGGATGATGAGCCGATATTCCTTTTGGACGCCCTGCTCGCAGATGAGTTCACGGTTTGGGCTCGTGATCTCGCTTGGCGCGTCGCACTGGCATGTGAAGAGAAGACCTTGCCGTCTGACCCGAACCCAGAAATCGAAATCTGGCCTGAGCTGGAGGAACGATTCGTGTCCGCCGGCGCTGCTTTGATCACACCGGACCGCCGGAAGCGGGAGCTTGCGGCGCAGCGACTCCGGTTCCTCCGCGTCACCGTCGAGGTGGCTGAATTCGACTCCGATCCCGCGGCTCGCGAAGCGGTCCTATGCGCCCGCGAAGCGGGATCTTCTTTGGCCGGCATTGCCGGCGTGAACGGCTTTCCCTGTCAAACGGTAGCCGGCTTTTTGGGAGACTTACCCGAAGGGTGGAGGCCGGCACTGATCAGTGCGAGGCCGGGCGATGTCGTGCGTCCGCCGGACGCCGATGGAGGCATCATCGTGTTGAATGTGTTGAACCGGCAAGAGCCCGCCTTGGATGACGTGGCGGTGTGCGAACGTCTGGATACGGAACTCCGGGACCGTCATTTTTCCGAATTGGAGTCCCGGCACATTCGCTGGCTGATCAACGTGGAACTTACGTCATGACGCCCCGCTTCGAAGAGATGCTTCGTCGGACGTCTCTGGTGCGGTTCATACCGGCGGAGCACTATGGGCGTCTGCGCGACTTATGTGATGAAGTGCGCTTCGATTTTGGCGACATCATCGTCCGACAAGGCGAGGCCGCCGACGCTTTTTTCGTCCTCGTCAGCGGCCGGGCTCGAGTGTTGAAGGAGTCCGCTGGCGGTGGCGAGACATCCCTGAACCGGTTGGTGCCGGGCGACGAGTTTGGCGAAGGCGCATTGCTTTCCGGCGGGGTCCGCGGCGCGACGGTCCGTGCCAGCACGACGGTCGAGGCGCTCCGGCTCGGTCGGGACGGTTTTGTGGCGCTGGTGGATGAATTCCCGGTGCTGCGTGAATCGTTGGAACTCATGGCGCGTTGGCGGACGCTCCATGGATTTCTCTATGAGTTCAGCAATTTCGGCCGGTTGCCGGTTCCGGCCTTGCACGCGTTGATCAGCGGACTGGAGCCGTCCCGGGTTGATGCGGGGGCGACCATTGTGCGGGAGGGGGACCCGGCCGGGCCGATGTTTATCCTTCAGTCCGGCCGGGTGCGGGTCTTTACGGGTCCGTCGGAGAACCCGGTCAATCGCGCGTTTTATCGCGCAGGCGATTTCTTCGGGGAAAAATCCCTCCTGACCGGTTCGCCCCGATTTGCCACGGCCGAAGCAGTTACCGCGTGCGAGTTGTTGACGCTTGCCCCGGCGGCGGCGCAGGCGTTGCGGACCAAGTTCCCTGAGTTCGATCGGCTGCTGTCCGAACGTTTGGCCCAATATCGCCATCCGGAGGAGGCCCGGGTGCCGCTCGATTTTGCGGAGGAAATCCTACCTGCCGAGACTCGGGTCGCCGAAAAGACCGTGGCCGACGCCGAATTCGGGGACGAGTTGGGAAACGCGGAGGACCCGTTTGCGCAGGGCGGATTATTTCGCAAACGGCCGGGCCACCGCCGTCGGTTTCCATTCGTGGGGCAAATCGACGAAATGGACTGTGGTGCCGCCAGTCTGGCGATGATCTGCCGTCATTTCGGTCGCAAGGTCAGCCTCGCCCGTCTCCGCGCTCTCTGTCATACCAGCAGCGATGGCACAAGCCTCCAGGCCGTGTGCGCGGCGGCCACGGAGCTCGGGCTTGCCGCCCGTGCGCTGAAGGTGTCGCCACGCCACCTTGACCAGATGCCGCTGCCCGCGATTTGCCATTGGGAGGGTAACCATTGGGTCGTCTTATATGATGTGGAGGCTGGACACGTCCGCGTCGCCGATCCGGGTTTGGGGCGACGACGGGTCGCGCGCGGGGAGTTTCTCGCGAAATGGTCCGGATACACGGCGCTGTTCGATCATACAGTCGCGTTTGAACAGGCCCCGGAGGGGGCGGCGACGCTCGCATGGATTCGCCCCTTCCTCGACGGGCACCGGCAGAGTCTGGTGCTGTCGTTCGGCCTCGCCTGGTTGGTGAGCGGGCTGAGCCTGCTCTTCCCGGTCTTCACGCAGTTCGTCGTCGACCAAGTGATTGTGGACCGCGACCCGTCCCTGTTGGCGCTTGTGTTGACCGGCATGGGGATGTCACTTGTTTTTTTGCTCGCCGCCAACGTCATTCAGCAATACCTGCTGAGTTTCGTCGCCGTTCGCATCGACAGCGCCGTGCTCGACTTTCTAACGCGGCGGTTGTTGGCGCTGCCGATGTCCTATTTCCATTCACGCCGCACGGGAGATATCCAGCGCCGTCTCGACGGGGCGCGGCAGGTGCGGCAGTTCCTTGTGCAACAGGGGATCGGCGGTTTGCTTGCCCTGCTGCAGATCGCGGGTTGCCTCGGTCTGATGACACTCTACTCGGTGCGGCTCGCGGGGGTGTTCCTGCTCACGGCACCGCTTTACATGGGTTTGATGTGGTTTTCCCGCCGGGTGCTTCGGCCGCTGTTTGCCGAACTGGAGGAGGCGCACGGCCGTTATGGATCGCAACAGATCGACGCGATCCGCGGCATCGAGGCGGTAAAGGTCGCCGGCGCGGAATTGGCTTTCCGCGACTCGATGCTGGAGCAGTTTCTGCGCGTGTCCCGTCAGCAGTTCCGTGGCAACTTCACGATGATGGCCTATGACAGCGCGCTGCAAGCGGTCGGATTCGGCTCGACCGTGCTGTTCCTTTGGGCCGGCGCCCGGCAGGTCATTGCCGGCGATCTGAGCGTCGGTGCCTTCGTCGCTTTCAGCAGTCTGCTCTCGATGGCGGGCGGATCCATCCTCCGTGCGCTCGGCGTGTGGGATGATCTCCAATTGGTCTCCGTTCTGCTGAATCGCCTGAACGATGTCTTTGAGCAGGAACCGGAACAGGGACATGACCGGACGCGTCTCGTGCCGGTGAAATCCCTCGAAGGACACATCGCGCTGCGGGATGTCGGCTTTCGATACGGCGGGCCGGAGGCACCCAACATTCTTCAGGGGATCACCCTTGACCTTCCACCCGGCCGGACCTGCGCCTTGGTGGGCCGCAGCGGTTGCGGGAAGACCACGCTCGTCAAGCTGATCGGCGGGCTGATAGAGCCGACCGAAGGCAGCGTCCTGTTCGACCGGATGGACAGCCGCACGCTGAACCATCGCGACCTGCGGCGGCAGATAGGCTTCGTGCTCCAGGAGAACCATGTGTTCGACGACACGGTGTTGCGGAACATCGCCTTTGGTGACCCCGAGGCGGACTTTGACCAGGTGCTGAGGGCTGCCCAGATGGCGAACGCCCATGATTTCATCCGACGTCTGCCGTTGGGATACGAGACCCGCATTGGCGAGAGCGGCCTGGCCCTCTCCGGCGGGCAGCGGCAGCGCATCGCAATCGCCCGCGCACTGTATCACGACCCGCCGATCCTGGTTTTTGATGAAGCGACCAGCGCCCTCGACACCGAGAGCGAACGGGCCATCCAGAACAACCTGGCGCAGCTTACAACGGGTCGCACCTGCCTGATCATCGCCCATCGGTTGAGCACGATCCGGGATGCCCACCAGATCGTCGTGCTGGAGCAGGGGCGTGTGGCGGAGGTTGGCAGCCACGATGAGCTGATGGCGCGGCGGGGCCTCTACTTCTACCTGTCGAGTCAACAGATGGGCCTGTGATGAGTACCCCGACCTCAACCCCCACCGGACTGCTGGACCAACCGTCCGGGCTGTTGCCGAAGGATCCCCCGGCCCGTGCGGCGCGTTGGACGGGCTGGCTGCTGTTGGTGTTGTGCGTCGCTGCGACTGGGTTTGCCGTTATATTCCGGTTTCCCGAGGTCGTGGTCGCCCCGTTCGTACTAGTGCCGGAGGAGGGGACCGACCCAATCCAGGCACCGCTCGCTGCCGAGATCGCCGCCGTTCGAGTTCAGGAAGGACAGACGGTGAAGGCAGGCGAGGAGTTATTCTGTGGCGCGGCGAAATTGACTGAGTGAGCCGATGCAGGTGGAAGACGGATTGAGATGTGGAGGTGAGACGGGAGATACGTCAGATTCTGGATTGCGGAGCGGGCGCGTTCTCGATTCTTACTCTCTATCCAATTTCGCGAAGACTCACTCAACGGTCGGCGGCCCGTCTGTCAGGGCTGCGACAACCCGCATCCCCACCGTCACGGATGCTACCGGCGTCACAGCCGGCCCGACGGCGCGGATCAATCCGTAATCCAGCGCTACATCTGCCGGATTTGCGGGCTCACTCTCTCGGTCCTCCCCGCCAAACACGTGCCGTACCGCCCGCCAGAGGCGCACCGACTCCAGTCGTATTTCGATCAGCGGGCCGGGCTTTCTGTGAAAGGCCCCGACCCGCCTCTCAAAGTCGTCGAGGCCGGCTGCCTCCAGCGGGCGTGGAGTGTTTTCTCCGCACGAATCACCACACTCACCCTTGCCTTTGGTCAGTTGCTCCCCAGCACGATCCAAGGCCCGGTCGATCTGTGGTCCG
>CAMDJH010000204.1 GCA_945900455.1 Akkermansia muciniphila
GCGCACGTAGGCGTAGCGTTCGGCAAACAGCCGGTCCTTTTGCGCCCGCGCCAGTGGCCGGTTCACCACCGCCGCCACTTCCGCCGTGATGTCCACCGGCTTTCCGTCGCGCAACTCGCGCCAGCCGCACCAGAATTTTTCCGCCGTGCCGGTCGTGCCGTAGGCCGCCTCGTTTTTCGTCACGCCCACCAGCAGTTGCGCGTAGGTGAACAGCTTGGGGATGTAATCATCCGCCTGGTTGCGGATGTTTTGATCTGTCGCCTGTTTCAGCGGCCTCTTCTTGTCCGGCCGCTTGCACTCGATCACCGCGAACGGAATCCCGTTCACGAACAGCACAATGTCGGGCCGGCACTTCTCGTTGCTCCCCGTGCGCTCCACTTCAAATTCCTCGACGACGTGAAACACGTTGTTCGCCGGATTTCCCCAATCAATGAATTGCAGCGTGAAACTTTTTGTGTCGCCATCAATGGTTTGTTCCAGCGCCTTGCCGAGCGAGAGCAGGTCGTAAATCTTCTCGCTCGTCCGCACCAGCCCGTCGAACGGCACATCCTTGAGCGCCAGGATCGCCGCTTGGATGTTCGCCTCCGTGAACGGGTGTTCCTGCCCGCGAAACTTGAACCGCCGCCGCCGCAGTTGCTCCGTCAGGATGCCTTCCAGCAGCACGTTCGCCAGCCGCCCCTTGCGCTCCAGGTGAACTTTCTGTGGCCGCAGATAGACGTAGCCCAGATTCTGCAACAGTTGCAGGGCGGGCACTTGCGAAATGTGATCTTCCTGAAAGGACGGCGTGTTCATGCATTAACCTTTCACTCGAATCTCTCCCGTCAGCAGCTTTTGCATCAGGCCGCGCTTCTGTTCCTTGAGCGCCTCCAGTTGCTTTTGCAGCAACTCGATTTCGCGGTCGCAGGCATTCAGCACCGCGGCGATTCTTTGTTGTTCTGGCACGCTCGGCAGAAACACTTTGATCAGCGCGAACTCATCCCACCGCAGCGCGCCGCGCCGGGCAATCGAACCGCTGGTGTTCACCTCGAAGATGTGGCGGTAAAGTTCGGTTTTGATCAGCTTCCAGAAGAACTCGTGGTCCACGCCCGCCCGCGTGCGGAACACGGTATACATCGGGCTGATGAGCGCCGCGTCGTGCAGGTTCTGGTATCCGATTGAACCTTCCTCGACGTGATTGGTTGCGTAGGCGAAGTCGCCCCGCTCGACAACCCGGTAAGTGCTGGTGTCCTCGCTGAAAATCCGTTTCCCGAAATACTCCAGCGAGTTCACCAGGCCGCGATGCTTGGTGCAGGACAGCACCGGCAACTCTCTCCTTCCACCATTCTTTTTGCCGGCCTCATCAGCAATGTCGCCAATGTGAACTTGCGACCAGTCTCCAGGGAAGTCCCCGTAGCGGGTTTTCACTTTCTTCCCGCTCGTGACGAACTCCTTGAACCGCGTCTGCCCCGCCAGCAGTTGCTGCATCAGTCCCCGCTTGCGCGCTACCGTAGCCGCCAGAAGCTTCGTTTGCTGCTCCAAGACTTGATCCAATGCGTTGGAAATTGAGGCTATCGCGTGTTGTTCGCGCAAAGGTGGGAGAATAACTGGAAAATGTTTAAGCTGGCTCGAATTGATGCTGGCCAAGTTGGTTGTTCGCTTTGCACAGCGCAGAAAATAATTACGACCGTGCGGACCTGCGGTCTGAAGTGCAAAAAAAACTGGCAATAAAACTTCTGGGTTGGTTCGCACAACGAACACATGATTTTGGTGGAGGCATGGTTCGATTTGCCCTTCCCACAAATGGCCTCGGCCAAGTTTGTCGAGATCGCCACCTTCCGTCAGGAGAACGTCATTTTTGCGTATGCTGTATCGAGCAATTTCCGAACGCCCCACGGTAATTGTTTTTATCTCGCTCAAATCAAAGAAACCGTCTTGAACATTTGCCACTCGAAGATATGGCATTGTAACCGGTTCTTTGATGCCTTGTTTGCCTTTTGCCAAGCCCGTTTGCACCACGGCAACATGATCCAATTTGGAAATGCCCCAGTCCACGGGAATATCCCCGGCGGTGGTCTTCTTTGTCTTGCGGCTGGCCTGGAGATTCGGTGTGGGCATGGTTATCCGAGCAGTTTGGTGACGTCATCCAGAAAGACTGGAAGATATGTTTCACCGAGATACTGGCGGTCGTCGGAAAGGTTCTTGTCGAAGCGCGCCCGCTCAAAGGCCGGCCGGACTTCCACCATGAGTTGACGCAACTCGGAGGATTGCAGGAGCGGATCGAGGCCCTCCAAACGCGGGTCGTTGAGCTTGAGCCAGATTTTCTCCAGCGCGCTGAACAACGCCGGCCAGGTGACCCAGAGCGGAAATTTCTCCGGCCGGTTGAGCAGTTCCGCCCAATGCCTTTGCAGCAGCCAGTAATGTTTCTCCCGCCCGGACGAACGCAGTTGCACGACGCCGGACTGGAGCATGTCCACCAGCGTGCCCTGGACGGCGCGCTCAAAGTAATAGGCCTCGCGTGCAATCTGCGCGGGGTGCGCCGCCTCGTGCGTCAGCAGATAGAGCACAATCTCGCACCGGACGTTGATGCCGAGCAGGGCACGGAGTTGGAGGGCGAGGTTGGTGGTCTGCGCCGGGCGAAACTTCTGCGAGTAGCCGCGCAGCCGCAGCGGCCCGCGCTCAAACCCGTAGCGGGCGAAGTGTGGTTCCGGTTCCCCCAGGACCGGCAGCGGTTGGCCGTCCGACGCGATGAAGAAGGATTCCACGACTGCGGGTTGCGGAACCGATTCCGCGAGCATTTTCCATTTCATCGCCTCGGTGCCCTTGCCCAGGCACGCCGCCACCGCCGCCAGCGCCCGCCCGCCGGCAAAATTCTCGGTGCGCAGAATCCGCTTGAGACGCATGACGTTGATGAACCGGCCATTCTCCTGGAGCCAGTCGAGCATCTCGTCGAACAGGCGCGGTTCGTGTCGCCCCATCGTGCAGGTGAGCAGCAGCAACGCCTCCGGATCAATGATCCACGCATCCTCGCCGCTGGCCTGTCCGGCCACGCCCAGAGCCGACCACTGGCGCCAGAGAAAATTCACCAGGAGATTCTGGAATTCCTCCTTAAATGTTTTTAGCGACTGATTCATGGCCCATTTTCTTGAGGAGTTCTTGCAGCACCCAGCGGAAACCTTCGGACACGTCATGCTTCATGGCCCAGCGGGCGGCCAATTCCAATTCCGCGTCGGTTGGATTCAACGCCTGAAGATCTGCCAGATGCGTGGGGTCGGACTCGTCGGCGGCGGCGTAGAGCTTGAAATGAATCTGGTCCACGCGGCCGATGAAATGCACCGTCAGGCGCGGACCAAAGACGTGCTGGGTCAGGCGGTCGCCGAGCCCCTCCGGCAAACCCAGTTGGAAAAGTCCGCCATCGTCCTGGCTTGGCCCGTTATTCAGCCAGTTCTCTCCCAGCCCGAGATCCCGCGCCACCTGCACGGCCGCTTCCAGCAGGAACGGCGGTAGCGGAGCAGGGCTGACAAGCTCGCCCGCCGCATTCATCAGCGCCACGACATCCGCGTCGTGGGTGGTGCGCTGGCGAAGGCCGGTGGCGATCAGGGCCGACCCTCCACAGACGACCAGCCTCACAGCCTCGGTCTGCGCCAGATCGAGCCTCCCCGAAAGGAGCTTCAAGGCCCGTTCCAACGATTCTATTGTCAGTTCTTTATCCATTTAGATATTTAATTCGCGCTTAACGCGCACAACAAATAGCATTTAATCAAGTCTAGAGCTAGAAATACTTCTACGTTGCCTTTCCGTTGACTCCCAGCTCCTTGAGATACCCGGCCATCTGCTTGCGCGCGCCATTGAGTTGGCTTTCCAGATCATCAATTTCCTGCTGCACCGCCTTGAGGTCCACCGGCTTCTCCGCTTCGAACGTGTCCACATAGCGCGGAATGTTCAGGTTGAAATCGTTCTCGGCGATTTCCTCAGGCGTGGCGCGGTAGGCGTACTTTTCCACCGTCTGGAACGCCTTGTAGGTCGCCACAATCTTCGCAATGTGGTCTTTGCCCAGCTTGTTCTGGTTCGTGCCTTCCAAAAATTCCCGGCTCGCATCAATAAACAGCACGTCCTTGGTCTTCTTCCCCTTGTTGAAAATCAGGATCACCGCCGGAATGCCCGTCCCGAAGAACAGCTTTTCCGGCAACCCCACCACAGCTTCCAGCAGGTTTTCCTCAACAAGCGCCTGACGGATGCGGCCTTCCGCGCCGCCGCGAAACAAGACGCCATGCGGCGTGATCGCGCCCACCTTGCCGCTGCCCTCCACCGCCGTTTCAATCATGTGGCAGAGGAAGGCGTAATCACCTTTGCTCTTCGGCGGCACGCCGCGATGGAAGCGGTGGAACTTGTCCGCCTCCGCTCCCTCCGCTCCCCACTTGTCCAGGGAGAACGGCATGTTCGCCACCACCACGTCAAATTTCATCAGCGCGTCCTTCTCGATCAGCTTCGGGTTCGTGATGGTGTCGCCCCACTCGATCCGTGCGCTGTCCTTGTGGTGCAGGAACATGTTCATCCGGCACAGCGCCCAGGTGCTGCCGTTCGTCTCCTGCCCGTAGAGGGAGAAATTCCCGTCGCTCACCTGGTCGCCCACTTGAATCAGCAGCGAGCCGCTGCCGGAAGTCGGGTCGCAAATCCGGTTGCCGCTTTTCGGCGCGAGCAGCTTCGCCAGCAGTTCCGAGACTTCGCCCGGCGTGTAGAACTCGCCGCCCTTCTTGCCCGCGTCGCTGGCGAACCGCCCGATCAAATACTGATAGGTGTTGCCAATGATGTCCTGCTTGCCCACCACCGAGGGGCGCAGGTCCAGCCGTTCGTCGGCAAAATCCTCCAGCAGATGTTTCAGCCGCTTGTTGCGCTCCTTGGTCTGGCCCAAATTCGCTTCCGAGTTGAAATCAATGTTGCGGAACACGCCCTCCAGCTTCGCCTTGTTCGCATCCTCGATCTGCTCCAGCGCCACGTTGATCAGCTCGCCGATGTTCGCCTCGTTGCGCCTGGCGTAGAGGGTGTAATAATCGCACCCCTCGGGCAGCACGAAGCGCTCGCGCGCCAGCCGGCGGGCCACCCGTTCCTTGTCTCCCTTGAACTCCTTGTCGTATTCCTCCTGCTTGTCCTTCCACACGTCGGACAGGTATTTCAGGAACAGCATCACCAGGATGTAGTCCTTGTACTGCGCGGGGTCGATCGTGCCGCGGAACGTGTCGCACGCTTTCCACGCCACATCATTGATCTCGTCTTGGCTGATTTTTTTCATGGTCGTAAATTCGTTCTCAGTTGCTTAGTTGGTTTGCCGCCGCACTGCTTCCGTCAACAGGCCATCAATCAAAGCGCGGCGGCGCTCCTTGATCTGCCCCAACAACCGTTGCTCTTGCAGGCTCAGGCGTTGGATCCCCGCAATGTGGTTCTGCAATTCAATGTTCGGCAGCGGCACTTCCAGCCGGGCGAGCGCCGTCATCGGCACGAACGGCACGGCCGACCCACGCCGCATGGCGCGAATCTGGTCCTGCGTCTCCGGCAGATTCAGCCACCAGGTCAGGTAATCGGGAAAGGCCACCCGGCCTTCCGTCCGCAGCACGAACAAATGCGGCGCCGCAATCACGTCGCCGCCTTCGCCCCCGAACGTCGCGGCCTCGTTCCGCATCCCGCGCCCGATGAACAGCACGTCCCCGTAATGCAGCACATGCTTGCCCGGTCCATCCGGCAGGGCCACGCGCGTCGGCACGTCCACCACGTCCCCCGCGCTGGCCCGGACATCACCCATCTGCACCAGCCGGCAATTCCCGCCCTCGACGCGGTCAATGCGCCCCCGGAACGGGTAGCCCGTCCGAATCTCTGCCAATTTTCCCAATCGCTCTTTCATTGCCTTCACGTCTTAACTGCGAACATCATGCAGCAGTTGCGTGAATACGTTTACCGCACATCTAAACATTTTGCAAGCTAATTTTTATGCGTCAAAGCTATTCACGGATAACACCAAGTGGCAAAGGACTCGGCTTTGACTCGCCGAACTGATGTAATTCCTGCGTATTCCTAGCCTTGGGGAACGACGTCAAACCACCACTCCCCGCCGGCTCCCCGCCCTCGCGCCTTCCCGCCGGAGTCTTCCTCGTCAGCAACTGCATGAGATCTCCCGTGGAACCGGTCTTCGCTGAGACCGTCCAACCGGCGCACGCCCGGGAGAGCCAGTGGCAATCGATCATTGCCACTGGCGCCAATCACCGCCGCTGCCACATCTTCAAATCGCCGGCGCACTACTTCGACATGAGCCTGTCGGTTCCCAACCCCCTCGCACTCAATTGATCCCCGCGCCCGGCTCACGCGGGAGGAATTGCAGGGGAAGCCGACGCCTTGTTTCGCCCTCATTTCGGTGCTCCGGTTTCCAGCAGGTCGGAGGAACTGCACAGCGTCGCCAGGGGCGCGAGGAATGATTCCCGCCACGCCGCTTGCACACGCTTCTCCGAGGCTTGCTCCAGGTGCGGGTGGGAATCAAACCAGGCTTCCAGACTGTTGCACACCCGGCTCCGGTATCCGGAGCCTGCACCCCAGAACTCCACGCATTCGTCCCACACCTTGTCGTCGGCGTACAGCTCGGCCCGGTAGATTTCACGGCCGGAGATCGTGGCATCATTCAGAAATCGCTCCCTCCACACCGAACCTGCGCGCCGCAATTCGTTTAGGTAATCGTAAGCCGGTTCGAGCTCCACATCACCGAGCATGTTCGCCAGCAACTCGTTGAGGCCCGCGAAAACACTCTGCGAACGTGCTTGCGCGTTCACCGCCGTCCCGACCCCCAGCAGATGGTAGGCATCCAGCCCGGACCAGGCACCATTCCGCCGCGTTGAGGCCCACACCGTCCTGACATGCGTTCTTCCGATGGTCGAGATGAATGACTGATACGAGCCCTGCATCGCCGCGCCAATCTCCCGGTGCTGCTCGATAAAAATCCGCAGGCGTTTCCGAACCTTCTCCTGCGCTTCTTTGGTCTGGGCTTCGCCGTGGCGACGAATCAATTCGTCAATGGCCTTTCCGGCCTCCGCGATGCGCTGCGCCTGGGCCTTTCTCATCCGTTCCACAAACCCGGCAAGCTGGTCCGCCACCTCTTCCCGCGGCTCCTTCAGGACATCAAAAAAAAGCACCGGCAGGTCTTTAACTCCTTTGACCTTTGAAAGCGCCCAGCGCACCTGGTCGCTCTTGATGCGATAGCCGTCCTCTGCCGTCTCCGCACGGGTTCCTTCATCGTCCTGCGTGTCCATCACTTCTTGAGACCTTGCCAGCACCAGCATGGCCACGCGCTCACTGATGGCTCGCTCGGCGCCGGTCATGACGAGGTTCTCCATCAGTTGCTGCATCGTGCTGTCCGGCGCGCTGTTGAATCGCGAGCACAGCACCGTCAACGTTCTCGGGTCGTCGAGGTAGGCGCGGATGTCTGGACGGATCGCCGTATCATCGACGCCCTTCGTGTCGATGATGCGCAGGCCAAATGGCCGTTTGCCCAGCAGCGGCATCGGAACGGTGACATCGATGCGCCGGGGCAACGAGACATCCGGACAGAGCCCCTTGTTTACGCTCGCGAACAGATCGCGCAGCTTTTCCAGACCGGACACACGATCATCTCCCTCAAACCAGAATTCCGTTTTCGTTCGTTGGTCGAGCCGAATCCGCTTCAACACTTCTGCGGTGAGTTCGGCGGCGTTGCCGCCACACGCTCGCGCCAGCTCCATCGCTGGATCGGTGCGGGTCGTCTTGCCATCCGGCCCTTTCTCCGGCTTCCGCGCCAGCCCCGCCATGTTGCGCAGGGCCTTGCCCAGTTCCTCGGAAACTCCGCGAATGTCGCCGTCTTCAGTCCCGCGTCCTTTCTCACCCTCCAGTGAATCAACCAGCGAGGCACAGAAATCACTCACGCTCCGAAAAACTTCTTCCGACGAGTGCGGTTGAATGACGAGGCCAAATGCACCTTTCCCCTCGGACTTTATCTGGACCTCGCACAACGTCGTTCGTCCGGACCCCACTTCCAGGACCACCCGCTTTGAGAGTGGGGAGTCCCCTTTGTTGTCGGGCCGCAGCAGCATCTTGGTCAGACCGCAGATCGCACTGGACTTGCCGACGCCAATCTCGCCAACGAATGCGATGGAGTGATCCACCTGTCGGAGATAGTCCGCCGCCGCCAGGATTGTTTCGCGGTGCAACTGCGCCTGCGCCTTCGCCGCCTCAGACGTTTGCGGCTTCCCCTCGAATTGGGCCAGGCTGGTCAGGTAATCCTCTGCTTCGGCCAGCTCGGGGCGTGAGATGTGCCAAAAAGATGGCTTGTCGATGCTGCCCCATTGTCGCTTGGAGTAAGCGGCGTATTCCTTGGCCTCGTCCGTTCCGATCGCTTCGGCGATTCTTATGACCTCGTCGGGGTCAGGAAGTTGTTCGCCCGTTTCAATCCGCGAGAGGCGACTTGTGTCCAACCCCACGGCTTCCGCGACTGCGGACTGCTTCAGTTTGGCGTTGAGCCGAAGCCGGGCCAGTTCCACGCCAATTCGTGCCCCGGCATCATCAGAGTGCGATGTTGTATAGTTCATGCCGGTAGAAATGACATGAACGCAAAGAACCGTCAATAGAATACTGCATGTATGCAGTATTTATTTTAAAGAAAACGGCATGTGCGTCACTTAATCCGTCGCAACTATCTCATTTCCAGGGTTCGACTGCCTAAACTGCCCGCCCCGCTCCCGTTCATTCACCCCGCAAGTTCCTTCAACCAGGTTGCTATTTCATCCTCGGTCAACATGTCGTAGGCGCGCAACGCAGACGCGACCTGGTCGGGCGTTGCTGCGGCCAGCTTCACCATCGCGAGACTCTCCCGGACTTTTTCCAGTTTCGATTGCAGACACTGGCGGGGGCGGGACGCTCCGGGCTCGTTGGGATTGGCGCGCGCGGACTGCGCGATCAGCAGCAAAGCCCGCAAATGGCCGGCGACGTTGTTTTCTTCCAATGGTTTCTTCAGCAGGCTGGAACTGCCGTGCAGCGCCTCGAAGAGTCCGGAAATGTAACCTTCCGAACCGTCCTCCTGGGTTTCGAATCCGTCGGTGAAAATCTCCAGGTACTGCACCAGACGCCCGATCATCTGTTGCTTGTTCACCACACCCCGCCGCCAGAACACATACAGGAGCTTGGTCACGGTGATCAGAACATCGACGAAGTTGGCCAAGCCGTTGATGTTGGCCCGCCGCGCATGACGCCGCAGCACCTTGTGCGAGTGTCGATCCGCAAATTCTAAAATGGCGGCCTCTATGTCCGGGAATTGGCTCGCTAGCTCGGCCATCCACTCGGGAGCGGTATCTGGCCTGTAAGGGTCCTGAATTTTCGGTTTGGGCCGCCACCCACCACGCCGGCTGTGCTCACTGTCATCGAAGCGAATGCTGAGATTGTTCAGATACTGGATGAGTTGCAGTTGACCTTCCTTCGTCCCGATCTCGTCCAGTTGCTCCACCAAACCCCGTCCGGTTTCTCTGATTTCAGTCTCTCGCCCCTGATGATTGCCATTTTCACTGGTCTCGTGGGTCAACCGGCCTTCCTGTATCAACCAGGTCGGCGGACTGCTCAGCGTCTGGCCAGCCGCCTCGGCGATCAGATAGACGGCCACCGCACCACCGAAACTGGAAACGGTTTCCGGTTTGAGGGAGAACTCGGCCAGCCCAGAACCACCCGGTTTTACTTCCAGACAAACGACCGGGCTCGCTTCTCCCGCTCTCTGCAAGGCCACTCCCAGGTTCTCCACCGGCATTCCGTCCTTAATCTTGAACGTGACGACGAGTTTCCCGCTGTCGTCCAGCATAGCGCTTTTGACCGAGAGCGGCGTGACTGATTCGGTGTCTTCTGCCGGCGGCTGCTCCACTCCGGGTTCAAAATCACCGGGCGAAATCGCGCTGCGCGTAAATTCGCCCTCGTACAATTCCTTCAACCTTTCGTTCCCGACGTCCCAGGCGAAACAGGTTTCGACGTTGAGACCGTCGAATGCCGCCGCCGTGAAGTTGGCGCTGCCGCACAAACAGATGGTCCTGCCATCCGCCACCACGGTCAGCAGCTTGGCATGCAGGCGGCGGCTCCCCGCGCCGTCCAGATCAAACAGACGCACGCTCTTGCCAAACTGGCTGAGCAGGCTCGCCGGAAGATTGCTGGTTCTCTGCTGGGCGGTGATTTCCACCGAACACGTCGGCCACGCTTTTCGCACCCGCTCCAGCAGCCTCAGGTCCGCGTCGTAGAAGGGTGACAGAACTTGGATCTTGCGGGGTGGGGATGTTCCCACGCGCTTGCGCAGCCAGTCCCAGAGGCTGCCGTCCAACGTGTGAACGAGCTCCACCTCAGTCGCCGGCGCTTCTGCCGCCAGCCACGGAAAGTCATCGGTCATCTCCTCCAGCCACCGCTTCGCAACTCTCGCCGCCTGCGGTTCGCCAAACTCCGCGCACGACTTGAAGAAGGCCAGCGCCGCCTGTGCCACCGCCAGATGGTCGAGCCTGGGTTCTTCGCCAGCGGTGATGACCACGCTGTTGAGCAATTCCAGATTATGGGCGCTGCCCGCCTGAGTGAGGTTGTTGCTTCCGCAAAACACCCGGGCGCGTTCTTCGCCAACCAGCAGGCCCAGCTTCGGATGAAACACCCCGCCTTTTCGTTTCACCGGCACCACCAGATAGCGCTGGTTGATCCAGCGGGCCGGCGGGCGGTCTGCCAGCATTTTTTGGAACTGGTTCGCATCCACGAACACAATGATCCGCCGGGCGCCGATCAACGCCGCCGACCGCATCAGGCGGCTTTCAAAATGGATGGGTTCGAACTCGAAGGACGACAGGACGGCCAACCGCGCCTCGTCCTCGTCAAACCATGAGATGAAATCGACGGGCTTCATTTTTGACCCATCTCCGACAACTCGTGTTTCAGGCGGGCTTTCCCATCCGCGGTCAGCCGCAACAATCGCTTGTCGCCTTCATCATGAACGACCAGTCCGAGGTCTTGCAGGATCTGCAGGGCGCTTGGAAAGCGCGAATTGTTGACCCCAATCTTGTCGTAGTTCAGCTGCCGCCAACGGATATGGTCTTGTTCGGTGTGAAAAAAAGCGCGGCTGCCATCCCAGCTCTTCATGTACGCAAGAACCTCGTGCTGCCGGACCACGAAGCGCCGAATGACAAACAGGGCAATCTCCCGCCATGAAGCATCCAGGTAATTGCCAAACTGTTGTCGCAACTCGCGCAGCACCACCGGCACCGTCACGTCCTTGTAGGGGTCTTCTGCTTCCGCCGCCAGCCACTTGGCGTGGGGTGATTTTTCGCATCCGACGAAGCGGGTCACGGCGACCACCAGCAGCAACAACGCGCACGCGATGCCCTCCGGTGTGTCACGGTCAATTTCGCCGTAAAAATCTGCGTCGAGATTTGACTCACAGAGGGGGTGCGTCAGTCGGAGCAGTTTTCCGAGCGCATCGTTCTCGTCTGGTCCCGCGCTTGGGTTGTTCAAGCCGGCCATTGCAAAAATCTGCCGGGGTGTGGAGTCGAGAAAAGGTCCTTTGAACTTCTGGCCCAAGCGAGCTTCCAGAAAAGTGATCACACTCTTGGATTTCAAGTTCTCCACCAAAGTTTCCAACTTGAAACCCTTCATTCCCGAGGTGCGTGCCTGGCTCACCACCGCGACGAACAAGCTCTCCAGGGCGACCGAGCAATAATAATGGAAATGGAACATGCGCCAGCGTTCGGA
>CAMDJH010000205.1 GCA_945900455.1 Akkermansia muciniphila
CGCGGTGTGGCCCAAGTAGTTGGTCAATGTCACGGCAGCCCAGCCCGCGCGGGGATCCGATGGCGGCCAATCCGTCCATGGGCGGTAGCCGAGCGCAGTTTTCAGGTTGCGTCGATCCGGGAAACGGTCGTTGTGCTCGCCCAGATACATCGAGAATGCGAATCCGATTTGTCGCAGATTGGAAAGGCACGCGGACTGACGCGCCTTTTGTTTTGCCCTTCCGAGCACGGGCAAAAGCAGGGAAGCGAGAATCGCGATAATGGCGATCACTACAAGCAATTCGATCAGCGTGAAGCCCCGTCTGGACGGGGCAGGAAGGACGCGACCGTTCATCGGGCTCAGGGTTTCTGACCTCGCGGAATCAATCGTCCCAAGGCCTCGGAGCGGCGCCCGGCGTCACGCCAGGATGTCTTTCACGACTTTCCCATGCACATCCGTCAGTCGGTACTGACGCCCTTGGAAGCGATAGGTCAGGCGCTCATGGTCGAGACCGAGCGTGTGGAGGATCGTGGCCTGCAGGTCATGAATGTGGACCGGGTTCTCGGCGATATTGAATGAATAGTCGTCGGACCGGCCGTAGGTCAGTCCGGGCTTCACCCCGCCGCCGGCGAGCCAGATGGAAAACGCGCGGCCGTGGTGATCGCGACCGTAATTGTCCTTGGTGAGCGTGCTCTGGCTATACACGGTGCGCCCGAATTCACCGCCCCAGAGGACGAGCGTGTCATCGAGCAGCCCGCGCTGTTTCAGGTCTGAGACCAGTGCGGCGGACGCCTGGTCGACGTCCCGGGCGAGAACCTGGATCCGCTCGGGCAGGCTGCCGTGATGATCCCAACCGCGATGATACAGTTGGACGAATCGGACACCCCGTTCAGCCAGTCGGCGCGCGAGCAGACAATTCGCCGCGTACGTGCCGGGTTGCCGTGCGGACTCGCCATAAAGTTTGTAGGTGGATTCCGGTTCGCCCGAGATGTCCATCAACTCCGGCATCGAAGTTTGCATTCGGTAGGCCAATTCGTATTGGGCGATGCGGGTGGCGATTTCCGGATCGTGGGAGACATCGAGTTGGTGCGTGTTCAGCGCCGCGAGCGTGTCGAGCCACTGACGTCGGCCCGCCCGGTCCAACCCGGCGGGGTCGTTCAGATAAAGCACCGATTCGCTGCCGTTGCGCAATTTGACGCCCTGGTGCCGACTCGGAAGAAAGCCGCTGCCCCACAACCGTGACAACAATCCCTGATCCCCGGTGCCTGTGGCCGGCACGGAAATCAGCACGACGAACGACGGCAGATTCTCACTCACCGATCCGAGCCCATAGTCCAACCAGGAGCCTAGGCACGGCCGCCCCGGTTGCTGACTGCCGGTCTGGATAAACGTGATCGCGGGATCGTGGTTGATCGCCTCGGTGTTCATGGAGTTGATCACGCAAAGCTCGTCCGCAATCTTCTGCGTGTGCGGCAGCAGATCGCCGATCCACTGGCCGCTTTGACCGCACTGGCTGAACGGGTGTTTGCTCGGTGCGACAGGCAGCCGTGCCTGGCCCGAAACCATCCCGGTAATGCGCTGCCCCCTGCGAATCGAATCCGGCAAATCCTGGTCGAAGTGCGCCTGCAAGCCGGGCTTGTAGTCGAGCAGTTCCAGTTGGGATGGCCCGCCGGATTGAAACAAACAAATCACCCGCTTCGCCCGCGGCTCAAAATGGGGTGTTGACGCGGAAGGTCCGGCGGCGCCCTCCGCCTGAACTGCGCCACTGAGCAACTGACCAAACGCGAGCGCTCCGAGACCCATCGAGGAATGGGTTAGAAACTGTCGTCGATTGAGCAAGGCAGGAGAGTTCATCGTTCAGTTGCGGGTGATCGTTTCATCGAGGTTTAGGATCAGGCTCGCGACGCTTGAGTAGGCGGCGAGTTCTTCGGTGTTGAAGGTACCATCCGTTTTTGAAGCGCCGACGGAAAGGAACGCCTTCGCCGCCTCCGGATTGCAGCGGTAATGTGCCAGACGTTGATCGAGCAACGTGGTCAAGGCATCGCGCTCCGCTGGATTTGGATGGCGCGCCGTGGCCAGTTCGAAGGCGAAGTCCAGCCTACGCTCGATGTTCGCGCCGCCTTCGGTCAGGATCCGCTCGGCCAGTTTGCGCGCGGCTTCGAGTTGAACGGTGTCGTTCATCAGCGCCAGCGCCTGCAAGGGGGTGTTGGTTTTTAATCGGCGCGCCGTGCAAACCTCACGATCTGGCGCATCGAATGTTGCCAGCGTGGGCTGCGGCACGGTGCGTTTCCAAAATGTGTAGAGGCTGCGGCGGTACAGGTCCGCGCCGGGTGATTCCACATAGCGCGTGCCTGGATAATCCGCGGCAACGATGATGCCTTTATATAAATCGGTCGGCTGATACGGAAACACGGGCGGTCCCCCGGTATGGTCCTGCAACAGTCCGCTGAGAGCCAATGCTGGATCGCGCAACATCTCGGCGGTGAGTCGCTGGCGCGGTCCGCGCGCCAGGAGGCGATTCTCCGGATCGCGCTCGTTGAGTTCCGCTGTGGATCGTGAATTTTGCCGATACGCAGCGGACGTCACGATGAGTTTCATCAGCGCCTTCACGTCCCAGCTGCTCGCAATAAACTCCGCCGCAAGCCAGTCGAGCAATTCGGGATGGCTCGGCCAGTCCGCTTGAAATCCGAGGTCCTCGACCGATTTCACAATTCCGGTGCCGAACACAGATTGCCAAAAACGGTTCACCACAACGCGCGCCGTCAACGGCTGCCGCGGATCCGTCAGCCACTGCGCGAGTCCGAGGCGGTTACGCGGAGCAGACTCGGGGAATGGCAGCAGGAATTCCGGCACGCCCGGCTCGACTCGCTCCCGTGGTTGGTCGTATTGTCCGCGATAGAGCATGAAGGTCGCGCGGGGCTGCGCCAATTCCCGCATCACCATCGTTGTGGGGGCTTCCCGTTCCAGCCGGATCCAGGCGGCGCGGGCCGTTTGAAAGTCATTCGCGGCCTGTGCGAACACCGAGTTCTGCCTGGCGAGCCAGCGCTGGCGCAGCAGATCCGTCTGGTCCGCCCGTCGATTCGACGCCGGGGTTTGCGCGGCAAGACGCAGCGCCTCATCGCGCGCCCACGCGGCGAGCGCGTCGGATGCAGTCGGCTGAGCGACCAATGTAACTCCGGCCATCGAGCCAACAAAGCGGCTCGCACCTTTCTCTCCCGAGGCACCCAGCAGCGCAGCGCCAGCAATACCCTGGCCGCCGGTGAGGCCATCGTGCAGGACATCGAAGTCCTGTTCTCGGCCGTCCACAAATACCCGCATGCCCTTCGACTTGATCGAACCGTCGTACGTCACGAGAACGAGCCGCCATTCCCGAGGTGGAATGTTTTCGCGCGTCACAATACAGAGTGAATAGGCCGGCCAGCGCTGCACCAGCCGGACTTCCACCGCGCCCGATTCCGTGAGTCGCACTTCCACACCCTGGCCGTAACCGCCCGATGACGCCGGCACGCCGAAGTTCATGGTCGAAAACATCGGGCTTGCCGTCGCTCGATCCTGCCGCACCCAGGCGGCGAATGCCCAGCCTTTGCCGGTCGCGGCATTCGGCAGACCCTCCGTTCTAAGCTCGCCGCCGCCATCCAGATAAAATCCGACGGTTGCGTTCGGCCCTTGGGTCGCCGTCAAACTGCCTTTCACCTGAAAGGGTTTGCCGCCCGCCAGATTTGAGATCGCAGGCGCCGTCGAATTCCACGACGCCAATTCGAGCGCGATCACCTTGTTCGTGCCGGCGAATGGATCTTGCACGGGCGAATCGGAAACCAGTTCCTCGAGTTTCACACCTTTCCAGTCCTGTGCGGCCACGAGTCGACTCATGGCTCCCTGGGTCGTCTCCATCTGGCTGCGATATTGCGCCATCAGTTCTTGTTGTGCCGCGGTGGGGGATGGGATCGTCGGCGAGGCGTTCGCCAGGCGACCGTCCTCGCCCGATTCATCCACGTTGTTGAAGAAGGCGTAGAGGCGGTAAAAATCCTTCTGCGTGACGGGATCAAATTTGTGATCGTGACACCGTGCGCATCCGACGGTCAGGCCCAACCACGCCAGCGCGGTGGACTGCAGGCGGTCGACCACGTACTCGACGCGGTATTCCTCGTCAATGATGCCACCTTCAGAATTGATTACGTGGTTGCGATTGAATCCGCTGGCGATGACCTGATTGAGCGAGTGCTTTTCAATGAGATCGCCCGCAAGTTGCTCGGTGATGAATTGGTCATAAGGCAAATTGCGGTTAAACGCTTCGATCACCCCGTCGCGCCAGCGCCACATGGAGCGGAGCGAATCGTTGTTAAATCCGTGAGTGTCCGCGTAGCGCGCCACATCCATCCAATCGGAGGCCATGCGTTCGCCGAAGCCCGGGCTGGCGAGCAGTTCATCCACCGCCGTGGAGAACGGGTCGCCAGCGCGTGACCAGGCCCTCATTTGCAACGGCGTCGGGGGCAATCCCGTGAGGTCAAGACTGACGCGCCGAAGCAACTTCCCGGTCGCGGCCTCGGGCGATGGCGAAAGTTTTTCGGCCTCAAGGCGCGCAAGAATAAATTGATCGATCGGGTTGCGCGGCCAATCGGTCCGTTTCACCACCGGCAACGCCGGTCGCGACGGCGGCCGGAACGCCCAATGTTTTTCATACGTCGCGCCGTCCTTGACCCACGCGCGGAGAATCTCCCGTTGGGGCCCGCTGAGATGGCGATTCGAATCCGGTGGCGGCATCTGTTTTTCCGGGTCCGCGGAGAAGATGCGCCGGACCAGTTCACTCTCATCCGGTTTGCCGGGAACGAAGGCCTTTTTTTCGAGAGCCACCTCGCGGTCGTCCAGGCGGAGCTTGGCCTTGCGCTTGTTCACGTCCGCCCCATGACACGGGAAACAACTCTCGGAGAGGACGGGTCGCACGTCGCGATTGAACTGGACGGAAACGGGCAGCGCTGCGGTCTGTGCATGCACCGTCAACGTTAGGACGAGGAGTGCGCCGGCGGTGGCGCAACACGGATGGAGGAAAAGGTGCTTCATCGGCAAGGTGAGTGGCTGCCAGTTTGTGAGAGTTCCCATCACGCCGCATAGTACCGCGCGACTTTGCGGATTCCCTGGGCGACGCTCGTGATATACTCTTCGGTCATGCCTTCGTGAATCGTGATCTTGATTCCGGTTTTCAAAATTGCCTCCGCTTCGGGCGTTTCCCATTTCGTGTAATCCATGGAGGTTAACCCAAGTTCCTTGATCGGCCAACGACCGGCGAAAAATCCGTGCTTCTGAAAGACGGGATTTCGGTGCAACGGAACCGCGATGTAGCCCGCACCCGCCTCGACACCCTCGGCCGCAAGCGCCTTGACGAATTCGGCCCGATCGCACCTAAAAGCGGCGGGGATTAGGCGGAAGAAATAAAACCAATATCCGCACCGATCGTCCGGATGCACCTGATGGGGAAGAACCCCCTTAAATCCACGAATTCGCTCTGTCAGTAAATTACCGAGTCGGGCGCGCTTCGAGACGATGTCTTCCAGGCGGTCGAGTTGCGCTCCCGCGATGGCCGCCTGCTCTTCGGTCATGCGGTAATTGGTGGCAAAGGACTCCAACAATCCGCCCTTGATGCGGTCGTAGCCCTTGTCGCCGAACGGTTGCAGCAACGGGCCGAAGCGGTCGTCGTTGGACGCCACCACACCTCCGTCGCCGCAGGTGATGAGTTTCGAATGTTGCAGGGACCAGCAGGCGATGTGTCCGAAGGTGCCGATCGGGTCCCCTCGGTGCGTCGCCCCCCACGCTTGCGCGGCGTCTTCGATCAATACGAGACGGTGCGTTTCCGCGATGGCCTTGAGCGCGGTCATGTTGCACGGATTGCCACCGAGGTGAACGGCGATGATTGCTTTGGTCCGGGGAGTGATTCGTCGCTCGACTTCGGCGGGATCCAGATTGTAGGTGCTCGGCTCCAGGTCGGCAAAAACGGGAACGCCTTGTTGGAAGAGGACACCAATCACTGTCCCAATGTCGGTGATCGGCGACGTGATGACCTCATCCCCGGGACCGATTCCCGCTGCGGCCACGGCAATGTGTAACGCCGCGGTGCCGGACGAACAGGTCATGACGTGTTTCGACGGAGTGAGTTGCTGGAAGCCTTTTATGAAGCGGGTGGTTTGCGGCCCTTTCCAATAAAACAGGGAATCCTGACTTAGCGTCGCATCGAGTCGCTGACGCTCTGGGTCGCCCCAACGCAGGCCGAGTTTCGCCCGTTGTGGGATCGTCTTCTCGCCTCCGTGCAGCGCAAGTTTGGGTGGCAGTTCCGAATCGGGCGCATCGGTATCGGGAGCGGCCAGAGCGCTGCCCACCAGCGCTGCGGAGGATGCGGCAAGAAACTCCCGTCGCGACACGGGCGGATGGAACTCGGGATTGCTTGGTTTACGTTGCATGGGGGTGCGCCCGGTAGGCGAAGTCAGGACGTGAGCAGGTGACGTGCGTTTCCATGGCCAACAGCCTGAGATTGCGCCGGTGTCAGAGCCGATTCCTTGAGTTTAAGGAGGGCGGATTCAAAATAAAACATCGGCGCATGGGAACCGAAGAGCAGCCGACCGCCGGGCATCTGCGCGAGCAATGTCCCCACTCCGCCGACACCTTCGAGCATGGCAATTTCCACCGACACATTGCCGGCGGCGATCAATTCAAGCAGTGGCTTGGCCCGCAATGTTCGGTGGACATTCAGTAATACCAACCGCAAGCCGGGCACGCGCTGGACCAGGTCCCTCAGGGGCGCCGTATCGACGGGATCCACTCGGAACAACGGATGCATCATGCGCTCGTCTTCCATGATCAGTGCGAGTTGAACGATCAACCGGCGCTGAGTGGCAAGCTCGATGAGGCGCAGGAAGGCGGGGTCCTCCAGGCGGTAGCCATGATAGTTCGGGTGCAATCGTATTCCCGGCATGTGGTGCAGATCGGCACAACGGCGCAATTCTTCCTCCCAATCCGGGAGTTTGGGATTGATCGATCCAAATGGCACCAGGAGCCCCTTGCCATCCTGGTGACACGTTTTTGCCAGGCGATTGTTCGCAGCCGCAATGTCTTTGTGCAGCAATCCATCGAGTGTGCCCGCCCAGGCCTGCGACACGCCCAGCCGACGCAGGCGGGCGACGAGTTCGCGCGAATCATCGCAGCGCACGCGGCGAGTCGGCCACTGGCCCAGGCTTACGTTAACATCGATCAGCCCCTCCGCGGTCCGAAGCGGCTTCGACCCGGGGACGGCCAGGGCGGCCGCACTCACTGCGGTTGCAGGGGCAGCGGCCAGGGCGGTCTGCAGGAAAGCCCGGCGGGTTTGTGAGCCGGCTGCCGCAGCAAATCTCGAGGACGGCTTCATACGGTAATTCCCTTCTTCGCAAGGATTGGCCTAAGCAGCCGTTGGAGGTTTCCTCCCAGGATTCGCTGTCGGTCCGAGTCGCGGACGTCTGCCCCTAGAACCTTGGCCAGTTGAGAGGCAAAACTGCGCCCACCCGCATCGCTTCCGTAGAGAACACGTTCCGACCCCAACTCGCGTACCGCCATCTCGGTCAAGCCGGCCACCGGATCGCCCCCAGCCAGATCGGCATAAATGTTTCTGTGAGGTCGAATGGCCCGCAGGCCCCGCTCCCAATCCCCGCCGGAATGACCGCATATCAGGGTCGCGTGCGGGTGGCGAATGGCAAGTTCGGCAAGCTCCATCGGGGTTGATTCCCCCGGAAGATTGCCGGCAATTTTGAGCCACGTGTGCTGGAATATGATCGCCTGCAGTGCCGCCGCACGCTCAATGATCGGATCCAGATCGCTCGACGAACATTGTTCAGCCACCCAAAGTTTTACACCCACCATGGGGCCATCTCGAACGCACCGGTCGAGTTCGTCCAGACTCGCCTGACGATGTTTGGGATTGAGGTAGACGAACCCGAACGCTCGGTTGGGAAAAGCGCGCACAGCGCGCAAGACCGAATCGTTCTCCTCCTTCAGCCGCTCGGGCGATGGGTCGTAGGTAAACTCCATCCCCATGAACACACAAAGACGCGCGATCCCCAGACGGTCTGCGTATTCCAGCAGGCGGCCCAGGCGCGCTTCCGGCGTGTTGCCCGGCACCCCGTTCAGATGGCAATGAAGATCCCAAATTTCCATATCAACTCCCTGAGAATGATCGCCCGCGGCCTCATGCATTAGGGTTTCCGAGGAATCCCTGTTGCCCCCGCATTCTCTCCGGGCCAGACAGGCCGGTGCCTTGGGAATTCGGAACGAAAGTCTCCGAGACTGGACCAGTAAAGCCGTTTCCCCAGATCGACCTCGGCGATGGCAACGGTGCCCCAGTCCCTGGCCTGCGCCAGCACACGCCCCTCTTGGTCGTAGATCGCCGAAATCATCCAGTGCATCGACGCGTCGCTATAGGTGCTGCTGGCGATGAACACATGATTCTCACAGGCGCGCGCAGCGGCTAGCATCGGATTGCAGCCGGCCACGGGAAACGCGATCACTTCCGCTCCTCGGATGCTGAGCTGCCGGGCCGGTTCAGGGAAGAAACCGTCGTAACACACCATCATGCCGATCCTTCCCAGCGTCGTCTCAAATACGGGATAGTCTGTGCCGGGCGTCACACCCCTTTCGACCTCCGTGCGTGGCAATGTCACCTTGCGGTATTTTCCAATGAGATCGCCGTTCGGCCCGATCAGGACTGCCACGTTATAAATGAGATGGCGATCGCGCTCCACCAACCCCACGACGACGTGGAAGGCATGCTTCCGCGCCAAGTCGCCGAAGTAGGCGGTTGACGGCCCCGGAATGGGCTCCGACGCCTGAAGGTATGACAGCCCATTGCCCGTCGCCGTGAGGGTCTCAGGTAGCACCACCAGGTCGGCTCGCTTCTTCGCTGCGTCGTCGAGAAGTGGCTCAAATTGCCGGCAGCTATCCATCGCCGTCTTTCCATTCCTCGGTGTGTAGTGAACCGTCGCCAGCCGGACCTTCCGTGCCGCCGGCGCCGCCGTTTCGGTCAACGCGACGTCCCGCCATTCCACACTCCCGTTCTCGGCCCAGCGAAGGTGCAGTTCCACGATGGCGACGGAAGCCTGGGACGGTACACGGTAGATTCCACTCACATCCGTCCAACCCGCACCGTCGGTCACGCCGTCCGTAGGGTATTCCGGCTCGGCGGCGGGGGCCTTGTCGGGATCGTAAGTTTGCGCGCCAGGCGCGTCATGGTGCACCACATGACCCTGGGCATCGCGCCAGTGAATCCGAGCAAGGATTGAACGTCGCGGCGCCATGACATTCTCGGCGCGGCGTCGCGCGAGAAACTGGTAATACTGCCCGCCTTTCACAGTAAACGTTCTTTCCCAATGTCCTGCTAGCCCCTCTCGTGCGTCAGAACGGATCCGGAGACCCCCTCCCGTCAGCACGTCAAAGGCGGGCCGGATCTCTTCTCGCACGGCGACACCCCGCCATTCGTTGACCGGCAGGGCTGTGCTTTGTGCGGCACAACAAAGACCGAGCGACATCATCGCGGCAAACAACATGCCTGCACCGCGGGCCATGCGGCGATGGACGCTTGCGCCACGCCGCGAGAGGGTAATGTTCATGAGGGAATAACGTGTTCGATCAGTTCAATAAAAACTGCCATAGCTCAGCGCCCGAACCAAAGTAAACGGCTCCCGATTCGATGGCGAACCCGCAGTCGATGCGTTTGGGGGCAGTACCCAGTTCGGTGACTTTTCCGTCGCGAAGATTCACGGCGTACACCGAGCGGGTGGTCAATCCGATAAGCCGATCTGCGTAAGCGCCCAGCGAGATCTCGACCTGCGTGCCGGGCAGGGTGTTGGTTGCCACAACGATCATCGCCTCGGGATCAAACGTGAAAAGCTTATCTCCCACGGTGGTGAACACCTTGCCTCCGGCCGCGGCCGTGGCCGGATAGTTCCGGGCCCCCGGGGCCAGGGATGCTTCGAAGACTTTGCGGCGGCTCCGGGGATCGAAGGCGAAGAATTTAGCTTCCTTCTCCACCGATCGGCTTCCGCCACCTCCGTAGTTGCCACTGCCCCCAAAGATCAAGCCGCTCTTCGGCTCCCACGCCAGGGAAACAATGCTCTGATTCGTCACCACATGGCGGTAGTTCTCGACCGTCTTATTCTGTTTTGGATCCCAGACGCCCAGCCCTCCGCCGAGCTCTCCATAGGGCGGTTCGCTTCCGATATATATCAACCCCTCGGGTCCCTGAATCATGGCGCGCGGGCGCAGGTGACCCTCCCCCACTCCGCCGAATGAAACCGGATTGGACTCAGGCGTCGCGCCGAATTTCCAGAATGCCCTGGCCGGATCGTACAAGTTCATGATCGATCCGCCGTAGTAACACATATAGAGCTTGTCCCTATATTCCATCATGGAATACACCTCACCTCCCGGCATGTTGCCGAGATGTTCGCTCTGTCCGGCGCGCGGATTAAATCGAAAAACCTCCAACGGCATCGCAGTGCTGCCATAGACGCAGCCGCGAGGTCCGTTACCGATTATAAAAATCCGATCGCCCGCTCCCGCGTATTGAAAGCGCCGCTCTACCACGGCGCCGCTGCGGGGGTCTTTCAGCGAGAATCTGCCGCGCTCGAACGCCATCACTTGCCGCCCATCTCGCAATGTCATGGGAGGACGCTCCGGAGCGGTCTGAACACGACTGGCGATCTCGTCATCCAGGCGCAATAGATTCGTGCCGTACTCGGCGTATACCAGCCCGTCCACGCGCCGAGAGACACCGACGGTACCCCAACCCGGGGCGCCTCGGAGACCTTCTGGAAGCAGACTGCGATGGGTCTTCGTGACCGGATCAAACACGACGAGATCGCCGCGTTGGGTCCCGATTCCGACATACACCTTCCCGTTGGGTCCCACGGCGAGGCTGCGCGCATACATTTCGGTCGGATGCATCCGTCCGAGATCCTCCATCGCGCCCGACCCGGGATTGAAGCGAACTAATTTGGCCTGGGGATACGTGCAGGCGTATAACCAGCCATCCATTCCGGTGTCGTATTGCCAAAGGTAATGCTCAGTCTTGGACGGTTTTCCGACGACTTCGATCCCTCGCTCGGGTTGGCTGGGATCGAAGCGAAGGATCAAGGCTCCATCCCAGGTGCCAAGATAGATGCGTTGGTCCGGCCCTGCCGTCAGCGCCCACGCACCCGGTCCCTCCGGCGCGTTGAACTGCCTGGCGTCTCCGGTTTCAGGATCAACCTGGACTAGAAACAATTTTCCGCTGAGTTGATTAAAATTAAAGAAGAGCGCTTCACCGCCGCGCCCATTGGGTCCCACAATACAGCCCATCAATCCCCCCACGCGCACCGGAATTCCCAGGGACTCAAACCGAGGGGCCTCCGCAATCCCGGAACACGCAGCCATGCCGAATGCGACCCACCCGGCGCAGAACAAGCACAAGAGGCCGGGCTGATTCATGGTCGAGAGCATGCCCCCCTCACCAATGTTCGTCGAGTCGGATCCTGGGCCCCAAATCCGCGGATAAGGAAGGACAGGACGGTTGGGGGCGGTTTTTGAGACCGCGGAATTCTCCGGTTAGGGTCAAAGCGGCTTAAAACGGTGACGGAAGACGACTTGGCGCAGCTTTTGAGCGAATTCCGAGGGGATGTTATCGGA
>CAMDJH010000206.1 GCA_945900455.1 Akkermansia muciniphila
CCGCTCGAGCGCGAACTGGATTTCGTGCGGCGGGCGATGGTCGCGGAAATGCAGGAGGCGCGTCGCACCGGTGGCGGTTTCTTTGGATGTCAACGCGCGCTTTGGTGGGCTGGCGGGTTCCGTGTCACGCCCGTGCAAGAGTGCTGCGATGAACTTCGGCGCTGAACCCGTTGCCCTCGTCTGGGCGAACTGCGCCAACGCGTCCGGCTTGCCTTCGGAGGCTTTGCGGATGGCATCCATGTCGGGATACGGTTCGGGTGGCAACGGCGGTTCGAGCACGAAGAAATGCCGCGGTTCGGTGGTGAACTCCCCTGCGTAGTCGGAGTTGTTCCGCGCGTAAAATTTCACTCCGCCGACCGATTTGCGGCGTTCGGCTTTCACCGCCTGCGCGAGCTTGATGGACGCACCGCACGGTGCGGCGGGAAAGCCATGCTCGATGGCGACGACGGCGTTGCCCGCCTTCAGTTCCGCTTCGACGAGTTTCCTCAGCTCGGGGGGAAACGTTGCGAACTCCCTGGCAAATTCGGCGGGCAGGGTCATGGCCTTTTCTCCTCAGCTTTTTTTGCTCAACGCCTCAATGAAGACGCGAGCGTTCACTTCAATTTCGTCCATCGTCGTGCCCTGTGCGCGCACGGTCGCGAGGTCGTAGATCACCTGCACTGGCGGGCGGCCGTCCACGCCCAGCCGTTGATGGATCGTCCACCATGCCGGCTTCCAGTAATTGAAGCGCGTGCGCAGGTCGAGCGGCACGTCGTGGGATTCTGGGTCGTTCGCCGGCAGCGCGTTGAACCGCCGGATGCCGTCCGCGAAACCGGCGACGAAAAGAGAGGGGAGCCGGCTCATAGTGGGTGTGGTAGTTCTTTTGCGATGGATTCAGGATCAGCGTGGTTTCGGATCGGTCGGGAGCGGGGCGACGCCCGTCCAGTCGAAGAGGACATGGCTGGCGACTCGGCAAACGTCCTGCTGCATGGCGGCGCTATCCTTCCGCACCCGCGACAGCTCCAGAATGGTGCGCAACTCGGGGACAAAATCTCCGCCGTCCTTCGCGCGCAGCTTGGCCACGGCCATGATCCACCCGGTGAAGCGAGTCGAGACGTCGGCCGCACCCAAGTAGTCGGGATCGGCCTTCTTGGGCGTCGCGTTCACCCGGCGAATACGATCGGCGATGTCACTGCCGGCCGCCGCCACGGCGCGAAGCAACTCTGGCGAGGGCTTCGGCAGATGTTCAACCAACCGCAGAACCTGCCCCGCCGTGTCCGCGTCATCGGAGAGCATCAGCGCCTTTATTTCCTCGGCATGTGTTCGTTTGGCGGCAATGCGGTCAATGGCGAGCAGCTTGATGCCCTCCGGCCGACCGAAGCTCGTGAATTCGAGCAACACGGTGATGGGCGCATCCGCCGGAATGGCGTCGAGCGCGGCTTTCGACTCAGCGAATTCGTCCATGTCGGGCTTCGTCTTCTTCGCCGCCGTGACTTCCTGCTCAATCTTGGTCACGCGAAAACGGCAGGATAACTTGGTCTCGGGCCACGGTTGTCCGGACTCGGTCGTCGCCGGCCACCAACCGCTCCACTCCAGCTGTTCCCGGCCCGGGTGCGGGGGCAGCGGAATCTCAAGCTCCTCCCACAATGGTTTCCCCTTGGCGTTGAATGTGAACACGCGCCGTCCGCGTGAAGTGATGACCGGGATGCTGCCGGGAATGACCAGGCGGCTTCCTTCGTGGCGCGCTTTGGCCGGATCCAGTTTTACGCGATCAGCCGTGGCCAAACCCCACGGAACCATCACCAGAAAATCGACGTAGAGTTCCTTGAGAAGGAACTGGGGCGTTTGATCCAATCCGGTCGGCACACGCAGCTCCAGTTGGAGCGTCAGTTCCCTGCCGTCGATTTTCGGCGGTATGTGGGCGAAAACGCGGCAGAAGGCGATGACAGCAAGCGCGAGCACGAGCACGGCGGCTGCCGCCAGGCTGGCGGTGCGCCAGTAGCCGGAGGTGGTTTGCGGGCGAATCATGCCGGCTGCGACGAGTCCGGCGACCAAGCCGATGATGGCGCCCAGAAAACCCCACACGATCTGGTATGAGAGGATTCTGCCCTGGCCGCTGGCAATCCGCAACCAGCGCACACAGAGGTTGCTGACGAATGCGCCGGCGAGCAGGCCGATCACGGCGTTGGGCAGCGACAGGATGAAGTAGGTGATCAAGTACATGGTGATGAGCGGCGATTTAATTTCGTTTCCATTGAACGTGTAGGCGTAGATCAACTCCGGTTTGAACTGGCCTTGCTCATCGATTGGTGATGAGTCGCGGATCGGCATCTGGGCCGAAGACCGTTTTGGCGTCGCTGGCCGCAGTGGTGCTTTCCGTAGTGTCGCGCTGGGCAATCTGTGCCAGCGCGGCGGTGCGTGGTGCTTCGGCGGTGGTGGTTCACAACGCGACGTAAAAGTGTCCCACAGGTTGCAGCACGACGACGAGCGCGAACAAACCGGCGAACCAATAGATGGGTCGCAGCGATGCGCCGAAGCCCACCCTGATGGAACCCGCGCGCGCTAGCCAGCGCGCCACCGCCGAGCAGTGCGAAGCGGATGGCGAGACCGGGGTTGGTGCGACGAAGTTGAAGCATGGCAATTGCGTTTACCGTTTGAACAGGGTGCTGAAGAACACGTAGATGCCGAGGAGGACTCCGCCCCCGGCCGCCATCGCCGCGCCGATGGGAATCGCCGCGAGAGCCGTGAGAAGGCACCCAATGAATCTGCGCGCGCGAAACCATTCGGCGACGGCGGGCTTGTACTCGGCAAGAATGAGCGCTCCGGCGACCGCATTGGCCAGCGCGGCAATAATCAACCCGAAGCAGAGGACGGCGAAGATGCCGAAGACCCCCGCACTAGGTCCTGAACCCGGGGCCGTAAAACCGTTCGCCACTTTGTTCGCGCAGACGAGCAACGCGACGGGCAATGCGACATTGGCCCGGCCCAGCCACCACCAGGATTTCGCGCCTGGCACAAAGATAGTGGCGTAAGCCAGCGGCGCCGCGATGAAGGGAAGGAGCCACATGAGACGCTCCAGAATGTCAACGTCACGGCTGCTGTAGGAGAAGTGGCGCGCGCAGAAAAAGAAGACCAGCACCGTGAGCAGAGTCATCGCGGCTTCCGGACCGAGGAGATAGGTGAGTGGGCGGTTCATCGCGATCAAGAGCAGCCCGTTGGGTCATAGCCGAATTCACGGGCGAGTGCGGCACGGAACTGGTCACGTTCATACGAGAGCGCTGCACCTTCGCCGCCGCTGGTCGCCCAGCTTGCGTAGGTCCCCATCCAATCCACGGCCAGCTTGAAGGCGGCGATGGCGCGGGGCTCATTGCCCGCGCGTTGAAACGCGCGCATCCGCTGCGCATACATTTCGGCGATCGACCCTGCCACACCAATATGTGAAATCGCCATTTGCATCTCTTCTTCCATCGCTTCCAGCCGGTCAGGACCTTCCGTGCTCTGTGCCGCGCGTTTCCAAGCCGAGTCGTTGAGTGGCACAGATTCCTTTTCCGGCGGGGGCACGATCATCTTTCGTTCGGCAGGGATGTGGAAAGCCGGGATGACGCGTGGGGTGGAAACATCCTCGCCCACTTCAAAATATTCGCGCATGTGGCCGTTGCGCGGGCCGGTTTGCGCCCGCAACGGAAACACGAGGTCCATCTTTCCAGATTCGCGTTCTATCGAAATGTGGATTTCCGTGCGGAGTTGATCCATGGAAAGCCCGCGCAACACACCGCTCTCGCCGGCGCTCATCGCGATGCCTGAAGCGTCGATGAAGTCCCGGAGAACGGTGACACGATGGTCCACGCGGAGGTTGTCTATGGTCATGCTCATGGATTCGGGGCATTGAAGCGCGAGCCTTTGGGAGTTTCGAGGGTGAACGATTTCAACATGGCGAACCACCCGTCGCGCACGGAGTCGGCGAGCAGTTCTGGCGCGGTGAGCATGAGGTTGATCAAGCGGTTGCCGTCTTCGAGAAATGCGAAACGCACGACCATCGGGCCGAGGTCCGACGGCTGCACGGCTTCACCGACAACGGCGGGAACTCCGGCGATAGTGTCACAACCCAACGCGCGTGGCTGGAGTTGACTGTGATTCAAAAGATACGTCGCCCAATCGTGAACCGTCCCGTCATCGTAGGCCGGACGCGCGGCGAACACGAACACAATGGCAGCATGCGGCGCGGTCACGATGGCGAGCGGCACGAGCAGCGTGGGGTTCGAGAAATCGACGTCTTCCTTGGGCAAGTCGTGATTAATCCAGTCGGTCGGCAGTTGCGCGGTGAAGCCGAGTTCAGCGATGCGGTCGGGAAAGGTGCGTGGGGCAAGTTTAAGGCTGGGGTTCATGATAGGTGAGCAAGTGGTTCAGGGTGCTGACGGGGTGTAGCCGGTCCACAGCGTGTGCAGTCCGAGAACGCAGAGGATGACGATGAGCAACATGAGGGCGCGATCGAAATTGTGCAGCGAGAATGCCAGCACAAGTGACGGCAGCATCGCCAACACGATTAGGAGCAAAGCGCGGACGGGGTGTAAGACAAAAATCCTCACGAGTTCCAGAATCACCCGCACTACTCCTGCCTGCACACGGGTCGATGCCTGGATCGGGCTCTCCTCGACGGAAACCACGCGGCAGGAGTCGCACGCGAAGCAAACGCCGAGCAGGCTCGGGCAACAACTTCCGCATGGATCGGACGCACAGAAGCGCACCTCCGCCGCCGGATTTTCAGATTCTTCTCTCTTCTCTCCCAGCGCACTACCCTAACAGCTCGCTGACGACCCGAGCCCGCGTGAGATCGGGATCGGTGAGTCGTTCGCGGCGACCATCATGCTCGAAACTCAGTTGAAGATGGTCCAGTCCCAGTAGGTGGAGCAGCGTTGCGTGCAGGTCATGCATCGTGACGACCTGCTCGACCGACTCGTAGCCGAACTCGTCCGTCGCACCATGGGAGTATCCGCCGCGAACTCCGCCCCCCGCCAGCCAGAGCGAGAAGCCGCGGCGGCTGTGATCGCGGCCGCTGGCCCCCTGCGATACGGGTGTTCGGCCGAATTCACCCATCCACACAACCAGAGTTGAATCGAGCAGACCTCGAGCCTTCAGATCGCGGACGAGCGCCGCCGATGGCTGGTCGATTTCACCGGCGACTTTCTTCGTCGCATTGGCGTTATCGGCATGCGTGTCCCAGGGCTGGCTCTTGAGGTAGACACCGACGAAACGGACCCCCTGTTCGATGAGCCGTCGTGCCAACAAACAGCGTGTGCCGTAGGGTTGCGTGGCAGGTTGGTCGAGTCCGTACAGCCGGCGAGTCTCGGCCGTTTCTCGGCCGAGGTCCACGGCAGCGGGCACCGCCGATTGCATCCTCGCTGCCGTCTCGAAGTCGCGCAGGCGGGCCTCAAGCTCCGTGTTTTCCGGAAACCGGCTGGCATGGGTCTCGTTCAAGAGCCGGACCAGCTCCAGCTGCCGGGTACGCGCCGCCGCTGGAGTCCGACCGGGAGTGTGCAGGTTGAGCACCGGGGATTGCGATAGTTCGCCGACATTGAACGGCGTGCCTTGATGTTGAGCGGGCAGCCAGCCGGCCGACCAGTTGAGCGTGCCGTTGATCGGGAGGCCGCTCGGATCCGGCAGCACAACGAAGGCGGGCAGGTTTTGGTTGAGCGATCCCAGTCCATACGTGAGCCACGAACCCAGGCTGGGGCGATCGGTCGCGAGCGGATGGCCGCTGTGTGCGATGCGCAATGCCGCCTCGTGGCAGACCGATTCGGTAGTCATCGAGCGGACCAGAGCGATGTCATCGGCGATCGCCGCGGTGTGCGGGATCAGTTCCGACAACAACATGCCGCTGCGGCCGGCGGGCCGAAACGCGAATGGGGATCCAAGCAGTTTGCCGGACGCCGATGGCGACAACGTCTCCACTTTCTGCTGACCTGGAAACGGTTGCCCGCTGCGTTTGAGCAGCTCCGGTTTCGGGTCGAACAGATCCATCTGACTTGGACCCCCATTCTGAAATAAGCAGATAATCCGTTCCGCGCGCGGCCGATGATGGGGTCCGACTGCACGAACCGATTCCGCTCCGCGGGCTCGTCCCGCTTCGAGTGCGTTTAGCCAAGTCCAAGCGATGGTGCCCAACAGGCCGCTGGCCGAGCTTCCCAAAAACGCCCGCCGCTTGATGGGAACCAAATCAGTAGAATTGGTGGCGCGAAGCTGCATGGCTCACATCTAGGACGGGCAGGTTGTGGCCGTCCAGGTATAAAACGTCAATCGCAGACGGCCGGGTGCATCCCGAAGTTGTTGGTAGAGGTTGTCGCGCTGCGACAACCCCGCCCGCGCACAGCGGGCGGGCAGGGCCGCAGCGCGGTTCGTGCGGTGCCTGAATGGCGCGGGGACGCCGCAGCGCGGCGTCCACTACCTTCTCCAACAACTTCGGGATACGCGGCAGACGGCCAAGGTGGCGGTCCGACGCGAAAATATTCGTGTCCGTCATCCTGAGCCCGACGCGCTTTGGCAGGTAACCCGTTCACTCCAAATACAAAAACGCATTGCTCGCGAGCAGCATCTGGCAGAAGTCCGCCAGGGCAATGGCGGGCGCATCCGCGCCGGAATACTGATTGCGTTGCGAGGCAAGAAAGTCCGTTGCAACCGATTGCTCGACCGCCGTCGGTTCGCGGCCCACCGCCAATAGCCAAGCTCGCCGCACATTCTCAGGGATCGAGCCGTCGGTTTCGGCCACGAGGCGTTTCGCGAAAGCCTCGCGGCACGTGACGGCGAAGTCAGAATTCAGCAGTGCGAGCGACTGCAGCGGCACGGTCGACGATGGACGCGTGGTGCAGACCGTGGCGACCGCGGGCGCGTCGAACAATTTCAACATACTCAGTGTCTGCGAGCGACGCTGTTGCAGGTACACCGAGCGACGTCGAGCGCCGGGTACCGTTTCATCGACCACCACCTCGCCGACGAGTGTCTGTCTCGTCGGAACATAGGGGCCGAAAGGAGTGAGCTCGAGCTGTCCCGCGGCGGCAAGCATGCCGTCCCGGATCACTTCCGCCTCCAAGCGTCGAATGGGCCAACGCCACAGGTATCGATTGTCGGGGTCAGCGACGAGCCCCTCCGGTCGCGGCGCCGACGATTGCCGGTAAACGGTCGACGTCACCACCAGCCGGTGCAGCGCCTTCTGGCTCCAACCACTCGCCACCAGGCTGGCCGCCAGGCTTTCGAGCAGCTCAGGGTGCGACGCAGCGGCGCCGCTCAGTCCCAGATTGTCGGTCGTGGCCACGATCCCTCGCCCAAAATACTGGCGCCAAATTCGATTCGCATGGACGCGGGCCACGAGCGCCGCGGGACGGCCATCGGTGCGCGTCAGCCACTCGGCCAAGCCCCGTCGCCGACCGGTGGTGGCAGTATTATGGCCAGGGGGTTGCGGCCGGAACTCGCGGCCCCCGTCGGTCAGCATTAGCAGAGCGCCCGGTTCCACACTCGGCCCTCGCTGGTTATAGAGGCCACGGGTGAGCAGCGGCACTTCCGGAGGCTTGCCCGATTTGTCCGTGACCCAGGCAATCGCTCGGCCCGGTTCCGGCGTGCGCTGAGATTCCAGTTTGCCGCGGGCCTGTTCATAGTCCCTGCGTCGCGCCTCGAGTTGCTTCCGCAGCGCGGCAACATTTGGCTGCTCGCTCGATTCCTTCAGACTACGTTCCACTCGCACCTCGTCCACCACATAGCTCCGGTTGGAACAGTAGAAAAACGCGAAGCCGCCGTCGGGCAAGTCGGCGGCGGTCAGATCGAGCGACTTGCCATCGCTGATTCCGTCAACGAGATGTTCGAGACGGAATTTCCCATCGCCGGCATTCGTCACGCGGACGCCATAGTTGCGTCCCGTTGAATACCCTTGCTCGCCAATCTGCCCCACGACGTTCTGATCGGGACCGGGATAGTCGCGATAGATGCTGGTAGCGGTCGAAGGGTTGCCGTCGATGAGCAGATTGCCGCCGTCGCGCGGGCTGCTGTCGTCGAAGTCGTGAGCGGCGATCGCGTAGCCGATCCGTTCCGCCGGCCCGCCGCCGACTTTGTTATTCACCAGATTAAAAGTCACCTGGATCCAAGCTGCCTGTTTATCGGGAGTCCAGTCGAACGTAGCGGTGGTCGAGAGCCAAGCTTCGCTGGAGCCAGCGATAATTTGGAGAGCGCCGTCGACGACAGACGCGGCGTTCGCTGCGGATCCGCCCAACGTGATTTGTCCGCCGGGATGGTCGTCACCGGGAGCCGTGTTGCTCCAGCGAGTTTTCCAGGATGAGTCGTCGTCGAAGTTCTCACGCTGCAGCAATTCCGCGGGTTCTCGATTCGCGATGAGCCATGCGGTGTATTCACGACGGAGTTGGATGAGTTCAGGCTTGAGTCGCCGCTCGTTTTCTTCCCACGTCTCCTTTTCGCCCGGCAGAAAGGCGTAGGCGGTGCGGTCTTTTGGGTTCACCCAATCCTGCGGATTGAAAGCGGGAAACAGGATCGCCTGGAACTGGTAGTACTCCTTCTGTGAGATCGGTTCGAACTTGTGGTCGTGGCAACGGGCGCAATGCAGCGTGAGCCCCAGCAGCGACGAGGTCGTAACCTGCACGGCCGCTTCGAGCGCCGCGCGGCGATCGATCTCGAAGGCCTCGGGCTCTATCACACCGATGTCGGTACCGTCCTGCCCGTTGCGGAGGAAGTGCGTGGCCTCGAGCAATTCGATCGCTTCCGGCGTCGTCGGCTGGCCAGGACGGAACTCCGCGATTTCGTCCCCCGCCAGCTGTTCGCGTAGGAAACGATCGAACGGCTTATCCGCATTCAGAGAGCGGATCACATAGTCGCGGTAGCGGTACGCAAGCGGCCGGTCGGTGTCGGCGCTGAAGTAGCCATTGGAATCGGCGTAGCCAGCGGCATCGAGCCAGTGCTTGCCCCACCGCTCACCATACCTGGGCGAAGCCAGGTATCGTTCCACCATGCGCTCATAGGCCCTCGCCGCCCCATCCGTGATGAACCCCTCGATCTCTTCGGGCGTCGGGGGAAGTCCTGTCAAATCGAAGCACACACGGCGAACGAGGGTTCTTAGATCCGCATCAGGCCCCAAGGACAAACCACGCGCTTCCAGGTCGGCTTGCACGAAGCGATCGATGTCCGTTCGAACTCGGCCGGCATCGCGTACCGCGGGGGGCTGAATCCTCCTCAACGGTTGAAACGCCCAATGATCCGCGCCGACTCGTTCTCCAAGGTCGCCGGTCGGCAGACCGCGGGCGCCGGATTCGATCCATTCCCGCAGCAGCGACTTGTCGGCGGTGGAAAGTGGAGCGTCCGGCGGCATTTCATCGGCCGCTACCCGCTGCCACAAGCGACTCTTCTCCGCGTCCCCTGAGACCACCACCGCGCCGTGCTCGCCTCCCCGAGCAATCCCACGCATCGTGCCGAGCGTTAGCTCTCCTTTTGGCTTGAGCGGGCCATGGCACTTGACGCATTTGAGCTGAAACAGCGATTGAAGTTCCTCCAGACGTCCTGTGCTTGCGATCACGCTCGTCTCATCGGCAGTTGCTTGAATGCACAAACAGACGCCGATAAGCAGCGCGATCCAGGATTTGGGGTACGCTGGTTTAAGATTCATTTTTTCAGTCGAAGTGTTTGTGCGTGGATATTGTCCGGGCAAAATCTGACACGTCTGCGTGAGTCCGCAAGGAACAGAAGCCAGTGGGTCATGCACGAATCCCACCGTCGGCGGGGAATCGGTAAAGCAATTCCAGCCAGAATGTTTAGCCCTGCGACACCAAGTCATTGTGCTGAGACGACAGACCCACCGGCCCACGCTCCGCCCCGGGGGACTGCTGTCTCGGATTGCGATCGATTCAAGGCCGGGTCGCGCGCAGGCGGAGAAACACCGCGACCTGTCCGGAGTCCGCGACGGCCCAGGTCTCTGTCGCGATGCCGGACCCGGCGGGGCGGGTCGATTTGAGGGAAGCCGGACGCCAAAACTTCAGGTCCGGGGAGAACTCCACGCCCAATGTCACGTCGGCGGCGCGCAAGTTCCGCGAAACAGTGAGAGTGAAGCCGATCCCGGCCACGAAGGTGGAGACATACGCTCCGGGGCCGGACGCGGCGTCTGTGTCGCTGGTGCCGAGCGCGTGTTCAAGCAACGCGGGCAGGCCGTCTTGGTCCGCATCGGCGGTCGGCTCACTCAAGAACACCGTCACATCGGTCGTGCCGGGAACGCTGTTCGTGGTGGCGCTCGTGCGCCACGCAGCGGGGTTGTCGAGACCCAGGTGAGGATGGGCGAGCACGAGCGTGAAGCCGCCGCCGTCCGCACCGGTGGGCCACGGCTGCGCTCCGTCGTAACGGAAGCTTGTGATGACGGAGCTCGCAGCATCCGCGAAGGTGATCCGTTCGCCGTCGTTCTTGAGCTTGCCAGTAAAGATGCCTGCGACCGGCACGTCGAGGCCGTGCCGCTGCTGGAAGCGGAACAGATCGTTCACGAGCACGAGGCGTTGGCCGGGCGCGAGCAGCGTGGGGCTATGGCCGGGGAACGCGAAGGCGATGCCCTCGGTGAAGCGCGCGCCGCGCAGATCGACGGCGTGGTCCGAGAGGTTGGCGAGCGCGAGGAATTCGCTGCCGTCGTCGCCGGGCGGGTTGAAATCTAGTTCCGCGACGGCAATGTCACCCGGCGCGAGGGGGGCGGGACCGACTTGGAAGAAGGCTTCGTTCAGCGCAGACCATTGGGTGGAGTTCTTGGCGCGGCTCTTCACCAGGGTGTTCTTGAAGAGGGTCGCCACAGTCCTTGCCGCACCGCCGCTGCGCGTGATGCCGAGTTCGAGATCGAAGCTGGCGTCGGAGGTCGTGGGCGTCGATTGATGGAGTTCGACCGCCACGACGTTGACTCCGGCGCGGAGCAGCGTCGGATCGATCGGCAACTCATTGAGGGATTGTCCGTCGTCGGATGGCGAATTGCCGGGCGTGGTCGCGGTGACCGTGCCGGCGCGTATCGACATACGCGCGGCCTCACGGCCGTTCAGGTAAACGATCGCGCCGTCGTCACGCCGAAGGCCGAGCGTGAGCACGGTGATGTTCTCGGGGGCCCGGAGGGTGAAGCGATGGCGGAAGTAAGAAGTCACCCACTTGTTGGTGGTCGCACCGAAGGGGATGACCGTCGCCTCGTCGCCCTCACCGTAGCCGAGCTGGGCAGGGCCTTCTTTCCACGCGCCGTCGGCGAAGTCCGGATGTTTCCAATCGGTGGCCGACCAAGAAGGATGGCCTTCAACGATGTCGCTTGCGCCGAGCCCGGTGGCACCCGTGAACCACCGCCAGCGCGAACCGATCGGGACCGGCGTCTCCGTGCTGCCGCCGGTGTTGTAACTCAGCGCGCCCGGTGCGACTGCGCCGCCGGGCAGGCGCGGATCGGAGCCGTCGAGGGTGAACCAAATCGTCGCACCAGGCGGGCCAAGGAAGCGGACGGGGAAGCCGTTCGTCGCGAGCCCGCCCTGTTGGTTCAGAAGTGGCGCACCAAGCGACGGATAGAAGCCGGCCGAGCGGAACTGGCCGAGCGCTTCCGAGGTGCGCTTCGGCAGCCAGGTCTTCAGGGCTGAATCGCGCCGGGTCGCCCACGCGGCGGGCGTGAGAT
>CAMDJH010000207.1 GCA_945900455.1 Akkermansia muciniphila
TCCGATAACATCCCCTCGGAATTCGCTCAAAAGCTGCGCCAAGTCGTCTTCCGTCACCGTTTTAAGCCGCTTTGACCCTAACCGGAGAATTCCGCGGTCTCAAAAACCGCCCCCAACCGTCCTGTCCTTCCTTATCCGCGGATTTGGGACAGTGGCAATCCCTTGCCGCCGTACCTATCCTGGGCCACGGCAGCGAGGAATATCCAAGACGCAGTGGATGCCGCGACGGCGCCGGGGGCGCTCGTGCTGGTGACCAACGGCATTTACGCCACCGGCGGGCGGGCGGTTGGAACGAACCTGTTACTCAACCGCGTAGCGGTGGACAAACCGCTCTCGGTGCGGAGCGTCAACGGCCCACAGTTCACGGTCATCCAAGGCACCACCAAGGGCGAGGGCGCAATCCGCTGCGTGTACCTTGCCAAGGGCGCCAGCCTGTCCGGCTTCACCGTTACCAAGGGCACCACCCGGACAGATGGTGATGAGGAACGTGAGCAAACCGGGGGTGGCGTGTGGTGTGCATCGCCAACTGAGGTAGTTTCCAATTGTATCGTCGCAGGTAACTGGGCCTGGTCAGGCGGCGGCGGGGCGTACCGGGGCACGGTCAACAATTGCGCCCTGACCGGCAACACGGTCACCGGAGACTATGCCCAAGGCGGCGGGGCGCTTTGGAGCACGCTCAACAACTGCACGCTGACCGGCAACTCGGCCACCGGCGACGGAGGTGATGGCGGCGGGGCGTATGCAAGCACGCTCAACAACTGCACCCTGACCGGAAACTCATGTTCGGACTTAGGTGGGGGGGCGTGGTACAGCACATTGAACAACTGCATCGCGTATTCAAACATAGCTCCAAGTGCCCCCAACTACTGGTCCGGCCCGATAAATTATTCCTGCACGACGCCCATGCCCACCGATGGCATCGGCAACATCACCAACGCTCCGCTGTTTGTGGATTACGCCGGCGGTAACCTGCGCCCGCAATTCAACTCCCCGTGCATCAACGCCGGCCTCAACGCCTACGCCCCCGGCGCCACGGACCTGGACGGCCTCCCGCGCATCGTCAGCGGGACGGTAGACATCGGCGCCTACGAATTCCAAGGACCCGGCTCGGTGATTTCCTATGCCTGGCTCCAGCAATACGGTCTGCCCACCGACGGTTCGGCGGACACCACGGACCCGGACGCCGACGGCCACACTACCTGGCAGGAATGGCGTTGCCTGACCGATCCCACCAACGCGCTCTCGGTGTTGCGCCTGCTCTCGACTACGCCCGCTGGCACCAACGTGACCGTGAGTTGGCAGAGCGTTGGCGGCGTGAACTATTTCCTGGAGCGGAGCGCGGACTTGGCAACCAGCCCGCCCTTCATCCTCCTGGCTCCGAATCTCTCCGGCCAACCCGGCACGACGACTTACACCGACACCAACGCCGCACCCTTGGCCCCGCTGTTCTACCGCGTGGGCGTGCGTGAGTAGAAGCCTGACCCGCGAAAAGTTCAAAGACATGAAAAATGCCTGATTTTACTGCGTGTTCAAGCGGTTTCGCCCAGTGTCCAACCAACGTCCTTCCAATGCACCTCTGCTGACGTTTTTGCTGACAGTGGGTGAGCATCTGGGCGGCTCTGCCTACTATGCCATTCGCCCGATGATTACCGACGCGATTCAATGAAATCCCAGTTGCGGGAGTATCGCAATGTTGCTATGTATACTGCGCGATTACGGGGCATGCCACTCACGCGAGTCATCTTCTTCCAGGACGAGACCGAACAGGCACCCGTGCTGGGGTGGCTTCAGGAACTCCGGGAGGAGAATGCCAAGGCATGGGCAAACTGCCGGGCGAAAATTGTGCTCTTGAATCAGTTTGAACAAAATCCGGAGAAACACACCTATGCCGAAGACTGAACAAAAATCCCAGAAGAGCACTGATGCCGTGAAGATTCTCGATCGCATGATTGGGGACGACAGTCATTTGCGTCAACTGGCCAATGAGGCGGTGGTCAATGCGGAGGTCGCACAGCTTATTTACGACGTCCGCACCAAAGCAAAGTTTACACAGAAGCAGTTGGCCGAGCTGATTGGAACAACCCAATCGGTGATCGCCCGACTCGAAGGCGCAGATTACGAGGGGCATTCGCTCTCCATGCTGCAGCGGATCGCAGCCGCGGTGAACAAGCGCCTGGAAGTTCGGTTCGTTTCCGCCGCTCGAAAAGCCGTGGCGTAATGGCGTTCTTAGCCAAAGATTTAGAAAGACGGGGTCCAGGAGCCGTGGCCCCTAGCGGGTTGGATTCGGGGAGGATTGTCGCCTCCCCGATTCCAGATCAAATTCTCGTTCGATGAAGGGTTGCTGAAGTGGTCATGCCCGCAGGCGGCCACGGAGTTGCGATTCGGACGCTAGCAAAACCCACGTTCACCTGCTCATTCGGTGGATTGAAACAGGGAGCCTCTTTATTTCATTTGTTGCCTCACATCTGAAACAATGGGAATCTGCTTCCCATGGCGAAGAGGGCGAGCAAACCAAATCCGAGCCGAGTTTCCGGGCGTTGGATGACAACGTTGGAAGGCTGCCGAGCCTTCCATCCGAATCCGTTGCCGCCGAAATTGGATTGGACTCCGGCACTCGCGGCCGCGCTGGCGGATGCGTCGATGCTCGTTGGGCGGCTGGCGGGAGAGGGGCGGCGTCTTCCGAATCCTCACATTCTCATCCGGCCCTTCATCCGGCGGGAGGCGGTGCTTTCGAGTCGCATTGAAGGAACGCAGGCTACTTTGGGCGAGTTGCTGGCAGCCGAGGCGGGGGCAACTGTGGAGCGAAGCCCGGATGATTTGCGCGAGGTGGGCAACTACGTGACGGCCCTGGAGCATGGGATCGAGCGTCTCCAATCGCTGCCGATGTCTTTGCGACTCGTGCGGGAGCTGCACGAACACCTGATGACCGGGGTGCGCGGCGGGCACGCCACACCGGGCGAATTCCGCCGGACCCAGAATTGGATCGGGCGTCCTGGTGAAACGCTGGCGCAAGCGAAGTACGTCCCCCCTCCGCCCGAAGTATTGGGGGAGCACCTCTCCGCGTGGGAGAAGTTCCTTCACGAGCGGATGCTACCCTCGCTGGTTCACGTCGCGCTCGCACACTACCAGTTCGAGGCCATTCACCCGTTTCTCGACGGCAATGGGCGCGTGGGCCGGTTGCTCATCACCCTGCAATTGTGCGAGCGCAACATTCTTCCGGCGCCATTGCTCTACTTGTCGGCGTTTTTCGAAGCCACGCGTGCGGATTACTACGCGGGTTTGCGGGCCGTGTCGGAACAAGGCGACTGGGAGAGCTGGGTGCAATACTTTCTGAATGGTGTGGCGCGCCAATCAGAAGATGCCTTGAGTCGGGCGGAACGGATCAATCGATTGCTGACGAACTGGCGCGACCAGCTTTCCGGTCAGGCAGGCACGAAGGTGTCCCGTCGGATGCTCGACCTGATCGGGGTCAACCCGTTCCTGACGCCGCGTGGCGCCGAGGAAAAACTGGTCATTGCCTACAACACGGCCATGCGCGCCATCGGACAATTGGAAAAGCTCAAGGTCTTGAACCAAGTCAGCGAAGCCAGGCGGGATCGGGTCTTTTGCGCGAAGGCAATCCTCGATATTTTGGAAGAACCCGCCCGCCTGACGCCAGCGTAAACGCCCCGTTGCTACGTCAGAAGCCTGTGATCCGCAACGGGAGGATGCGGATACCGAGCGGCATTCAATTTCGACGTTAGTGTCCCATCAACGTCCGTTCAATGCACCGCTGCTGACGTTTTTGCTGACAGTGCGACGCGTGGTCGAGTGCAGCGAGCCGCAGTCCTGGAAACGTCGCCAAGGCCCACCCCAATCGGGGAATCGGCTCGGATGGGTCACCCGGATCAAGATCCGTACTGTGATTGACAAGAAATGGGGAGTCGGTGTGAGGAATTGGACTGAGCCTCAGGCCATGGCCCTGAAGCTTGCTCGTTGATATGAACCTCAGGATAGCACCGCAGCTCTTGTCCCTGTCCCTCGAGCCTCCTCTCCCTCGCAACAGCCATCGGATCGGCGCCACCGGAGCCTCATTCCGTAGGTTCTGTCACTTTGCTGCCCGGAGGGACTGTGGGGCTCGAGTTGATGGGCAGTGCGGCCAATCTCGCCCCGGACTACCGTCCACCCTCGCCAACCAGTTCTCGCAAATGTTCGACCTCTACCCGGTGGAGGCGTCAACAAACTTGTTGGACTGGACACGACTGGCATTGCTCGCCCGGACCATCCCGATTGCTGGGCGACCGAATTCCCTGACGGACGGTATCTTTTAGGCAACCACGATGGAGACGTGTCCGGACGCTTGAAGGATCTCACGTTTCTGCTCGACGAAACGGAGCGCCTCAATGCCGGCGATTCCTTCTTCATGGGGCGCCTCGATCTCAATCGAATTGGGGTGTACGGGCTGTCGTATGGCGGCATGGTGTCAGAAACGTGCCGCCGTGATGCCCGAGTCAGGTGCGCCGTATTTTGGGACCCAACCAGCCTGGCAATCAATGGTACTGGATTGCCAAAGCCCTTCCTCACGGCCTTGGGCGACAGCAACTTCTTTGAGTCGGAAAACCAAGCGTTCTTCGCCAAGGCGACCACCAATGCCTATTATCTAAAAATCCGCAACGCCCAGCACCTGACCGCGACGGACTTTGCCTGGACGACACTGACACCATCTGCCCGAGATCCGGCCCTCGCCATCAACGCCTGCAGCGTCTGGTTTTTTGCGACCTACCTCAAAGGCGAGACCCCCCCGTTTCCAGGCAACCCAGAGATCCATGATGTCCAAAAGAAGTGATCCTCCGTCCCGCAGAGCGTTCAAAACCTAAATTAAGGCAAAGGCAATAGCATGAAACCATTCAACCTCCGATCCATTTCGCCCCGCCTATGGGTCTTTGCCGTGATCTTGGCTGGGACGCGGTTGGCAGATGCAGCCGCCGCCGAAGTGGTCGCTTGGGGATCCAGGGAATATGCCAATGCATATGGTCAGATGGATGTGCCGAGCGGCCTGAGCAATGTGGTGGCGATTGCGGCGGGAGACGCTCACAGTCTGGCCCTGACGGCTGAAGGACGCGTCGTGTCCTGGGGCGCTTACTACAGCGGCTCAGCCTATATACCAATGACCGTGCCCAGCGGGCTGAGCAACGTGGTGGCGATTTCGGCGGGTGCGTTTCATAGTCTGGCATTGACTGCCGAGGGCCGGGTCGTGGCGTGGGGCGACAACCAAGCATGGCAGACAAATGTGCCCAGTGGGTTGAGCAACGTGGTGGCGATTGTTGCTGAAAATTATCGCAGCCTGGCGCTGACGGCCGAGGGCCGAGTGGTGGCTTGGGGTACTGATTCGCCTGATTTATCGTTGCCCATCACCGATGACTATGTGCCCAGCGGGTTGAGCAACGTCGTGGCGATCGCGGCGGGAGACAGTCATAGCCTGGCGATCACCGGGTTGGCGCCCGGGTTGGCCGCACCGGCCCTGGTCGGCCCGCGGTTGTTGGTAGCCACAGCGGATCGGCCCTTCCATCACCGGATCACAGCTCGGAACGGCGTTACCACTTATGGCGCGACCGGGTTGCCGCTCGGCTTGGTGTTGAACCCGGACACCGGCATGATTACCGGCCAACCAACCCCAGCCGGGAGTTATAAAGTGGTCTTCTCCGCGACCAACAGCGTGGGAGCCAGCGCGATAACCGCCACGCTTTTTGTGAACGGACCTGCCGTGCCGGCCATCGCCAGCAGTGGGTTGGTGGTCGCCGGATTGGGCAGCGGGTTCAGCTATTCCGTGATGACCCAGAATGAGGCGGATTGGTTCGGGGCGAATGGGCTGCCGCTGGGACTGGTCATAGACTTGCAAACCGGGGTGATTTCTGGGGTGCCAATGGAGTTGGGAGACTTCGTGGCGGACCTCGTCGCGACCAATCGCTACGGGTTGCGGACCGGCGCATTGACCCTCCGCGTGTCGCCGGTTGTGGCGTGGGGCGATAGCAAAGATCGGTCTGGCCAGAATACGGTCCCCGGCGGGTTGAGTAATGTGGTCGCAATTGCTGCAGGGAATTCGCAGAGCCTGGCGCTGACGGCCGAGGGAAAGGTGGCGAGTTGGGGTGGAGGCCAGAATTACCGGGTGCCCAGTGAATTGAGCAACGTGGTGAGCATTGCGGCGGGAGGGTTTCACGGTCTGGCTTCGACAATTGAAGGTCGCGCGGTGGCATGGGGTTGGAACTATGCGACTAATGTGCCCACCGGGTTGAGCGAGGTGGTCAGCATTGCGGCTGGACGGTTTCACGGTCTGGCTCTCACGTCTGAAGGGCGGGTGGTGGCGTGGGGGGAAAATGGAGGTGGGCAGACGAACGTGCCCAGCGGATTGAGCAACGCGGTCGCGATCGCGGCGGGAGATTCTCACAGTCTGGCGCTGACGGCCGAGGGTCAGGTGATGGCTTGGGGTGCTTACTATAACGGCTCTGCCTCCGTGCCAATGACCGTACCCAGCGGGTTGAGTAATGTGATCGCGATTGCGGCAGGAGGGGATCACAGCATGGCATTGACGACCGAGGGACGGGTGGTGACCTGGGGAAACAACGAAAACGGGCAGACTAGGGTGCCGAGCGGGTTGAGCAACGTGGTGGCGATTGCGGCGGGAGAATATCATAGTCTGGCGCTAACGGGTGACGGCCGAGTGGTGGCGTGGGGTGCATACCGCAACGAGTCGGGCTACGTTCCTGTCATTGTGCCCCGCGGGCTGAGCAACGTAGTGGGGATTGCCGCAGGCGAATCGCATAGTCTGGCGCTGATGGGACAATCGACAGTTCCAACGCCTCGTCTGGAATTGTCCCGGGGGATGTCCTGGCTGGAATTGCAGGCTCACGGCGCACCGGGAATCTCTTGCCAACTGCTGCGCGCGTCCGGCTTGTCCGGACCGTGGCTGCCGGCCGAGCCCGTCACCTTTACGGACAGCGTCCAGTTCCTGCACGTCCCCGACGTCGCTGAACCCGCCCAGTTCTTCCGCCTCCTGAGGAAGTAACAGACATTGAACCCGTCACTTTTTTTCCGAGATCAAGTTGAAGCTCAGCTATGTCATTTTCCAACGTTTCCATAGTTGTCCCCTCTAATAATCTCCGAACTCCGGTCGTTTTGGGGTCAGTCAATAGTAATGTCTTATCAGACATTACTATTCCCTGACCCCTAACTCGCAGGTGATTGACGTTTTTGTCGTTCTCGTATCAGGGTGACTAAACCGTTGAGGCTAGTGAATCCCATGAACTCCTCCCATGTCTCCGTCACTCGCTTCTCGCAATGCCCATGCAGGCGACGGCGCATCCTTGATTATCCCTCAATTCGAATCGGCATCTCGGCCTTCGTTTGTCTGCTACTCGGGTGGTCGGTCGTCGCGCAAACTCCACTCACCATTTCCAATATTCGCCTCGATTCTTCTGGTCGCGCCATTGTCTCCGTTCCCGCAGTGCCCGGCTCGTACTTCATCCTCTATCGCGGCGATACGGTCGCTGCCATCAGCACCGTGACGGATCTGGAATCGGATCCGACGCTCGCGGCCCCGCAACAGGTGGAGCTTAACGATGAACTCCCTCTTATTCCGACCGCTCGGTTCTATCGGGTTGAAAAGGTGTCGCTGGCGTCGCCCAAGGATTCCGACAGCGACGGCATGGATGACGCCTACGAACTCGCCTACCGCCCGGTGCTCAATCCGCTCAACGCCGCCGACGCGGACCTGGATTCCGACAACGATGGCCGGACGAATGTTGAAGAATACCGGGCCCGAACCAATCCACTCGTTGCCAATCCTCCGCCAGCGCCGGCCTCTCCAATCCTCGATCCAATCGCGGAATCGACCCAAGGCACACTGCTCTCTCTTTCCGGCTCCGGCCCTGTGAACACCACCATCCGGGTGGAAGGCGCGGCTTTTCTCGCCACCAACAGTGTGGGCGCCGATGGCCACTTCTCGGTGCCCGTGGTGCTTTCGCCCAACCGCTTGAATCGCCTCCTCATCTCCGCCATTGGCACCAACGGCAGCACCAGTGCCGGACAGCCTGTGGAGATTATTCAGGACTCTCAGCCGCCGACCTTGTTTGTGGATTTTCCGACCAATAACCAGGCGTTCTTCTCCACCAATACCATGGTCGCCGGGCGCGTGGGCGATTCCTTGAGCGGCTATCGCGGTCTGCGGGTCTGGGTTCACTCATCGCCCAGTGATGGCGATGCGCCGCTGGCGTCGACTCAGTTTCCAGTCAATAGCCCGTTTGCCGCCACGGTGGACGTCGGCATCGGACCCAATGGCACCTTCGAACGCGGCAGTGTCCCCCTCGCGCTGGGCGCAAACATCATCACCGTGATCGGGTCGGATCTTTTGGGCAATCGCACCCTTCGCCGCACCGAGGTCACTCGCCTGGAACTCGCAGGCCCGCGAATCATTGCGGTCGATGGCGACCGCCAGATCGCTAACGCCGCCCGCACTCTGAGTGCCCCGATCATCGTCCGCGTCACCCAGTCCGACGGATCGCCAATCGCCAACTCCACGCTCGTATTCGACGTTACGCGGAGCAATGGACGGCTTCGTCCGGTGAATGACGCCCAACTTGCCTCGCCTTGGACCAATTCGCCCAGCGCCACCACCAACGGCGCCATGCAGGTCCGCCTGAAGACAGACGCCGCCGGTGAAGCCCGCGTCTGGTGGACGCTGGGCAGCGACGCCGGTTGCGCCAACAACCGTGTCTGTGTCACCAGCATGGGCATAAGCAACAATGTCTTCTTCTGCGCTTCCGCGACCCCCAACGCGGCCCGGCAGCTCAATATCGGCAGTGGAAACAACCAGAAAGTCGAAGTCGGGGCGCAGACGCCTGAACCCTTGCGCGTGTGGGCCAGCGACGGACTCAACCCCGCCGTGGCCGCTCCGATCACCTTTCGCGTCGTACAAGGCGGTGGCAAACTCATCCCCGGCGGGCGTGATGGCACTCCGCAACCTCTCAACCCTTCACCTTCCACCGAACTGACTGTCGCTGCTGGCATCACCGGCCACGCGAGCGTCGGGTTCATCGCGGGTCCCGATGGCGGCCAAAACCTCATTGAAGCGACCTTCCCGGGCCAGTTCGGCCTGCCGGCTACGTTCACCGTTTACGGCGTTGCCCGGGATCTCGACACTCCGGGCACCTTCTCGGGCCTGATCCTTGATAACACCAGTTGCCCGATCGGGAACGCCACTGCCCGCCTCACCGTCGCCAACTACGACCGCATCGTGATGAGTGACGGCCAGGGTCAATTCCGCTTCCCGGATGTCCCCGGAGGCATGGGACACCTTTTCGTGAACGGAGCTACCGCCACGAGCCTGTTCAACATGAACATCCCCACCAACAGCTTCCCGGCGCTGAGTTACGCGGTCGTCACCGTCGCCAATGCTCAGAATTCTCTGCCCACGCCGGTGCTGCTCCCGCGTCTAGATCCCGTGAATGCCAAGACGTACTACGGCACGAACGACATCACACTCACTTGTAAAGGCATCGATGGCCTCAAGTTCACGATCCAGGCAAACTCGATGCGCCATCCCGACGGTGCCCGCGTCACGCCCGACCGCCCCGCGGTCGTCTCGTTGAACCAGGTCCACCACGACAACATCCCGATGCCCATGCCCGATGGTGTCGCGCCGCCGTTCGCCTGGACGTTTCAACCGGGCGGCGCTCATTTCGACATCGAGCGCCCGGTAAAAGTAGAATACCCGAACATGAGCGGCCTGGCCGCTGGGAGCATCGCTTACTTCCTCAGCTTCAACCACGACACCGAACGCTTCGAAATCGCAGCGAGCGGGCATGTGACGGAAGACGGATCCACCATTCTGACCGACCCCGGCAGCGGATTAACCATCTCAGGTTGGGGGTGCAATTGCCCGCCGTATTCGGTGACGGGCAAATGTAAAGACTGCACACCTAAGCCTAATGGTTGCGGAACGGGACGCATCGCCAAGTTGGGCCTCTTGAATACATTCACAATCTACGATCCTGAGCTCGATATGACCACGGTCGTGGATTTTACCGGTGCGTGCGGAAAGCACGACATAGCTTATGGTACAATTGGAACATCCAAGGAAGCTGCGGATGCGGCTTTCTTTAAAGATCTTACTTTGGCTTACAAGAAAGCAACAATCCCCGGAACCGGAACCGAAGTTCAGGCCGCCGCACGTGCTGCCCTTTATTATGAAGCAGTAGTGGGTAAGGGAAAAGATGCCTACGAAACCGCTCAACGAGAAACTAAACTTTGTTTAGAATCAGGGGACACGCAAAAGTTAGCTAGCATAATAGCGTCACGATTGGGGCGGGTAATGAATGATACACCGGTACCTCAATCGCTTATGGATCAGGATGGCGATTTGATCCCTGACGATTGGGAAATTGCTCACGGAATGAAGCCCAACGACCTGGCCGATGCTCTCGAAGACCCCGATCACGATGGGCTAAACAACTTAACTGAGTTCATCTCGGGAACCGATCCTCACGATGTAGATACCGCGGGTGATGGTCTTGGCGATTACGCCAAAGTAATGAGCATACAATCGAAGCAACTACCTGAACTGGACGATACCTGGAGTCTAACAGTCAGCGACCAGACGGTGAAAGCGACCGTAATCGGCACCTTCTCCATACCCAATATCTCGGCACCGGACCAGTTTGGCGCCGGAGGCGCTGGCTCCCGACCGGATTTTTTGAGTGACGACTATGTGCGGCTCATTGGACATCGGAGCACGGGTGGTTCCAATCTCTACGTTTTCAGCGAATTCTTCCAAATTCTACAAGGTGGCACGATCACCATCACGAATCTGACTTTCACAGACATTCCGCCGCGCAAGCCGGAGGCCTTGAGCATCATTTGCACAAATCAAATCCTGCGCCTCGGCCAGAATGCTCCACTCACCGTCCTCGCTCGCTTTGCGGATGGCACCATTACCAACGTCGCCCCACGCACCTCCTGGACGAGTTACCGCGTGAGCAATCCGAATATCGCCAGAGTCTCACCCGACGGTGTGGTGACGCCTCTCATTCCGGGGACCGTCTATGTCACTGCCGTCAACGAAGGTGCTTCCGCCGTCTGCGGGTTGAATGTTGTTGATGGCGCAGACGGGTTGACCACGGTGGTGGGCACGATAACGGACACAAATGGAGTGCTGTTGGCAGGCACCGTCGTAAAGCTCTATGGCCTTGCAAACACTCCGGTTCTCTCCGATGCGAGTGGGCACTTTATGTTGACCAATGTGCCCACCACTCTCGGCCCGATTTCAGTGTTGGCTACCAATGCCGCCGCATCGGTCGTGTTGTCGGGCGCGGCGTACGCGCTCGAACCAGGCCCCAGTGGCTTCACCGATGCCGGAACCTTGGTGCTTCATGGTCCGCGCACCTTGCTGCGGAGGACGGTCTGAAAACCGTGTGAAAGTGCCGATTTGAAAACCGCACAGTGATTGAGGGGTATTTCCGAGATGGGCGAGGGCGACGCTGGGTTCGCCGCCCCCGCCGAGGTGCGGCCTTCTTTATTCGGGATTCTCGATCTGG
>CAMDJH010000208.1 GCA_945900455.1 Akkermansia muciniphila
CAGATCGAGAATCCCGAATAAAGAAGGCCGCACCTCGGCGGGGGCGGCGAACCCAGCGTCGCCCTCGCCCATCTCGGAAATACCCCTCAATCACTGTGCGGTTTTCAAATCGGCACTTTCACACGGTTTTCAGACCGTCCTCCGCAATCCGAACCGGTTGTTCCGTGGATGCGGTGGTCGCGTCGTTTCCACGGCTTTCCCGAGCGCAGGTTTATGAGTCCCTCGCCTATTACGAGGACCATCAGGACGAACTCGAACCGCTCATCGCGACACAGACGGCGGCACTCGACGCGTAAAGTTTCCAGCCGAACGGGGCGGCGAAACGAAGCGTCGCGGCAACATCAACTTTGCCTGACGGCAGCAGCTTCTTCCGTTTCGGCGATGTCGGCGGTTTGACCGGTATCGGCCTCAGCACATCCATCGCTTCCAACGGCTCGGCACGCCGTCATTTGGTCATCGCGCCTCTGAAAATCTCAATTCCCGAGTGGTGAATCGATCAGCGGGTATTCGGACGGGCATTCTCAGAGGGAATCAAATTGTGAGCGTGCGCAACTCGCTGGAAGACAGGGCAAATCAGGGGGAATCGTTATGAAATTTCGGGTCGTCATTCCCGTTTTTATTCCCGTTTTGGCATTCCCGGAGAAACCGTATTTTCGTAAGTTACTTGTTTTGATAGCTTTACGAAATTTGGAGCGGGTGAAGGGAATCGAACCCTCGTCTCAGGTCTGATTTTGCTCTGGCCTTGATAGCGGCCTTTGGACTTGAGCTGGGCGAGCAGGTTTGGCGGGAATTGCTCGACACGATTGGGGGCGAGCTTCGTCTCGTCCGCCTGAACAGACCTGCGCCATCGCCCTAAGCCAAGCCCCCGGTAGCGAAAACAAGACCCCGTCACAAGTCCAAGTTCCAAGAATCCTTGCCAAATCGGTCGTTATTATCGGAATTCCGGGCGAATCCCTCACCAGCCTTTGCGAGCTTCCAGTACTTTTGGGACGGGCTTTATCGATGTTTGGTGAGCCCAGAGCTCAATGGAGGCGACACAGGCAAGCCGTCGTCAAGGAAACGTAGTTCTCTCGCAGTCACCCGGAAGCGAACGCTTCCGCCAGCCAAACCGGTGGGCTGGCTGCGAAAGACTTCGGGATCATTCGGATTCGGGAAGCTCACTGGGGGCGAGAACCCGGAGTCCGGACTTCAGCGCGGCGCTCAGTTCCTCCTCGGAAAGAACCCAGTCGCAGATCCCCACCTCCGCACCCTGGCCCCAGCGGGCGAGGCCCAGCCGCTCCCCGAAGGAATCGTCCTCCGGGGTTTCCGAAATGAAGAGCGGACTGTTGGTGAGACGGGCCATCACCGAGGTGAGTCGGTGGAACTGGGCCTCCGACAATTCCCGATCCAGAATCTTCCCAAGCGGAACGTCAGACACCGCGCAAAGGAGCAAGAGGATCGAAGCCTCCGGGGAAAAGTTCCGGATGAACCACACCGTGGTTTCGTTGCCGGTGACCGCAGCTTCCCAGACCTGTCGGGCCAACGCTTCCAGAGTGGCCCGCGCATCGGAACCGTAGAGTTCCATCAACTCCTCGGGCAGAAATTCGGCGCGCCCGAAAACGAGCTCCTCGCCGTCCCAATCGGCACTCCACGGCCAGCTGCTCAATTTGTAAAACGCCTCGATGGCATTGATGGCGCGATGCAGAACGGGACGGATGGGGAGCAGCAACAGGTCGCTCATAGGATTCCTCCGGGTGAAACTTCAGTTTACCGCGGGAGGTTGAGACTCCGCAACCCAGCCACCGGCCGCCAACTGGCGTGCCCGGATTCCAGCACGAACATCAGGACGATGGTGTTCGGGAAATACCAACTGGCCCGGAACCCGCCGCAGTGAGTTTCAACCCCGTCCCGCTTCTCTTCGGCCACCGTTTCCAGCAGGCCGCGCGCCTTGGCGCGGAGCGTTTCGAGGGACGGCGCTTCCGCTTCTCCCCAGTAGGTCCAGCCCAGCGCGTGCATCGCCGTCCGGACCCGCTCGAAGTCGAATCCCTTCATCACTTGGTCGAGCAAATCCGGCGTCGGATCAGGGAGGGGCAGCACCACGTCGCCCAGCGGCAGGTAAGGTTGGCAATTGTCAGTCATGGTTTTGATCGGGGCGTGATTGCCCTTTTGCCCATGCAGTCTTTTGCCTCGCGCAGAACCGGAAAAAATATTTTCGGCCAAGCTCACCCCGCCTGAGCAGCAATCCGTCCCGCCGTTGGGGAGGGAAGCCAACGCCGCCAACCGGAGAGCCCTGCAAGCCGGGTGTCCCCCGGCCGCAGGCCATTCATTTGTGGTCTTCCGGCAACAGCAGTTCGATGTGGTTTTCGTGCAACCACGTCCGAACGTCCGCCCGCAGCTCTCGGGTGAACGTAATCAGTTCGTCGGCGTCCTTCTTGGTCGCTCCGCCCGCGTAGTCGTACTCGACGGTGTTCCGCTTGATCCGGCAGGCATCGAGGTAGTCCGCATCGGCCCGCCGGTTGGACCCAAGGATGAGCGGCAGCGCCTGCAAGGTCCGGTAATGCTGAAGCGACTTCTCGGGCCGGTAGCCCGAGACGTAGATCAGGATGGTGCAGAGCTTCAGTGCGGCGTTGTAGGCGATGCCAAAACGCCAATCGGCCGAGAGATCACCCACCACGGCGTCGGCCAAGTCCCGCTCCACAATCTTGAGCAGGTCCTGGATCTCCCTCGGGCTGGTCTGGTGGGCCTTTAGCCAGCCGTTATTGGCCCATTGCTGCAAGCTCATGCTCGGTTCCCTTCACGAAGAGCATCGGTGCGGCGAGCACCGAGGTGACAAAGTGATCCTTGCTCCGCTTCCGTTCGCCAAATTCCTCCGGCGTCAGGATGTGGGGATTGATTTCCCGGCCGACCACCTCGGCCACTCCGGACAACCGGTTGGTCAGCCCTCGGAGCCCGATGGAGCCGATCACCATGAGGTCCACGTCGCTCTCGGCGTGGGTCTCCCCCCGGGCGATGGAGCCGAAGACGAACGCCAGCTGCACCTCCGGGTCGGTGAGGGCTTTGCCCAGCACTCCGGCGAGGCCATCGGTCTTGAGCACCAAGGCTGATAGTTCGCGGTGGGCGGGATGGTCCGGGTTGGCGCTGAAATACACCCGGTTGCCGTCCCGGCGGGATTTGAGGAGCCCAACGGAAGTCAGGCCCTTCAACTCCTGCTGCACCGTTCCCAGGGAAAGGCCGGACTGCCGTACGAGTTCCCGGAGATGCAGCTCGGGTCGGCGAAGCCCAAAGAGCAGACGGAAAATCTCCGCCTTCACCCGGCTGGCGACGATTGCGGCTAAATCCGTCATGTTCGCCATTACCATACAGTCGTATGGTTAAACCTGTCAAACGGACCATTGGGAAGCGAGAGGCATTACCGTCCTGAGAGAAGGCGTTGAAGTTCATGCCGGTGCGGAGTGAAGGGCCACGCCCGGAATCTCGGCCGACGGCGTGGCGCTGCCGTCTGGGGGCACCGGGAACGGGATGACGCGCTGCGCCTCGGCCTGCGTCTCGTATTCCCCAAGGGAGGGAATGACGACGTGCGCGTGCCGCGCGTAGGCGCGGGCAACCGCCTTGCTGTTGTGTCCCAACGCCTGTTGGGCAAAGCGCTCCGGATACCCGGCCGACTTGGCGCGTTCCGCCCAGGCGTAGCGGTAGGAGTGCAAGGTCACCCCGGAGATTTTCAGTCCACGGCAACGCTGCTTGAACTCGGTGGCGCGGTCTGATGCGCGCACGCCACGCAGGTAGGGGAACAACGGCCCTTTGCCCGGGAGGGAACGGAGCACGGCGGCGACGGGTTCGTCGAAACGAACGGCCGCGTGCTCGCCGGACTTTTTCCGGGTGTAGCTAATGATGCGGTTGGGCCAGTCGATGTTGTCCGCCTCCAGAAGCGCGATGTCGGTCTGAGAGGCCCCGAGGTGCCAGGCCATCTGGTAAAATGCCCGGCGCTCCTCATTGCCTTCGCGGGCGACGATTGTTTGGTGTTCGTCGTGGGTGATGGCGCGCTTGGACTGGTAGCGCACGGCGGGCCACTGCTTTTTGGGAATGACAGGCCACGGGAGCCAGCCCATGTCCAAGGCAAAGTTGTGGAGTCGGCGCAGGTAGACGTTCGTCGATACCGTGCCGACGGCGAGGACGCGCAGGAAATGCTCGGCCTTGGTTTCGACGACCGGCAACTGCCGGAGCGGAGCGAAGGCACCGTCCTTCACGGCCGTGTCCCAGCGGTACCGGGTTTCGCCCTTTTTGGTCCGCACCAGTTCCGCCATGACGAATTGCCAGTCGCGGGTGGCGGCGGAGGAGTCCCCCGCCTTCCAGTAGACGCGGGCCAATTGGAGGCTGAAGGCGGGGGAGGTGTTCGTTTCGTTGCGCGCGGCGACCAGGCGGTAGGCCTCGGTCTTGTCGCGGGTGTGCAGGGTCTCCTGCTTCTTGGTCTCTAAATCCTCGACGTAGTAGGTGCCCCAACCACGGCGAAAGACCCGGTAGCGTTGTTTCATCTCGATTCGCATGGATTCGAGTCTACCTCGCGAACCGAAACCCTGTGAACCGGCAGTGGGAGCGCGGTGAACGGGTAGTCGGGGTGTAGTGCCCGGGTAGCCGATTCACTGAAGAATCCACTGAAGGTTCGGCCTCCCGTTTGGCGTAACTCTCTTAATCACAGCAACTAAGAGATGGAGGCGAGGGTCGGAATCGGTCGCCTCAAGCGTCGTTACGGCTCAAATAATGCCCGGTTTTACAGCTGAATCAAGCACAACACCGGCACTACCCAAACCAGCACCTTCCCAACACCTTTGCTGACGTTTTTGCTGACAGTCTGAAGCCCAAGTGATCCCGCCGTTCCGTGGAACATTTGTCATTCGTCCTGAATCAAATAACCAACGGCCTCGTATCCCCGCACACGCTTGGAATACATCGCGGATAGAACCGGCACACAGCCGTCCACATAATCGTAAACGATGACTTCACGCTTGCTGTCGTGAAGACGATGAAGACGGCCAACGTATTGTTGCAATGTGCCCCGCCAGGAAATCGGCATGGCCAGAAAAAGAGTGTCGAGCCGCGCGTCGTCGAAGCCTTCGCCGATGTAACGGCCCGTGGCCAGCAGGACTCTTTCTTCTCCTTCGGGAATCGCAGTCAGTTGTTCGGCAATGGCGCGGCGTTGCTTTGCACCCATGCCGCCTTTCAACACCACGATATGCTTTACCAAGCCGGCCAACCGGGAGGCAAATTCGTCCACCTGGCTGGTGCGCTCCGTTAGCAGAATGGGCGAGCGTCCAGCCTTGATGGAGCGCAGCAGATCAACGCACATCAGATCGTTGCGTGCCTTGCTGCCAGCCAGCGCGGCATACAACTCGTGCATCTCCGGCTTTTCTGTTGAGGGTGGCAATCGAAAATTTGTCGGTCGCGGAATAACAAAATGTTTGAATGGTCGCGCCAGCGCCTGTTCCTTCGCATTCACGCGGTGACGAATCGGCCCGCACTGCATGACAATGATCGGGTGATGCCCGTCTTTGCGCTGAGGCGTGGCGGTCAGGCCGGTGATGAAACGCGCTTTGACCTGCCGGAGAACCTGCTCGAAGCTCACGGCTGAAATATGGTGGCACTCGTCCACAATGACGTGGCCGTAGTTGGCGACCACGTCGTCCACGACCTGCTTTCGATTCAGACTCTGGATGACCGCAACGTCAACAAGCCCGCTGGGACGCCGGCGTCCACCGCCAATTTGCCCGATGCTCTTGATGGGCAGATTCAGAAATGTCGCGAGCCGCTCGCGCCATTGATCGAGAAGTTGGCGGCGATGCACGAGCACCAGGGTGTTGACTTTACGCGCCGCAATCAGCCAGGCGGCCACGACCGTTTTGCCGAAGGCGGTTGTTGCGCTCAGAATGCCGTCGTCGAACGTAAACATTGCGTCGGCTGCGGCTTGCTGGTCGGGGCGAAGCTGGCCGTGAAACGTCACATCAATCGGCTGACCAGCGAAGCGTTGGTCGTCGAGTTCCACAGTAATCTTATGCGATTCGAGTAGCGCTGTGATTTCGCCAAGACAGCCACGAGGCAAAGCGACATGCTTGGGAAGTTCCTCCGCGCAACGAATGACGCGCGGTTTGCCGAATGTGGAAAGTCGCATCGCCTGTGCCCGATAGAATTCCGGGTTTTGAAATGCGGCGAGGCGGTGCAGGCGATTCAACATCGCGGACGGCAACCCCTCCTTCTCGACAAACATCAAGTTGCCACGAACTACGCGCACTTTCGCCGGCAACGGGCCGGTGATTGTTTCGTCCTTTTTCTTCCGGGATGGCGGCAGCGTCCACGGGTCTTCCGTCTGTTCATCGTCCCTGACACTGCACCGAACACCGATGATGTCTCCGCTGCGTTCGGCCTCGCACACCACGTTTTCGACTTCGGCAAATACCATCCGCCGGACGCACGACAACTGCGTCCACTGGTCGGGGTGTGGATTGAAATCGGCATTGAGAAATACGCTGTTGCCGTGGCCGCGCGGCATGTGCTGCAACGGCAGCGCGATGAGATTGCCAAAGCCGCCTTTGGGCATCGTGTCCTGACTTGGAAAGAAGCGGTCGTAGGAATCGAGACCAAGTTGATGCCGACGTTCCATCGTGCGCGTGAGAATGGCCGTGCCGAGTTTTCGGGCGAGACTGGCGGGCAGTGGTGCTTCAAAGAAAATCCAGACGTGTCCACCGCGTCCAGAGCGTGACCTTTCGAGACTGGCGGGCACTTTCCACTCGGCGCAGGTGCGGAGAAACGCCTGCACGTCGTCCTGCCATGTCGCCTTGTCGAAATCAGCGGCGAGAAACCAGCAGGTTTCGTCGGCCAACAATGGGTAAACGCCTGCCGTCAGCTTACCAGTGAGATGGTCGTGGATGACTTGATCCGTTAGCGGGAAATATTCCTTGGGTTTGTCTGGGGCGTTGCGGAATGACGCGCCCCAAATCCGGTGATAGGCTGGCGAATATCCTGCCTTGCCATCGCGCCCCTCCCAGCGCACTGCATAAACGTCTTCACGTCCACGGAAGAGATTACGAAACAACTTCACCTTGCCATCCGGGGTGGACTTGGAAGTGACCGCAGCCTCAGTAAGGCGGGATGTGGCGATACCATTGAGAAGTGGAATCTCAGCTTCAATTGGAGGGAATCCAAGGCGCTGTTTTAGCTGCCGATTCTCCTCCCGCAGCCGTTCGCATTCCGCAAGTGCTTCAGCTAGCCTTGGGTCGGTGGAATGGGATGCGCTCATGGTCGAGTTCGCCCGTCGGCGTCATCAACTCTGCCTGCGGAAGAATTGCGCGACCACGCCGAAATGTTTCTCCATGTTCGGTTCAAGACTGCATTCCGCCGCCATCTCTGAAAACGGCCCGGCCCATGAGGACGGTGGCGGAATTAGTGCGGACGGAATATCGTGCGTCTTGCGACGTTGAAAGGTTTCACGAATTGCCTTTGGCAGACGGGCGGCATCCAGTCTGGTGCGTTCGATCAGGAGAACCAAATCCACCAAGTCTTTGACGCGGGTATTTTCCCGGCCCACTCGGGGCAAAGTGTAGGCATGAAGTTTCTCAGCAAATTGCTCTTCCGGTGAAACTGCCGGAAACTTTGCGCTCGCGATTCCCGCAAATCCAAGCCAGTCCCGACCCGAAAGTGTTTCATAAGGTTCGCGCAGAACATCGCCCGTGCTCACGTCCAGGTGGAACTTTGCAAAGGTTCGCCCGGCCAGTCGCGCGTCCACGGGAAACCGCGCACCGCCGTAAGGTGCAGCGTCGAGGTCTTGCGTCGCATTGCCGAAAACGAATGTGAAAAAATCATGCAGGTCCAGATTCCCTGCTTCGCGCAATGATTCCAGCACATCCGAGACGTTGGCATCCCAATCAGCCGAAGCCATAGGAAGTCGCCTCATGGCGAGATCAATGTCGCGCGTAGTTCGGGCCGTCTTCAACCGCAGTTCCATTGCGTAGCCGCCTTTCAGCAACCAGGGAGCATCCGGCTCTGCGAACAGGCGACAGAGCAATCGGTCGAATGCCGCCTGCCGACGCACACGCTGGAGGTCGAGGCCGTCTTCCTGCGCCATCTTTTTCAGACGGCTTTCCAGCGCGACGCGAAAGGCGATGGCGGACGCATACTCTCTCGGAGGCTTCATCGTTTGTTTGTCGCGAGCAGGTCATCAAACCATTTCGGGAGATTTTCTTGGCGGCGCAGTTCCGCCACTTCTCGAACGGAAAACAGCCCGCGTTGCCGCCCTTCGGTCAGGGCTTGCTCAACTATGTCTCGTGAAACGGATTCCACTGCCACCAGATCGGCGATAGCGCGAAGCGGACGAGTCACGGCGAAACCCTGCCGTTGTTCAACGTCCTTCTCATTGAGACTTTCGCGGTGCAGCACCAGTATTTTTGGCACTCTTGCGCTTCGTCGAAATGCGGACGGAACAGTCATGTGGAGCTTGGCCGGGTTCACATCTGAGAGTTCATGGATGCTGAGTGCGGTCTGGTGGGAATAAACACCTTCCGGTTCGCCCGCGCGATTGCGTGACCAGAGGGCGTAAATGACCAGTTGCTCTTCGGAAGATTGAGGGAAGCGTGCCAGCCGATAGATGCCCCGTTCAACGCGGACCCAATTTCCTGATTTGACGTGATGCGCCTGGCTGCCGAGTTGGTAACCGGCAGCGGCTGCCTGCTTGGCGGTGAAATAGCCCTGCTGCTGTTCAGCGATTTGAAACAGAGCATTGGGAGCGTTTTGGGCTCGACGGCGCATTGCGTAAATATACAAGCGATTTGTATAAATGTGCAACGGCACATTTTCGAGTTCAACCCGTTCCGCTCCATCGAAGCAAACGATACCGTTCTCAAAGCGAGAAAGAACTCCCAGCAGCGGGATCAGTCATCAGATCAGTGTGCCGCGAATTAACGATGAACACGGTCTGTCAACAGTGTAGTTGGGGTGTAACCAAAGTGCAGGGGCAGTGCTATTAAGGTGTACTGGAGGCGAGGGTCGGAATCGAACCGACGATGCAGCTTTTGCAGAGCCGTGCCTTACCACTTGGCTACCCCGCCCCGTTTCTTCTTAAGCCCGTTGCCCAAGATGACGTGGACCCGCCAAACGTCGGAGGTTTTTTTGCTCGGGTCAAGGGGAAGAGGCAGGCCCACATTCGCGGATGAGCACGGATAGGATGGGTGGGGGAGGTTTTTGAGATCGGCGGAACTCTCCAGTCCGAGTTGCACCGGTTTATCTTTGCGGGTCTACGGTGGCAGGGGGGAAGCAAAACGCCCTGGCGGTGGCGATCGAATTCCTCCGCGCGGTTTGAGCGCTGAGTGGGGCAGGGGAGTGATGAGGATCTCGTGCTGACCGAAAGCAACGTCACCTTCAGCCCGTCCTGGGGATGCATCGCACGGTTCTTCGCCGCCGTCAGACGGGACGATGGCGCGAAAATTATTGCCAACCCTTCTCACTCACCCCAGCGAGGGGAGCATGAAAAGGGTCCGGATCGCTCCGGACCTAGTTCGAATCAAATCGGAATCAATGTCCGATTGGCGTCCCATGCTGAGCTCGGCATGAGACGTCAAGACGTGCGAAAACGCGCTTGCGACTTGTGTTCCGCAAGCCCGAGCAGTAGAGGTGTTTCATGCGCCGGTGGACGTAGCAAGTGTTTGCGCGTCCGGAGGTTCACATACCATTTTTCAATTTCACCTCCTTTCTTTCCAGCAAACTATGGCCAACGTAATCGCATCGACTCAATCGACTTCAGTGCAATCCTCCGTCTTTGCTGCCTGCGGACACTGGCTGACGGTGGCGCTGACGGTGGGAGTTTTCGTCACCGCGCAGGCGCAGGCGCCGATGATCGCATCCTTTGGCCGCAATGGCGAATTGGTCTGTACCAACCTGCAACCCGGCTCGACGGCCAGCGTGGTCTGGGCTGATTCCTTGCTGGGTCCGTGGACAAACTCCCCTCCGGGCCTGGACGCGGTGAAGGCAGACACCCACGGCGCGATCCGGGTCAGCGTGCCAGTGCTATCCTGGAGCGTGCCAATGTTCTGCCGGGTGCGGGGTACCCCATCGTCCACGAACCCACCGGCCCCCGCCAACATGGTCCTCATCCCCGACGGCCCGTTCACGATGGGGGACAGCGTGGATGGTGATTCTTTCGCTCTGCCGCTCCACACGGTTCAGGTCAGTGCGTTTTACATGGACCAGGCTGAGGTCGCGAAGGCGCTGTGGGATGAAGTGCGGGTTTGGGGCAACACTCATGGCTACGACCTCGCCACCATCGGTTCCGGCCCAGCTCCGAACGATCCGGTCGATTCGGTCATTTGGTATGCGGCGGTGAAGTGGTGTAACGCGCGCAGCGAGAAAGAGGGCCGAGTACCGGCTTACTACACCGAGGAGGGGCAGACAGTGGTATATCGCACGGGGCAGACCAACCTCCAGAACGGTTGGGTAAAATGGAACAGTGGGTACCGGCTGCCGACGGAAGCGGAGTGGGAGAAGGCGGCGCGGGGCGGATCCAGCGGGCAGCGATTTCCGTGGGGCGACAGCATTACGCATAGCCTAGCCAACTACTACAGTTCGGCCCGCTATGCCTACGACACGAGCCCGACACGGGGCTACCATCCCGACTTCCGAGCGGGCGTGGCTAGCAACCCCGGGGGTTACTTTGCAGCCAACGGCTATGGTCTTTATGACATGGCAGGTAGTCTGTGGGAGTGGACGTGGGATTGGTCTGGGGTCTACAGCGGCTCGGCTGAGACCGATCCGCGCGGACCTGCCTCGGGAAAGTACCGCGCGATTCGCGGCGGCAGTTGGTCCGACGAGGCGCGCATCTGCCGGGCGGCGTACCGCGGCAGCCTTTGGCCGGACTACGCGGACCGCGGCAATGGGTTTCGGTCCGTGCTGCCCTCAGGTCAGCCTTGATCGGCATGGAGTATCGTGGGACGCTGAAAAATGACAAGATCGTGGAATGTCAAATCGCTCGCCCATCTGATCCTGTGGGTGCTGGCCGTGTTGCTTGCCTTGCCCGCCGCGGCAGCAGTCTTTACCGTCACCACTGCGGAGGATAATGACACCGCGGATCCGGCTCAACCGATGTCGTTGCGGAAGGCGATCCGACTGGCGAACAGCACCCCGGGCAGGGATACCATCCAGTTCAACATCGGCGGATCGGGTACGGCCCGGATCGTCCTGCAAAACGACCCGGCCCGGGGGGACGCGAGTCTGCCGGACCTCCTGGACTCCGTGGTGATTGATGGCTACACGCAGCCCGGCGCAACCCCCAACAGTCTGGCGGAGGGGAACAACGCGGTGCTACGGATCGAGATCGATGCGAGCAATACGATTGCGTCTTATTCACGGGGTTTACTGATCGCCGCGTCAAATTGCGAGGTGCGCGGATTGATCATCAACAATTGCTTGGAAGCAGGAATCATTGTGTTGCTTCGGCAAGTGTGCGTGCGTGACTGGTGAGGTGCGGGGC
>CAMDJH010000209.1 GCA_945900455.1 Akkermansia muciniphila
CGTCGCCATCGACGGACGAAGGACGAAGGACGAGGACGAGGGCGAAAGCGCCGCAATGGGGTCCTTCAAATCGTCCTCGTCCGTCGCGCTCGTTCTTCGTCCTCGAATTGGGAAATGGAGTCGGTTCATGGGCAGGAAAGTTTTCCAAACAATGGACGTGAATTAAGACCATGAACATTTGCAAGGGAATGATTTGAGCGGACTCCTGTCCGCGACTACGGAGCGTCGGTTCACTGCATGACCGGGGAGAGGGCCTGCCGGTGTCACTCTTTTTCCACGTCGGCAAAACGTCTCGGTGCGATATCGGGAGTCCTGATCCTTCCTCGGTCCGTTCGTTTTTGTGTGTGAGACATGCCCTGGCCCGAAAACAATCCCCAGGCGACCGATCGAAACTTTCTTCGGACGGAGTGATACGATTCTCTCGCTGGCGGCGCATGAATGATTGAAGGGACGGATTAGCCGCGGGTTTTCAAGAGCAACAAAGCCACCTCTTAACAAAATCCACGGCATCCCGTCATAGCCGACCTCACAATCAAACAAGGATGAAAACATCTGGCACGCTCCATCAAAGCCCTCGCTTGCGGCCTAGCAACTCCGAACGTCCGGCCGGACACGCATCACGCGACATCCGTCCCTCTGCTTTCACAATGAAAAGAAACATCAGTCCCCTTTGCCTCGTGGCCCATGCCCAAACAATCGCGCACGCGGTCTGCTTCCTCTTGGTGCGAGGTGCTGCTCGCTGGGCCTCGCTCGGTTGCGTCGCGATGGCATGCGTGGCCCTTCCGGCGCAAGCCGCCACCCAACTTCAGTTCAACAGCTCGAGCTACATCGCGCGCGAGAATGCGGGAGAAGCCCACCTCATCGTCGTGCGAGGCAATGACACTTCAGACCTGGTGTCTGTCGAGTTCGCAACGCTCGACGAAACCGCCAAGGCCGGTGTCGACTACATCCCCATTTCGGGCACTCTCAAATTCGGCGTTTCCGAGCGAACCAAAACGATCGTCGTTCAGCTACTGAATAACGATCGCCTGGATGGTTCCAGGCAACTCAGGCTCGAACTCAAAAACCCCGCCGGTGGCGCAGACCTTGGAACCCGAAACACTGCCGTACTGGCAATCCAGGACAACGAGACCGGGGTGCAGCTCAGCCACAAAAGGTACTCGGTTTCCGAAGCGGAGGGGTCGATCAAGGTGATCGTGCTGCGCGGAGACGATGGAAATCTGCCCGTGAGTGTCGATTATACGACTGCCGATGGAACCGCCATTGCAGGTGTTCACTACCAGGCGCTATCAGGTTCCCTGAAATTTATTGCAGGTGAAGTCAGCAAGACCCTTCTCATTCCGATTTCAAACGACGGACACCCTGGAATCAACCGGACGTTCACCGTCTCGCTGAGCAACGCCGTCGGCACCATCGGCCTGGGTCCCACCCAGAGTGCGGAAGTCATCATCTCTGACAATGACAAGGGCCTCGCCTTCAGCCAGCCCAGCTACGTCGCATCCGAAACGGGCAAGTCCATTGAAATCACTGTCGTTCGCAGTGACGACGGTGCCTCTTCCGTTTCGGTGGATTACGCGACGCATGACGCTTCTGGACAGACTCCTCCCACTCCCACTCATGTCCCTCAATCCGGCACGTTGACCTTTGGTGCGGGAGAAATGACCCAATCCTTTACGATCCCAATCTTGAATAATTCCATAGCCAACGGTGACTCGATCGTTCAACTCAGGCTAAGCAACCCGAGCGGAGGCGCCACCTTGGGCTCGCCGGCCGCGGCCGCCCTCAGCATTCTCGAAGATGATCGCACCGTGGTCCTAGATACGACCTTCGACGTGGGAAGTGGCGCCGATTCGTTGGTCAGCTGCCTGGCAGTACTGCCGGATGGCCGGGTCCTCATCGGGGGCCAATTCCGTTCGATCAATGGGTTTGCGCGCACAGGGATCGCGCGGCTTTTTGCGGATGGCTCTGTGGATCCTGCCTTCAACCCGAACAATGGGCTTGGAGGGATCGATGGCATCGTGAGATGCTTCTCAGTGCAGGCAGACGGATCGATCCTGATTGGAGGGTATTTCAGTTCGATCAATGGCATTCCGCGAAGCCGGATCGCCAGGCTCAAGCCGGATGGGAGCTTGGAGGACACATTTGTTCCGGGCGAGATCGTCGGAAGCGTCGAATCCTTGGCGGTTCAACCGGATGGCAAAGTCATCATTGGCGGGTATTTCGATCGAGTCGCTGGCGTGAGACGTCTCAACCTTGCAAGGCTCAACCCCAACGGGAGCCTCAATATCGAGTTTTTGCCCCCAAGCATCAACGACGGATCTGTGGTTGGGATCGCCATACAGGGCGACAATACGATCCTCGTGGCCGGGTATTTTCAGCGCGTCAGTGGAGGGACCCGTAGGGCACTTATACGCTTGAATCTGAATGGCACGCTCGACGAACCCTACAAGCCCAGCTTCGGAGCCCTAATTGGGAACTCGTCCCAAATGCAAGTTACGGGCCTCGCTCTCGACCAAAGTGGCAACGCCATCATCAGCGGATCCTTTACCACGGTGGACGGCATCCTTCGGCGTGGTCTCGCCAGGCTCAATTCCAATGGCTCGCTCGATCCATCGTTCGACCCGCAGCAGGGAACTGACCAGGAGTTCGGATCGCCGTCCCGAGTCTTTATCCAGCCGAACGGCCAAATCCTGGTCGGAGGCGCTTCAATGATTTTTCACGGTGTCCGTCGACGTGGCATCGCCCGACTGAATGCGGATGGAACTTTGGACGGAGCCTTTAACCCGGGAATCGGGGTCGACGAAAGTGTCTTTGCAATGGGTGTCCAAACCGATGGGAACGTGGTGATTGGCGGGAGCTTCCGATCCGTCGGTGGGATCGCGGCCTTGAACGTCGCCCGAATACTCACCACGCCTTCGAGCCTTCAAGTGGTGCAATTTGTGACCACTTCGGCTTTCATCACCGAGGGAGACGGTGCGGTCAAACTCCTCATCGAGCGTATCGGCGATCCAGCGGGCGAAATCACTGTTGATTACACGGTGGGGGGCGGGACGGCCACGCCGGGAGACGATTATTTGCTTCAAGATGGAACGGTTCGATTCCGCGCAGGGGAGACAACCAACGAAATCAGCATTTCGATCCTGGATGATGGCCTCTCGGAACCGACCGAGTCCCTCGAAGTGACGCTCTCGAATCCGAGCTCCGGCGTTCAGCTTTCCCCGCACAGGTCGGCCGTCATCGAGATTCGAGACAACGAAATTCCCAACCTCATCGACTGGAGTTTTGATGCATCAATCCTGAACGGCAATTATCCCCAGGCGTCTGCCCTGTTGCCGGATGGAAAGGTAATTTTGGTGGGGTGCGGGTTCACTATTGACAAAACACTTAGAGGCCCTGTCATTCGCCTCAAAGTTGACGGCAGCTTTGATCCCTCTTTCGTTTCGCCATTTTCTCTGGACGATGGTTCCTGCCTGCGACGACTGATGGTCTTGCCCGATGGGAAGATTCTGGTCGCGGGTGATTTCTACCTGAGTGCGCCCGGGGGCGATCGTAATGGGTTGGTGCGCCTAAACGCGGACGGCTCTCTTGATACCGGGTTTCTAGCCTGGCCCGGGACCGATTACTCTCAAAATGTCCGCCTGGAGTCTGCTAAAAACGGAACGATCCTTGTGAGCAACGGTGGTGATCTCATCAGGCTGAAAGGCGATGGATCTCTGGACAAAACTTTATTGGGATTTCCAATTCGAGGCTACGCCCAGGTTTTCGCCGTTCAACAGAATGAGAAGATCATCGCTGCCGGCAGCTTCTCCGCGGATGAACCTCCTTACGGCCCTTACGGGCTTGTTCGCCTGAACCCGGATGGATCACCCGATGCCCAATTCAACGAGAATGCTAAGGCAGCCTCGAATTGGGAGTCCGTGCAGTCGGTCGTCGCTCAACCCGATGGAAAGATTTTGATCGGCGGCAACTTTCAGACTTCGGGGGCGCCCCCCCACTCTGGGATCGCTCGGTTGAACACGGATGGCACGCTCGACACCGCGTTCACCTTCGGAACTAAGGTCGAATATCGAAATCCTGATTCGGCCCCCAGCCCGGGTTCGGTCGGATACATTACCCTCCAGACCGATGGCAAGATCCTCATCAGTGGAGGATTTAACAGTGTCAATGGTGTTCCAAGACAAAATGCAGTCCGGTTGAACGCCGACGGCTCGGTTGATCCAAGTTTCTATCTTGGAGATCTGGCAACTCCGTGGTGGTGGTATAACCCCGTGACTTTGGTTCCATACTCGACGGGCCAGATTCTGATCACCGGCTACTCATCCGGGCTTGATGGACAAAGGTTCCCGGGTGTCGCCCGTTTATACAATGACTCGACCCTCCCTGCCCTTCAGTTTCAGTCCCAGAAGTTCGTTGCTTCCGAGAGCCAGGGAACGGCCGAAATTCATGTCCACCGCCTGGGAAACGTGGACAAACCGGCCACCGTGGAGTTCCAGGCATCCTCGGGCACAGCCGTGGATGGAGTCGATTTTTCCGCGACCTCGGGAACCCTCACTTTTGCTCCAATGGAAGCATTCAAGATTTTCCAGATCACACTCCTGGACGATGGAGAGGACGAGAAGGATAAGACCGTCCAACTCACTCTCAAGAACCCCTCGGCCAACTCGGCCTTGGGCCTGGCCAAAGCGGTGCTCACGATTGTCGATGACGAACGGCCGGGAAGTCCGGACCCAACGTTCAAGCCTGGATTCAAGCCTCTCCAGAATCACTATTCAGGCAGCTTGATCGTGCAGCCCGACGGTAAGATCATCACTCGATCTCCCAGCAACCTCGTCAGGCTCATGGCAGACGGCTCGGTCGATCCATCTTTTTCTCTCGCGCCCGGGATCATCGCATCGACGGTCCCCGGAATCGCGCTCGATTCCAGCGGCAGGATTTTTGCCCTCAGCTTACGGTTTGAGGCTGGCTCCAATCCTGAGTACTATTACACGGTTATACGGCTCCTGCCGGATGGAACGGTGGACTCGAGTTTCGACGATGCGCGGACCGCCGTTTATGGTTACTTCGGCGGCCTGGTGGCGAAGGCGGATGGCGGAGCTTATATTTGGGGCAACTGGGGCTCAATTCCCAACAACTCGGCAACTTGGAAATTTAAGTTCATACGCCTTAATCCGGATGGTTCGGAAGATGTGAGCTTCCGTCCATCGATTCCCTCAAATGGCTGGTATATCCGCAAACTCGTTCTAGAAAGCGACGGCACAATCCTTATTGCGGGTTCAATTTGGATTAACAACACCACCTTAAAATCCGTGGCGCGGCTGTTCGCCGACGGATCGGTGGACTCCGGCTTCGAGGCGGGTTCCCTCGGTGACGTCAACAGCGTCAACAGTATGGCAGTACAACAAGACGGCAAGATCCTCGTGGGCGGGATCCTTAGTGGTATCGATCCCATTTCGCCTCCGACACTGGCTCGGTTACATTCCGATGGAACGGTGGACACGACATTCGATCCGGGCACAGGACTGTCTCGACCAACGGGCCTCGGTGGAAATCGACCTGATCTTGAGAATATGCAGCTGTTCATTCTCTCCGACGGAAAGATCCTCATCACCGGCGGGTTTACCCAAGTCAACGAGCTCGTCCTTCCCATGATTGCACGCGTGAATGGCGACTTCGAGGTCCGGATTACTGCCCTGCAATTGTTAGAGGCGGGCGTCGTCCGGCTGACTTCCACCAGTCGGAAAGGAAAAACGTATATTTTCCAATCCTCGGATGATTTAAGCCACTGGATGCCTCTCGACACCCACCAAGCCACTGGGAATATCCTGCAAATGGAGGACAAGTCGCACTCTGGCTCCTGGCAACGATACTATCGCGTGGTGCAGGGGAATTAGCCATTCGGTCAGAGCGCTGCCTGGATTCCCTGCTCGGCAGGGCATGTTCTGGGGGGCACCCGGAGCGTAAACGGCGCAGACCGGCAGAATATGGCCAGACTCCAAACTCCCTCGGGGCGCTCAAGAGCCTTGTTTTTTTATGACACCTTCCTCTACAGTCGCAGGCATGAAGCCCGTTGATTTTAGCCGCCGTGAGTTCGTTCGCACGCTGTCCGCTGCCACCCTGGGAGCATTGGGTGCTGGCTATCCGCGCGCGGTGTGGGCAGGCGACGAGACGGAGAAATTGGCAGCCACCGCCGATACCGTGGTGGTACTTTGGATGGGTGGCGGGATGGCGGCCACGGAGACCTTCGATCCCAAACGTTACACGGCATTTGAGGCCGGCATGGATCCGAACCGGGTACTTTCGACTTTTCCATCGGCGCCCACGGCAGTGGACGGCATTCGATTCAGCGCCGGGTTGGAAAAAATCGGCAAGGTGATGGACCGCGGCACACTGATCCGCAGTTATACGGCAGGCGATCTCGGATTCATCCTTCACTCAAAGCATCAGTACCAGTGGCACACCGGCTATGCGCCGCCGCAGAGCGTGGCGTGTCCGCATATCGCTGCGATGATTTCAAGGACATTGGGACCTCGCGATCCGGCGGTGCCCGCGTTTATCAATATTGGGCAGCGATTCGATGGGGGCGAGAGTGAGGAATTGAAGGCGTTTACAACCGGTGGGTTCCTCGGGAGCGAGTTCGGTCCGTTCAACGTCCCCTTCCCCGATTCCGCGCGGGATACGGTATTGCCGCCGGATGGCATGACCCCGTCACGGTTTGAGAATCGGGACCGATTTTTCCGCCGCTTGCTGGAGGCGTCACCCATCGGCCAACTCGGCAGCGATCACCAGCGGGATTCCCTTCTGAGGTCCCTCGACAATGCACACCGACTGCTGAGTTCGCCCGCGGCGAAGGCCTTCGATCTCACCCAGGAAAAACCCGAGACGGTGGCCAAGTATGTGCCGGGCGGTTGGGATTTTTCCCGCAAACTGGATGCCGCCTTTACCCGCGATGGCAATTACGAGAAAGCAAATCTCCAGCGATTCGGATTGGGTTGTCTGCTGGCACGACGGCTGGTCGAAGCCGGTGCCCGCTACATTGAGGTGACGACGGAGTACATTCCGTTTCTGAATTGGGACACGCACGAGCATGGACACGAAAAGTTGACGAACATGAAGCTATCCATTGACGGAGCGGTGGCTCAGCTCGTTTTGGATCTCGAAGAACGAGGTCTGCTCGACCGGACGCTGATCGTTTTGGCGAGCGAGTTCAGTCGGGATATGATGATGGAGGGAAAGCCGGACAAACCGATCAAAGATCAGGTGCCCGACCCGGACAAGATTGAAACTCTAACCCACTACGGGATGCATCGGCATTTCACCGACGCGGGTTGTGTTTTAATGTTTGGGGGTGGAGTAAAGCGGGGTCACGTCCATGGAGTGACAGCGGAGGAACGCCCGTGTCGCACATTGAAAGATCGCGTAGTGATCGAGGACCTGCATGCCTCGATTTACCGGGCGATGGGTATCTCGTCGCGGCTGGCGTATGAGATCGAGAAACGTCCTTTTTATGTAACTCGGGATGGCAGCGGCAAGCCGATAGCGCCCTTGTTTTCGAAACCGGTGTGACCCTAAAAAAAGGGCGCCCGGGTTGCCCCGGGACGCCCTAATGATCGTGAGTTGAGTTGAATTGGAAAGGGAGGGAACTATTCCTTGCCCTTGCCTTCTTCAGCCATATTGAAGGCGTGTTCGAGCGCTACGAGGTCTTCGCCCGGCTTCAATGAATCCAGCACGGCCTGTTCCGCCTTCAGTTGTTCATTGGAGTAGTTAGCCGCCTTGATGCTCAAGCCGATGCGGCGGTCCGCCCGATCAATCTTGATCACCCGGGCGGTCACTTCCTGACCGGGTTTAAGCACATTCTTGATCTTGTCCACCCGGTCTTCGCTGACCTGAGATATGTGGACCAAACCATCGATTTCGTGCTGCAGACCAACGAACGCACCGAAGCTGGCCAGTTTGGTGACCTTGCCGGTGACGAGATCGCCGACCTTGTAGAACTGGTCGATGTTATCCCACGGATCGGTGCCAAGCTGCTTGAGACCGACACTGATGCGCTGATTGGCCTTGTCCACTTCGAGGACCACCGCCTCGACCATATCGCCCTTCTTGAGGACTTCGCTCGGGTGATTGACCTTGCGGGTCCAGCTCATGTCCGACACGTGGATCATGCCGTCAAGACCCTCTTCCAGTTCGATGAATGCGCCGTAACTGGTGAGATTGCGAATCGGTCCCTTGACCTTGGTGCCGGGCGGATACTTCTCGTGAGCTTGATCCCACGGATTGGCTTCGAGTTGACGAATGCCGAGGCTAATTTTTTGCTCCTCACGGTTGATGCCGAGCACCACCGCATCCAATTCCTGGCCGGGTTTGAGAACATCGGCGGGTTTGGCAATCCGTTTTGTCCAGGACAATTCGGTGACGTGCACCAAGCCTTCGACGCCAGGTTCCAATTCGACGAACGCACCGTAGGGGACGAGGTTGACGACCTTGCCCTTGACCTTGGCGCCGATCGGAAACTTCGACTCGATGTTGTCCCAGGGATTGGCAGACTTCTGCTTCAGACCGAGCGAGACGCGCTCTTTTTCACGGTTGATGTCGAGCACCACGACGTCGAGTTCCTGACCAACACGAAGCAGTTCGCTCGGATGGCCGAGGCGACCCCACGTCATATCGGTGATGTGAAGGAGTCCATCCAGGCCATTGAGATCGATGAACGCACCGAAGTCGGTGATGTTCTTGACCGTACCCTTACGGACATCGCCGGGGACCATCTCGCTGAGGAGCGAATTACGGCGGGCGTTGCGTTCGGCTTCAACCAGTTCACGGCGGCTGAGCACGACGTTCTGCCGCTCTGGATTCAGTTTGACGACCTTGAACTCGTAATTGTTGCCAACGTACGCGAGCAGATTCTTGGGCGGCGTGACATCCACCTGAGATGCCGGGACGAACGCCTCGACTCCGATATTGACGATGAGCCCGCCTTTGACGACGGCCTTGACGCGACCCATGACGGTGCCGCCTTCGTTACAGATCGATTGGATTCGGTCCCAATTCTGCTGAAACTCGGCCTTCTCCTTCGACAGATGAATGTTACCCTCTTTGTCCTCCGCTTTTTCGATGAGGACATTGATGACGTCGCCGACCTTAACGGTGGCGAAATCGAGGAATTCAGCGGCAGGCACAACGCCTTCAGTCTTGCCGCCGATATCGACGAGGACTTCCTTGGGGCGGACTTCGATGATGGTGCCGGGAACAATCGAGCCGGCGCGAAGCGGGCGGTCATATTGTTTCAACAGATCGGCAAACGATGGACTGGATACCATAAGCAAACGGAATTACAGACAGTTACGGATGAACGTAAGTACAAACGGGGAGGCCTTGGCCGGGAGGTCAGAAGATGAAGAAACCCCGGACTCAGACTCCATTGCCAAACTTGCACCGGCGTTGCGGAGGCAACGGAGGTTGAAGGTCAGGTTGCACGTTAACGGTTTTTTCTCAGCCCTAATTGGATCCGCACACGCGAACCCGGGCGAACGTCAAAGTAGAGAGGAGCGTCCGGGTGGCAAGCAGAAAGATTTGCCGAATTGGGATCCTTGTGCCCGGACGGTTAAGAACAACTGAACTTCTGCTTGGACTGCGCGACCGGATCCTTACTCTCCACGCCGTGTCCGTGCGATTCACTATTTTAGGGAGCGGCTCAGCGGGCAACTGTGCATATCTGGAGACCGGCGAAACCCGACTTCTCATTGATGCCGGCTTCAGCGGCCGCCAGATTCGGGAACGGCTGGCAAGCGTGGGGCGATCTCCGGAAGGCCTCAGCGGGGTTGTCGTCACGCACGAACACATCGACCACATTCAGGGACTCGGACCGCTGTGTGGGAAACTGGATCTGCCCGTTTACGCGAATCGGTTCACCTGCGAGGCGATCCAGAAACAGTTTCCGCAGACTGCGTTTCGGTTCGTTCGGTTTGAAACGGGGGCCACATTCACCATCGGCGATGTCGGGGTCCGATCGTTTTCCATTCCCCATGATGCGATGGATCCGGTCGGATTCTTGCTGGAGACCGGCGCCGGCAGCATCGGATTCCTAACCGACCTGGGGCACGCCACCCGCCTGATCTTGGAACGGGTTAAGCCAGCCCATGTTCTGGTGCTCGAAGCCAATCACGATCTCAAGCTGTTGCAAGAGGATACCCGTCGGCCCTGGGGCACGAAACAGCGGATCCTGGGCCGGCACGGGCATCTGTCTAACGACGCCGCAGCGGACGTGGCCGCCAGCTTGGTGCCCGGGCCGTTGCAGCGAGTTTATCTGGGGCACCTGAGTCGTGACTGCAACCGCCCGGAGCTCGCCCACCGAGCGGTGAGCCGCAAACTGACAGCCATGGGTGCATGTCATGTGGTGGTCGATGGAACCTACCAGGATCGTCCGGCACCGACGCTCGTGCTCGGCGGTGGAAATTTGACAGTGGAAGGCGGGGTTTCTAGAATATCGCCATCATGAGTGCAACCGCCACCTCCCCCCAACCGCAGGCCCAGGCCGCAGTTACCGACTCCGTGGTCACCGTAACCGAAAATGCAGCCCGGCAAATTGCAACGATGCAGGCCGAAGATAAGGAAAACGCCGGCAAGTGCCTGCGTGTTTTCGTTGAGGCCGGCGGGTGCTCCGGAATGCAGTACGGAATGGTGTTTGATGAAAAGCGGGATGATGACCTGGCAGCCGAATTCCACGGTGTTGGCGTCTTGGTCGACCCGTTTAGCGCGAATTACATCCGCGGTGCCGTGATTGATTACTCAGACGCGCTCACCGGTGGTGGTTTCAAGATCAATAATCCGAGCGCACACAGCAGCTGCGGCTGCGGCAAGTCGTTCGAAGCTTAAGCAGGCGTTCACGGAACGCACGCGACCCGCGTGTAGGCGCGTCTCCCAACCTCATCCGCTCGAAGCGAAGGCAACTACCGTTCCCCGGGGATTCTTCCAGCACCGCCCCGCTGGCTCTCAATCACCGGTTGCAACGAACGCGACAACTGCCTTCCGACGTTAGCTTCTGACGCTAGCTAATAACTTACGCCAGAAAATGAGTAAGGAGCGTGTTACAAATACAACCTGAGCGTAGCATCGTAAGCAACGAGGGAGATCCGCGGATTCGGGTACGTCGCAAGTTGTATCGATTGCCGTCGATCTTCAGGATCGAACCGACAAAGTGACAGGTTCAATTGATTTGACACACTATTCTTCTTGCAGGAGGTTGTGTCCAGGATCGCTTGCAACGTTATGAGAATGGCTCGCATCAAACTCGCTGGGGAATCGGCGGTCTATCACTGCATCTCGCGGATCGTCGGTGGCCAGCGGCTCCTGGACGATCTGGGGAAAGAGAAATTCGTCGGGATTCTCGCCAAATTGGGCGAGTTTTGCGA
>CAMDJH010000210.1 GCA_945900455.1 Akkermansia muciniphila
AGCGAGGATGGAGGCGGGCTCGTTTCTCAGATCCGTCAGTTCCGGCACACTGGATTGCATCCGGAACGCCATCTCGTAGGAGGCGATGCGCGAGACGATCTCGGGATCGCCAGGGCATCATGCTGGTGTTCATTCATCCAGCGCACGAGGTCGAGTTGCTGACGGCGGGTTTCCCTCCCAAGCCCACCGGGGTTCGCCAGGTGAAGAACAGGGTCGGCGCCGTTGCGAAAAGGAACCCCCTGGTGACGGGAGTCGAGGAAACCGTTGCCCCAAAAACTCTGCAGCAGCGGCTGACCGTCATCGGAACCGGAGGTGAGGACGACATGGGCCGGAAGATTCTCGTTCTCCGAGCCCAGGCCGCAGGATGCCCAGGCACCCAGGGTGGGGTGATCAAACATCACCGAACCGCAATTCATCATGTTGACGGCGGGATCATGAATGTTGGTGTCGGTCTTCATGGATCGAATCACCGTCAATTCATCCGCAACTCCCGCCAGGTGCGGCATCAGTTCCGACATCTCGACGCCCGATTTTCCATGGCGAGCGAACTTATAAGGGGAGCCCTTGAGGCTCGGCGTGCCGCGAATCAGTGCAAACTGCTGGTGATCCTTCAGCAATTCACTCGGGATGGCCTTGCCATCGTGCTGGATCAACATCGGTTTCGGATCGAAGAGGTCCACATGCGAAGGGCCTCCTGCCATAAATAGGAAGATCACCCGCCTGGCTCTTGCGGGAAAATGGGCCTGCGCTCCGCGCGCCTGGACCTGCTCATGACATGTCGCCACCCACCGTGCAAGCTCCGCCTGCCGTATCCGTTGCTCAGGGGACGGCAACTGCATGGTGGGGCCATCCTGAGCGAAGGCCTCGCCACCGTGAATCACGTTGTTGAACAGGGCGACGAGGGAATAGTAGTCGCGCTGGCTGAACGGATCGAACTTGTGATCATGGCACTGCGCACAGGCAACGGTCAGGCCAAGCCAGACTGAGCCGGTGGTATTCACCCGGTCCACCACGCCCTTGATGCGGTACTCCTCCACCGGGTACGTGTTCCCTTTCGCCTGCGGGGAATTCCGATGGAATGACGAGGCGAGACGCTGCTCCAAAGTTGCGTTCGGGAGCATGTCGCCGGCGAGTTGCTCGATGGTGAACTCGTCAAAGGGCATGTTCCGACGAATCGCTTCAATCACCCAGTCGCGGTAGGGCCAGATGTCCCGCTTCTGGTCGTCTGCGAATCCATTGCTGTCCGCGTAGCGGGCAAGGTCCAGCCAGTCCTGTGCCCGCCGCTCCGCATAGGCATGCGTCACCATCAACCCGCTCACCACATGTTCAAAGGCATCTTCCCGCGGATCATTCAGCAAGGCATCGACCGCCTCCGGCGATGCTGGCAACCCGGTCAAGTCGAGCGTGACGCGACGAATCAGCGTCTGAGGGGAAGCCTCCGGAGCGGGTTGCAGCCCCTCCTGCTCCAGGCGATCAAGGATGAAAGAATCGATTGCGTTCCTCGGCCACCCAGCGTCCTTCACTCGCGGAGGGGAGGGGCGTCGGGGGAGTTCAAATGACCAATGCTTTTGGTGAACTTCAGCCGACATGCTATCCGGCGAAATCAGCAACAAACCGCCCAGGACAAAAATCACCCGCTTCAGGGTCGACGGCGATACAGTCCGGCAGTGGATAGATCGCATCTTGCTTTTAACGCTCCGTGGTTATTGTTAGATGGCATGAGAACTGGCGGACGCGCAATAAATTTGCAACGTCCACAAGCGTATGAAAGATGAACGAGGTACCTTTACTGCTCAGGCTTGCGGAGCACAAGTCGCAAGTAACGCCGCATCAGTTGAACCGGTTTGCCAGCATATCAAGCTGGCCCTGGACGTCCACGCCGGCGATCTCAGGGTCGTCCGCAGGGTGGACGGCGCCAGACCGCAGCCGCCCCAAAAGATGACAATCGCGGGCTTCCTGGAGTGAGTGGCCACGCGCCTGGTTCTCTTCCAACTCCAATATTAGCAACCAACAGCTGATACAATCCCGGTAGAGGAGCAGAACAAGATTTCAATAAACGCGAGACAAGCAGAAAAACATTCTATAAGATGGCTGACATTGCGAACACGTCCGTCGACGGGCGCGCACCCGCGCCGTGCCTGGATTCAGGCGGCGACAAGAAGATTTATTAACTGGAGGCCGCATGAGTTATTTTGACAGACAGAGACGCATAGCGATGGCCACTTCCACCCAAGTCAGGACACGGACGACGCCCGGACAACCTTCGAATCGGACGAGTTTCCTATTTCATCGATTCGAGCTTCTGTTGGTTTTCTGCCTGACGTTCTCGTCGCGAGCCGCCGAGCGTCCCATCCCCGTCATCCTCGACACCGATATCGGCACGGACGTCGATGACGCCTATGCGCTGGTCCTGGCTGCGCGAAGCCCACAGATTGATCTGCGCGCCGTGACGACGGTCTACTCAAACGTATCCGTGCGATCGGCCATTGCCCGGAAGCTCCTCCTCTTGATGGGCAAGGATCACGTGCCGGTGGCCGCTGGGCGCACCAATGCGTTCGATGGCCACGCGCCTTTCTGGGGCGGATGGGAAGGCAAAGGCATCCTCGCAGAGGGTGAAAAGGTAAGTGGCATCTCCGCCCTCTCGGCGGCGGAATTGATCGCCAAGGTTCTATTGGAATCCGAGGAAAAAGTCGTCGTCGTCTCTGTTGGCGGGCTTTCGAACATCGCGATGGCGTTGCAGAAGAACGGCTCATTGAGGTCGAGGATCGCCCGGTTTGTGATCATGGGTGGTTCGCTGAATCCGATCCTCATCGAGGGCAAAGAGATTCCGGAGCGTTTTGAAACGAACCTGCGCAATGATGTTGAGGCCGCACGGATTGTCTTGGAGAGCGGCGTGCGGATCACCCTCGTCCCGGCGGAGGTGACCTTCCGCACGAAACTGCTCAATCCGGACCTAGACCGGATCAGGCATTTTCCGACACCGGTGGCGAAGGCGATGGCAGCCATGACGGCGGAGTGGGAGCCGCGGTTAAAACAGTTCATGGCGACCTTCGGGGTGAGTTCTTATTACTCCGACGGCACTGTAATGCTTCACGATCCCCTCGCCGTGGCGACACTGGTGGAGCCAAACGTTGTAACGACCGAGCAACGACGTATCCGCATCGCAGTCGAGAAGGGAAACATTCGAACCATCGCTGACCCTGCCGGACCCATCCTGATCGAGGTCGTGACTTCGGCGGACATCGCCAGATTGTCCAACCTGGTCACGGCCAAAGTTGTCCAATAAACTTGTTACAGTTGCAGCGAGGGGGAAAAGGGATTGGAAAAGGGTCAGGTTCACAAAGGGGTCGGCATCACCCTATCGCATTTGCCCTCCGGACTCTCATGTCGATCAACCCCCAGAGTGTGGGCGTATTGATACAAAAACTTGACAGTTAAACAAACAATAGACAGAATGTGGACATGTTGATGCGTGTTTTTCCATGAATCTGTTTTCAGTTTTTCTTCTTGGGTTGGCCGTTCTCGCTTCGAGTGCCCGCGCTGCAGTCCCGGACTGGCCGCAGTGGCGTGGGCCGCAACGCGACGGTCAGTTCACCGGCCCCGAGTGGCCCGACAAGCTCGATGCCAATCATCTTCAGCGCTTGTGGCGCATTGATTTGGGACCCAGTTACTCCGGACCCATCGTGAGCGGTGATCGGGTTTTCAGCACGGAGTCGAAGGACAAGAAAATCGAAGTGATCCGCGCCTTCGATCGAACAACGGGGAAGGAATTGTGGAGCCATTCCTGGGAGGGCGCGATGACCGTGCCCTTTTTCGCCAAGTCGAATGGCGACTGGATTCGCTCCACTCCCGCGCTGGACGGCGACCGTCTTTACGTGGCGGGAATGCGCGACGTGTTGGTGTGTCTCGATGCTTCGACGGGTGCCGAGCAGTGGCGTAAAGACTTCGTCAAAGAACTCGGCACGGCGCTACCCGACTTCGGTTTTGTTTGCTCGCCCCTGGTTGATGATGAAGCGGTATATGTCCAGGCGGGTGGCTCCATTGCCAAGCTCGACAAGCTCACCGGTAGGATTCTGTGGCGGTCGATGCGGGAAAAAGGCGGTATGATGGGGAGCGCCTTCTCATCTCCGATTTTTGCAGAACTGGCCGGCAAACGACAGCTCGTCATGCAAACCCGGGAGAAGCTCGCCGGCTTGGACCCGGCTGATGGAACGATTCTCTGGGAGCAAGCGGTCGAGGCCTTTCGCGGGATGAACATTCTAACGCCCGTTGTCCACAAGGACACGCTCTTTACCAGCACCTATGGGGGCAAGACGATTGGGTTTCATGTGGTGCAGGCGGATGGAAAATTCACTGTCACCGAAACCTGGAGAAACAAGTCGCAGGGCTACATGAGCACGCCCGTTGTCATCGAAGGGGTTGCCTATCACCATCTCAAGAGCCAACGCCTGATGGCAATCAATGTGGCGACTGGCCACGAGAACTGGACGACGGATCTGTCTTTCGGCAAATACATGAGCTTCGTTGCTCGTGGGGATCGAATTCTTGCCCTCGACCAACGGGGCGTCCTGCTGTTGATTCGCGCGTCCAAGGAGAAGTTCGATCTGCTGGACAAACGGAACCTCGCGGATGCCGAGACGTGGGCGCATCTTGCCGTGGCGGGGGATCAAGTTTTTGTGCGTGAGTTGAATGGCTTGGCAGCCTATCGCTGGCACCGCAGCGGCAAATGAACGGCATTGCAGCCTGCTGGGTTTATTCGTGCGTGGGTATCTCTGCTTCGCAGCGGTGCAGAATGGAGCCACGTGGACGCGGTGCGACGGAAAGTGACTTACGGGTTCGTGAGTTGCTTCAGGTTTTCTCGGTGTTGAGTTCCTTCGATGATCCCCTTAGCCTGCAGCCATGAAGCTGCCCGCCGTGGTTTTCTGCGCCTGCATTGCCGTCGCCTGTTTGGGGGAATCCGTCGACGTAAAAAACACCGACACCTTTCGTCGGATCAAAGCGCACATCGACCGGATTCCGGCGATCGATACTCATGATCATCTGAAGCCCTTCGCCATTCTGCAGGGCTCCGTGCGCACGGAGGAGGGTGTGGGTATGAACCTGTATTCGATTTGGAGCAGCAGTTATTTCACATGGATTCACCCAGTCACGCGCTGGCCCGAGAGCGGTCGGTTTGACGATTGGTGGCCGAAGGCGAAGAACGATTTTTCGAATGCGCGCGCCACAAGTTTCTACCGCTATCAACTTTCCGCGTTCAGGGACCTTTATGGCGTGGACTTCGAGACGATCACGGAGGAACAGGCACGTGACGTGAACCGGCGTATCTTCGCCAATTACCAGAACCAGGATTGGATTTATGAAGTGGTCACTGAGCGCGCCAACATCGAGTTGATGTTCAATGATCCTTATTGGGATCGGCTCGGTCGCACGAACTACTACCCATTCGGCGTTGCAGTTCTGAATGTGACACGACTTCTCCGGGGTTTTCATCCGACGGAATACACCGCCGAAGTGGACTCCCCGTTCCGGTACGCGCGGGAGGAGAAGTTACCGACATCGACGTTGGACGACTACCTCGCGGTCATTGAACACTGGCTGAAGGCGGGCAAGGCGGCGGGGGGGGTATGTCTGAAGACGACGACAGCCTATGAGCGCACCCTGCAATTCGATCGCGTGCCTAAGGAACGCGCGGCCCGAGTCTACGGTCGTCCGAAATCGCAGCTTTCCGACGTCGAGATTAAGGAATTCGAGGACTTCATCGTTTGGCACATCACCGAATTAAGCGCCAAGCTCGAGTTGCCCTTCCAAATTCACACGGGCCACGCGCGTATCCAGGGTTCCAATCCGATGAACTTGCTGAACCTGATCGCGGCCAATCCGGGCACGAAATTTATTCTGTTTCACGGTGGATACCCTTGGGTGGGTGAGACAGGTGCCATCCTGCAGCGTTATGCAAAAAACGTATGGATTGATTCCGTATGGCTGCCGACAATTAGCTACACGATGGCCAAGCGGGCGTACCAGGAATGGCTGGAAGTTATGCCAAGCAACCACTTGATGTGGGGGGCCGACGCCCATCACGTGGAAGGCATCTACGGAGCGACTGAATTCACGCGCCGCTGTCTCGCCGAGGCGCTGGCCGAAAAAGTTGAGCGCGGCGAACTGCGTGAGGACCACGCGCTGCACATCGGTCAGCAAGTCATGCGCGATAACGCGCTCGAATTGTTTCCACAATTGAAGGACCGACTCTGGAAGCATCAGGGCAAATTAAAGCCGCCGTCCCATTGACGATTCACGCTTTCCAGATTGTCCGGCGGACAGGTCATCAGGGCCGCCTATTTCCGCCCATTTCCGCCCGGTCAGCGAAGTCCGGCCTTCGTGCTCTCACCGATGGGGGTCAAATCCGATCGGATGGCGGACGTGGGTGGCGGTGATTTTGGGAGGTACAAGAGAATCCGGGTTGCATGCTCCATCCAAATTTTCGCTTCCGGGAATCCGGCGGAGTCTGCGAGATGCCGCCACTCGGGGACGCGCCAACCCCGGCGAATGGAGAGTAGTCCGTCGGCGCGAAACTCGCGGGAGCAGCGCAACCCCAGCAGGAAGAGGCCGAGAAGCGTGTGGAAAAACACGTTCCGATGCAGGTCACAAATCAACGAGGCATGGCGTGATACCCGGTGCGCTTCCTGGAAATGGCGGATCACCGCGGCATCGTCCAGCAGGTGATGGGTCATGGTTGTGGCGATGACCACATCAAAGGAACCGTCGGGGAAGGGGATATTTAGGACATCGCCGACGACACACGGAGTCTCGGGTGCGAGTTCGGCAAGAATTGGATTGAGGTCGAGATTTGTAATCCTCCAGCGCCATCCTTGGCGGGCAGCCCAGTCCGTCAACGTTCGGCCGAGCGTGCCGTCACCCGCTCCTAGATCCAGCACGGAGAGAGATCGGCATTTTTCCAGACCGAGGAGCCGAGGGAGCCAGATCCGAAACGGCCGGTCAAAGCGAGTGATGCGATTGACCCGTGCGAGCGACCGATAACTTTCGCGCAATTCCTCGCTCACCCGGTCGGGATGATCGAAGTATTCCGCTTGCCGAGCTCGCTCGCGAAGAAACATCGTGAACGAAGAAACCAGAATCATGTCTTCCGAACAAGCGGTAGCGCACAGAAAGCCACAGGCCTGGAGTCGAACGGTGCGCGGGGCGATTGGGCTGGTGGTCGCCCTTTTTCTCGCGCGAGCGGCCGCGCGCTGGATGGCAGGGGATGTGTTGGCCGAACAACCGGCGGGGTTGGGTCGGGGATTCTTGCATGGGGCGATCATGCCACTGGCCATGCCCGGGTTGCTGATCGGACGGGACGCGGAAATTTATTCGCCGAGAAACACCGGGCGCACCTACAAGCTGGGGTATACGCTGGGCGTCGATCTATGCGGTGCGGCCTTTTTTGGCTGGAGTTTTCGCCGTTGGTCCCGCTGGAGGAAATAGATGGCGGCCGGCCCGCGAATCAATGGAAGGCATCGGAAAAGACGGGGTACACATTCACCCAGCCGCCCGAGAAGTACGGTTGCGGTGGGAAAAAGAAACGGCTCCGGACGCGGGAATACTTAAGAACGACCGGGTGATCGGGGGTATTGGGATCGTAGGCAGCAAATTCGACCCCCCCAGCGGTTTCGCTCGCCCCATATACGAGCAGGGCATGATTGATCTTCAGGGAGGGAAAGTTCACGACGTGGATGACGGTGGGCTCTCCTGCGGCGGCCACGGTGGCAAGCTTCTGCGATGTGACGACCTGCTGCGAACGGGTGAAGGGAAACACCATTCGCCAGTTTCCACGTTGAAGATAGCTTCGCCACCGACCACCGGTCGCCCGCCGGATCTCGCCCGGCATTGCCTCGCTCAATTCTCGCAGGCCTGCATAGCCGGACAGAACAATTCGCCGCTCCGGATCCGACGATTTTCGCGGACTTCGGCGTGCGACCTCCCGAATGCGCTGGGCAAGATCTTCCGTCGATAGTGAAGGAGACGATGGCTCGAACGTCGCATGCAGATGAAACTGCTTGGCGAGTCGAGCCACCGGAAAACAGTGCTGGCTGAAGGTGGGTTTCTGAGCCCGTCGGTGAGACGTCATGATTCCCGTAGCAGGATCGATCCGGTATTCCCACAGGGTTTCGTTGGTGATTCCTGGGGTGTCGCGCAAAAAAACAAAGGATCGAGGGCGGTCGGCACCGGAAATGTCGGCGATGCTTCTGTTGGGAGTGTGCGCGGTCGGGCAGCGAGAAGTATCCTTCAGCGTGTGGCAGCCGGCAGCCGACAGGAGCAACAGAAGCGCCATCGGCAGTCGGGCAAGGCCGATCCAAGAGGGAGATTTTGATGCGGCGGCGGTGCCGGAGAGCATGGAGGTGATGAGAGCAGAAAGCGCGGCAGGAATCTCTCTCGAATAGGGGATTACCTCCGATCAGGCTTGCAGCCCGGAGAGCCCGCAGGCACACAGCGCTGGACAAATGCTGTACGAGATGTGGCAGAACGTCGCCGCCCGCGATTCCACCCGACTGGCTGTGGCTGAGTTGGGCAGTGGGAGGGAGTGGACTTTTGCCCAATTGGCTCGGGCGGCGGACGCAATTCCGGATACGGATTCTCCGTTGCGGACGCCACGGGGTCATACGGTCGATTTCCTGCTTGAAGTGCTGGCGGGATGGAGATTCGGAAGCCCGGTGTGCCCGCTGGAGCCGGACCAAGCGCTACCTGACGCCGTTCAGCTCCCAGATAAGATTGCGCATTTGAAACTGACTTCGGGCAGCACCGCCGCTCCGAAGCTCGTGGCTCTGACCGAACTTCAGCTCATTGCCGATGTCGATCAGATTGTCTCCACCATGGGGTTGTGCCGAGAATCACCGAATCTTGGGGTCATCTCGCTCGCACACTCGTACGGGTTTTCAAATCTTGTGCTCCCCTTGTTCCTGCACGGGGTTCCATTGGTGCTGGGGTCTTCGCCATTGCCTGCGGAGGTTGGAGAAATGGCCCGTCGCTACCCGGGAAGCACTCTGCCCGCAGTCCCCGCTCTGTGGCGGACTTGGCATTCCGGCGACACGTTCCCCCGGGATGTTCGCCTGGCGATTTCGGCGGGTGCCTCGCTGCCGCTGGATGTTGAGATCGGTGTTTTTGCCCGGCACGGACTCAAAATTCACAACTTCCTTGGGGCTTCGGAGTGTGGTGGTATCGCCTACGATCGAGCCTCGCAGCCGCGATCGGAGGCGGCCCAGGTCGGAACTGCCCTGGACGGGGTGCGCCTTTCCGTTGACGTCGATGGTTGTCTAGAAGTGCGGAGCAACGCCGTGGCTGAAACCTATTGGCCGGAGGCGGATCCCCGGCTCGAAGGGGGTGTGTACCGGACGCGTGACCTGGTTGATATGCACCCGGACGGCACGATTCGTTTGGTTGGCCGAGCGGATGATTTGATCAACGTCGCCGGACGCAAGTTTTCGCCGGAGTCGATTGAAGTCATTCTTCGCATGCACCCGAACGTCCGAGAATGTATCGTCTTTGGCGTGCCTTCCAGTGATCCCATCCGCGGTGACGAGGTCGTGGCTTGCGTGGAATCCGATGAGGAATTCGAGCGGCTTCGCCAGCACCTTCTGGCACGACTGCCGGCCTGGCAGATTCCGCGGAATTGGTGGTCGATCGAGTCTCTGGCACCGGACGGCCGTGGCAAGCTGTCGCGAACGGAGTGGCGACAGCGGTGGATCCGCCAATTTCGATGAATCATTTCCTAAATTCGATCGGGAGGGGCAGGGGTGTGGCGTTGACTGAAATCGCATCCTGGTGTCGGTCGATGGCGGCGGCATCCGCCGCGGTTTAATCTATGTCCACCACGCTCATTACCGGCGGGGCGGGTTTCCTCGGTGTGGCGGTCGCCCGAGTCCTTTTGGCCCGAGACGCGACGACTCAGGTGCTTCTCACCGACATCGCCGAGCATCCGCGGATGAAGGGACTCACGAGGGATTATCCCGGCCGGGTGCGTTTTTCGGTGGGCGATCTGGGTGAGGCGTCGGTGAGCGCGGGCTTGGTCAATCGGCAGGTGGATTGCATCTACCATTTCGCCTCGTTGGTCAGTGGTGGGGCGGAAAGGGACTTTTCCGCTGGGCTACGAGCCAATGTGCATGCAACGATGCATCTATTGGAAGCCGCCCGAGTTTGTGATGCCCGGCCGCGCTTCGTGTTCCCGTCATCAATCGCTACGTTCGGCGGGCATGACTTGGCGCGCGTGGTCGATGATTCGACGGTGCAACATCCGCAGAACAGTTACGGCGTTGCCAAGGTGCTTGGAGAACAACTGATCAACGACTACACGCGCAAGGGTTTTCTTATCGGCCGATCCATTCGCCTGCCGGCGATTGTGGTTCGCGATGAGCCCAATAGCGCCGCGAGCGGCTTTGCGTCGGGCTTGATTCGAGAGCCGTTGGCCGGTCGTGATTACGTGTGTCCCGTGACGCCGGAGACAAGATTACCGATCCTCTCAATCCGTCGTTGTGTGGAATTACTCGTGACGCTCGCTGAACTCGCCGAAGAGGCCCTCGATGATTTCACGGCGATCAACGGTCCTGGCATAAGCCCCTCGGCGGGTGAGATCGCCGACGCGGTTACGCGCAGTGGAATAGCCAAGGCCAACATCCGCTTTGAGCCCCAGGCCTCCGTCATGGATATCGTCGCCGCGTGGCCGAAGGAATGGCGCGCCCCTCGCGCGTTGGCGTTGGGCTTGAAGCCCGACGTAAACATCGAGGCCATTATCAGCGATTACGCGGCGGTATTGAAGTGAAGTAAGAGTAGGCATAGCCCGGCGGGGGTGTGAGACAAAAATCTTCACGAGTTCCAGCATCACCCCCGTTACTCCTGCAAACGGGTCGATGCCTTGATCGGGTTCTTCCCGACCGGAGCCACGCGGTAGGATTCGCACGCGAAGCCGCGAGGCAAAGCAGAGCCGGCTCGGGCAACAACGTCAGCATGGATCTGACTCGATTCGGATGCTGTCACCGCTGGGCAGTCGAGCACGGGCGATTCCAAGGCCTGGCGGCCGCAGGGTGCCGGATTCGTTGACAAATACCATGTCCCGACCGGGACATTTTATGTGTAGCAATGGCCAATCTCCAGGCCTAGTGCATCGGCGCCTGGAAACGGGCACTGGAGGGCACGGAGTCCCGGAGAGGTTCGAGTAATGATCCAAACCGTATTCCATGCCAAGCATCAATTCGGACAAATTCGAAATACCTGGAATTAATGCGATAGAGCTTTTTTGCGCTGCAGCTAATAATGTTGGCGTTAAACCAGGACTGATAGCA
>CAMDJH010000211.1 GCA_945900455.1 Akkermansia muciniphila
TAGCAGCTTCTTCTCGGTGCATCCCGATGTTGTCGGAGAAGGGTGCGGACGCCGCGCTGCGGCGTCCCCGCGCCGTTCAGGCGCGGTACGAATCGCGCAGCGGCCCTGTCCGCCCGCTGGACGCGGGCGGGGTTGTCGCAGCGCGACAACCTCTACCAAGAACATCGGGATGCACCGAGAAGAAGCTGCTACCGTCTTTGGCGATCCGTTGTCGTCGGCAATTCCCGACCCGACCCATTCGCAAAGTACGGTGTGCCTCCTTCCCTCATTCAACAATCAGCCGGTGATAGCGGGCGGTGGACTTTGCTTTGTCAACCAGCCGGATGGGGCGGCCATCGTCACGAGACGTGCCACGGACCCACTCCAGCCAGTCGCCAGAATCGAGGCTATCCCGGTACTCGACTCGATACCCTGCTCCCGGCCGTATGCCGAAAACCAAGTGGAACTCCGCGCCGTCCGCGGATACCGGGAGAAGACTCAACCCGGGCCGCGGGTCGATCGGTGAACTGCCAACCAGGAACTCTGTCCAATTCGCCACACTGTCCCCGTCCGGATCGCCGTCCGGCCCGTCCGAGCCCTCGCCAGAATCCGTCGACAGTCCAAACTTACGCTCCCAGGAATCGGGCAAACCGTCGCGATCCAAATCGTCGTCACCCGGCGTAGGACGCGTAACAACCCATTGGGTCGCATCATTTGCAAACCCAGGCCCTCGACGGCTGATCGATCGCTCCACTACCGCCTCGATCACGGGCCATGGTGACTGATTTAAAAACTGAATCTCCTCCACCAGCGGATAGTCGGGCCCAGCGTCCGAGCCTTCGGCCGGCCGCACGAGGCGGATCGACGCACCGGACGTCGGCAATCGACCCATCCACGGCCCAAGCAGCCGGGATGCAGCCACGTAACCGTACGCCTCCCGAAAAGTGTTGAGAGCCACCCGATCGCGGCGTGGATCAAACCCGACAATGGCGACGGAATTGCTGAGAACGAATCCGGGGGGGAAATCAAAATCGACGTCTCCGCGCAGGTGCCACGTCGAACGGATATCATCCGCACGGAAGAGGGATACGGAACTGTTTCCCCGGGGTCGAATTTCGACGAACTGCAACCGAGAATCGACGGCAACGCCCGCAGCCGTCGAAGTCTGGGTCAGGATTTCCATGAACTGCACCGGGGCTTGAATTTGGCTGCCGTTCGCGTTCGGTAATCCGAGGCTGGGCCTGGGTTGAGCAACGAAATGCTCCCGACCATCGCCTCCGACGATGCGGCCGATCGACATGTTTCTTTCCACGGCACCGTACGGCAGCTCGTGGATCCAGCCCGTCAGGTTGCCCTCCAGATCTGCCGAAAAAAGGTATAGCACGTCTCCATGGCTGCTCAGTCGGACACCCTCCATCTCCTTCTTCCCGAGCACCCCGTAGCTGTGGGCAGGGATTATCACCTGGGCACCAACGATCACCTTCCGAGGTTGCTCCAAATCATCGGACAGAAACCAACCGGCGATGTTGGCGGGGCTGGGGTTCGGATTATACAGCTCGACGCCAAAGTCGTCTTTGTCATCCGGATTCACCACGAGTTCGTTCAGGAACACGGGCGGGATGCTGGCCAATACGGGCTCGACTGCCCCCGGGGTACCTCCCGGCTGCGCTCCCGGGCGCCAGAATGCGGGATCATTGACACCGCCGTCTTCAATCGTCTCGGCGACCGCTACCAGAGAAAATCCGGGCCCATCGGCAAGACGCGACCAGCTACTGCGATAGTCGATCGAGAATATCGGCTCGCCAACAGGCCCGACGAGGGTGAGTCGCTCGCCGCCGTCAGCGAGGCGTCCGGCGTACTCACCGGCAATCTCCGCAACTTCCGGGTACCGACTAAAGAAAGCAGAGGCATTGGCCACGACCAGCACGCGTTCACCGGGGGCGAGCTGTTGCACGGCGGAATTCGACGTGAACGCATACTGCACGCCTTCGACAAAATGATAGCCAACGAGGTTCACGGTCTCATTGGATACATTCTTTAACTCAATAAACTCAAAATCGGATGTTGCGTACGGAGATTCGGCGGGAGGAGCCGCTGGATGATACATCAATTCCGACAGGACCAAGGATGTCGGTGCGACGGTAAAGGGGGCGGAAACAGGCCCCGACCACGGTGTTGTCGATGCGGGCTGCCCGGTCTGTCGCTTATTCAGATCACGCGCCCTGGCAATAATTCGCACGTTTCGATCCACCACGATCGGTCCGCTATACAAGCGGGCAGACGGTGACGGGTCATTGGTGGCCAAAGCCTTGCGCGGATCGGAGCCATCGGTGGTATAGTAAATGGAGGTTCCGGCGGCGGCGGACAGAGAAACGCTAAACCCTGGTTGCACCCGGCCCCCGGGTGCGCTCAGCCGGGGCGGCTGAGTCATCTGGCCATCGATGTAAGTTACCCGGTTGGAAAGCCAGGTTCGCATCAGGTTTAACTCAGCGGTATAGGATGATACTGCGGGGCGTCCCAATCGCCAACGGCGGGCCTCCCGAGGTTGAGACGGGCGCAACGGATCCGCCAGTTCATTGATCAGGCGGTTGAAGTTGGTGATTGAAAAGTGGCTTTTTCGGAGATCCTGCCATCGATCGACCCAGAGTTGCCAGGCATCGCGATCGCTCAGTATGCGGCTTATCCAGGGGTTGGCGGTGAAAAATGGCCCGGTGTTCCAGACCCGTGGATTCGCATCGCGTCCATCGGTTGAACCAAGGGCACGATCAAAATCCCAATGCGGTCCAAACATTAATTTCCCATTTTTAGGTTTGTGGAAATAAGTGCTAAAGACCATTGAATCGACGCTACCGCTCAATACTTCCACCACGTGAAAATCGATCCATTGCGGAAGATCGATGGTTGCCCGGTATCCTTTTTCAGGGTCTCGCCAGGTCGATGCATTGAGTGACTTGCCAAAGTCCGCAAAGTATTTCGTCACGTACTGCTCCTGCGGATCGCGCTGCGGTGACTTGATTTCGTACTCCTTCGGATCGACGTATGCGGCGTTTTGACCCGCCGCCTTAAACCCCCGATCCCCCGGATCCAGTCGGTCAATCTTGAAGAGATAGCCCCCGCTAAGGTCTGGGAGGGTGACGTCCTCCGGCTGGAGATTGCCAATATCGAGGCGGTTCTTTCCGATGGAGATTTTTTCTTCGAGCACATAGATCCCCCACCATTGATTTGAAGTCAATGGCCCTCCTTTATTGTAGTAAACTTCCACGAATCGAGTGCGGGGCGAATACTGTCCCATCTCCCGACTCAATTGGTGGACGAACGGATTGTGGATGAGCGGAGGATCATACATGTTGGGCGCATACAATACCCATTCGGATTCGGCCGGAAGTCCGAGAATCGGTGCCTTCTTATCCGCGTCAAATTCATCCCGCCATTCGATGGCCCACGCGGCCTTAGCGGTGGGACTATCATCCTGAGTGCTGGATCCCCGGACCTTGGCGACTCCTCGCGTCGTCCAGTGGGGCGGATTGAATAAGGACGCCCAGCCATTGATCGGTTCAAATACGGCAAATGTTACCGACGTATTCTTCGCTGCGGTCACCGCCTTGTTCGTGTGGGTGGTCATTACCAGAATCGGCAGAGTTGATTGAAACGTGGCCCGATGCGCTGGTGAATTGGTCATCAACACAAACGCCTCGCTGCGCGGAGGACCCGCCAGGAGGCCCTCCGCAAACGCCCGGGCACGGACCTGGACACTGGTCCTGATTGGCAAGGGCTGTTTGTAAACCGGCGATTGAATCCCCGGCAGGGTGCCATCGACGGTGTAGCGGATGACGACATGGGTCCCGACTGCATTCAGTGCGAGGTCCACGCGATTGGTATACACCGCCGTGGTGTGGGAGAAAGTTATCTCCGGGGCAAAACCAGCACCCGATGCGGCATTCACCGCACCGGGGGTTGGGGGCGACAAGTACCCAAACTGATCCATCGTTCCCGGGACCCGGCCATAGGCAACATTGACGGTTTGCTTTGGGTACCGAGGCGTAAACTCGGAAGCCACTCTACCCATCGGATCCATCAGGGCCAAATAGCCACCGTCCTTGGCTAGTTTGAAATTTGTGTGCAGGCGACCCGCTGCATTCGTCTTGTTTTTCGCCGAAGCAAAGACCACCCGGTACGCAGCTCCGGGCAACTCCAGCGGCGGGAAACGCCATTTGCCCGGGTCTGCGGCGTCATCCGTCAATGACCATCCGCCGAGATTCACCGTTGTCGCACCGTCATTCGCAATTTCGATCCAATCCGGATAGTCGTTGTCCTCATCTCGAAGCCCCTTTTCACTAGCGGCCAAAAACTCTGTTATCGACACCTTCGCGGGACCCGCCGGCGGATCAATCAGCACAGTCCAGGGTGCTCCGGCAAACGAGTTGCCCGCCTCGTCGGTGATTCCATGGCCGACTTTCCAGTGAAGTTCGACGGGACCGGCATTGGTAATCTTCTCGAAAGTGAAGAGAAAGTCGCCTTCGACGACCTGGAAAACCGTCGAGGCGGCCGATTCGCCCGCCAGCAGGTCCTCGGCATCGACGCCCTGGACGAATTCGTCAAAAACGACTTCGACCGTTTGGAGGGTGTTGACGTGGGTACCCGGGGCAGGGTCGAGTTCGGTGGCAAGCGGAGCCGTTCGATCCTCATTGAAGGCTTTCAGATCTCCGTCCGCGGCCTCAGTACGATTCAGATCCCGGGTGAAGTCCCGCGTTTGAAACAAGTCGTCTCCTGACCACAGAGCTAAAGAATTCCCGACGCACATGAACGCCGCGAAGGCCCAGAGTCGGCATCGAATGATCATGAAGACACTGTCGATCCGGACCGAACGGGGTTCAAAACAGTTCAAGGGGGATTTCTTGCCAACTCGCTTGGCGGAACCCCTCGCAATGCCGACGTGACTGAGAACCCCATGAGGACGCGAGTTCGGTTGGATTGAACGACCGGCTCAGATTTCAGGGCTTAGGGGCTCGATTTTCAACACGAACCGCTTCGGCGGGAGGAATATCGGCACTGGTTTCACGCCGGATGCCACCGACAACTCGAACTTCGCCCTCGTCATTCACTCGGAGTGTCGGTCGGGAGTCGGACATTTCATAAGATTGGCGGATTTTCACGGTCCCATCGGGCTCCACCAAATGATAGGTATAGGAACGCATACCAAACCGATGCAACAAATGCAGGCGCCCCACCTTATCAACCATCGGCTCCGGCCTGGCAAATGTCACAAGGACGCCCGCTGGAAACGTCGCAAACGTCCGGGTCTCGCTGACGTCCGTTATGCGGACGTACAATCGGATATGCTTGAGATGATTGGCCTGCTGTAGCAGGTACTTGCGGATCTCCGGAGGGTCATTTTCCTTCCCGGGAGCCGGCGGGATTCCGAATTCCTGAGCCCACAATCGAGCGCCGTTCAGAATCTCGATCATGATGGGATTCGAACTGAGAATTTGATCGGTTCCCGGAATGGCCATCTGTGCCGTGACCGAGAACTGACCGGGTTCCTGCAAGGCAAAATGCGGTGCAAGGTTGATGGTAAATTTCGCGCGTTCCGCCGACTCAACCACAAATTCCCCATCGACCGGCACATCACTGAGTTTTGCAACGACCCGACCGTTCCGGGTTTCCACCCCAAAGATCAGCCAACGCGGGCTGGTGCCAAACGTGAGTGTGCGCCCCGACTGATTCTCGATGTGAACCGTGATGGGCAGCCGTTCCGCAGGTAGAAATTGCTCCTGGTCGCGCTGAAGTGACAGAGTTACCTGCGCCCGGCCGGGTGCCAGGCCGAACCAAGACGACAGTGCGAGCAGGAATAGACGCAGTTTCATCTCCGCCAAACTACGCCGCAATTCCTGAGGCCGCCAATAGTTTCGCGGGTCACGTCTGCTGTCGTTTCAACAAATCTCGCAAGAATGCACTCTGGCTTGCCAGTCCGGACGGCGGACCCGCCGCCACCAATCCCCCGGCGTCGAGGACAAGTAGAAGATCTGCGTGCAGAACGCTGGAAAGACGATGGGAGATTATAAATGTGGTGCGCCCCCACGCCTTGTTCACCAATGCGTCCTGAATCTCATGTTCGGTCGCAGCGTCCACACTCGCCGTCGCATCGTCGAGGATGAGCAGTCGCGGGCGGACGAGAAAAGCGCGGGCGAGGCCCAGACGCTGTTTCTGCCCGCCGCTCAAGGTCACTCCACGCTCCCCAACAATCGTGTCATAACCCTTCTCCAGTCCGAAAATGAAGTCATGGGCTCGAGCCATCCGAGCCGCCGCCTCAATCTCCAAACGAGTGGCGTCGGGCCGGCCGAAAGCGATATTATCCGCGACCGTCGCACTGAAAAGATAGGTCTCTTGGAACACGAACCCGACGGCGCGTCGGAGTTCATCCAGGGGGAATTGGCGGGCGTCGACGCCCTGAATACGGACGGTGCCCTCGGTGGGATCGTGGAAGCGCGGAATGAGGCTTACGAGGGTCGATTTTCCGGACCCGGTGGGTCCCACAATTCCGACGGTAGATCCGGCCGGCACCCGGAACGTCAGACCCCGAAGGACGGGCTTGCCCGCGGCGTACGCAAATCCGACGTTTTGAAATTCGACCTCCAATCCCGCGCTTGCTCCCGAGGACGGCGCTGGGAGCGGGGTGGTTCCTCCAACAATGGTGCGCGGTTCATCCACGATTTCGAAGATCCGCTCGGCCGCGGCACTGGCATTCTGCACGATGTTGGTGAACTGTCCCACCGCTCCCAATCGGTGTCCGATGGTCATCAGATAGAGCAGAACCATTGTCAAATCGCCAACGCGCAGTTCGTTACGAATGACCATGCCACCTCCGATCCATAGTGCGAGTGGCACGCTCAGGCCATAGAGGAACTGAGTGAACGGCACGCGCGCCGCCCAGTAATCGATGGCATGTCGCATACCCTTCAGGAATTCGTCCCGGCGTCGCCGAAATTTGGAGACTTCGGCCGCCTCTGCTGCGAACGCCTTTACGACCCGAACTCCAGCGATATTTTCCTGAATGACCGTCGTCATGGCCCCGTGCAGATCATGTACTTCGCGCCACTTGGGTTGCAGGGCAATTGCGTACCGCGTGATCAACGCCAGGGTCGGGAGCATGGTCCCCAGCGCCACCAATCCGAGCCAGCCATTGACGGTAAATATCAGGGTGACCGTCGCCACCAGAGCCACGGCGATGTCGACACTCAGAAACAGGCATGCAAACAAGAAATCCTGCAGTTTCCAAGCGTCCCCCGTGGATCGTGAAATCAACTCCCCGCTGCTCACTCGGTCGTGATAAAGGAAGGGCAACCGTTGAGTGGAATCAAAGATAGCCGCGCGAATATCCGCGAGAGTCCGTTGCACCAACCGATTGCGGATCGGCCCCATAATCATGCCGACCATCATGCGAACCAGCACCGTCGCCATGAACCAAATCACCGAGGGCCAGACATTGAATGCCTGACCTGTCGTCTGAAATTCCCCGAACCGGGATACCGTCTCTCCGATGATTTGGGGCTGCCACATTTCGATGGAAATGTTGACGAGCAACAACCCGACCGACATGGCGATCGACCCTGGGTAGCGGAAGAGAAATGGGAGGACTCCGATCAGGCCGCGCTTTCTTCTCTGCGCAGTCGGACCGAGGATGGATGGGACAAGCGCAGACATCGGGGTAACGATCCTCCTACGGGGCCTCGCCGAACCGCAGTGTCACCCGTCCACCGCGGTCCTTCGACGAGCCCCTTTCTTGGCGGCGTGGTGCGACTTATCCGCGAGCATTCGCTGCTTAGCGGCTCGGCTTCGGCCCCGCTTCTGGCGGCGAATCTTCTCGGCTTCGGCCCGGGCCGATTCCACTCGAGCTCGCTCACGCGCCGCCAGCTTGTCGATTAAAAGCGATCGCGCCAGAACACGATTCTGTCCCTGGGAACGCGTGTCCTGACACTTTACCTGGATGCCCGTCGGGACATGGAGCAGCATGACGCACGTGGCGACTTTATTGACATTTTGCCCGCCATGTCCGCCAGACCGGACAAAGGTTTCCACCACATCACCGTCCCGCACACCGAGGGCCAAGAGTTGTTGTGCCTGCTGGGTGTCCCGGTCGAGCCTCGTAACCGTCAGTGCGTTCACCCGGGCAGAGTAGGCCGGGAACCTTCGATAGGGAAGCGATCCATCACCAAGAAGGCATTGCGGCCTATTTTCGTCCCAATTCCCGGACATAAATATTCTTAAACCACAGATTGTTTCCGTGGTTTTGAAGCTCAATCTGGCCCGTCGGCAGGAGGGGACGATTTCGATCCCAAAAGTTCTCGAGCACCACGTTGTGAGTAACGAGTTGGCCATTCAGGAAGAGGGTGACCTTCTCGCCCTGCATCAGGATGTGAAACCGGTTCCATTCTCCGATGGGACGGTCCGCCACTCGGGTGGGCTTGGACGGATTCTTCTGATTATTGTACAAGCCTCCCGAACCCACCTCGCTGCCATGTTGTTGCGGCGCCGTGAAAGGATCCCAGATCTGCACCTGAGGCGTTCCTCGCAGATAAATTCCGCTGTCACCGCGCTCCTTGATCTTGAAATCCACAAACAACTCGAAATCGCCATAATCCTGCGCCGTGCAAAGGCTGTCGCCCTTGCCGTCGAATTCGAGTGCACCCTGAACGGACTTCCAATGGTCGCGCATGCGTTGATCGGCTTCCGCCTGAAAACGGGCGCTCTCCGCCGGGGATAAGGCTGCCCGCTTGATGGGGTTGTCGTTCGGCGATTTCATCAATCCCTTCCAGTTGCTGAGATCGTGCCCATTGTAAATGGCCTTGAAACCAGCGAAAGGAGCGGTGTTTTCCCGGAAACTGGACGGCAACTCTTTAATCCGGATGTTGCGAAATTCGACGTGATCGTTGTGACCGAGGAAACCTATGTGGCCTCGTTCTCGGAGCAACCCGGGATGCTTGGCGAGTTTCTCGGGATCCGTCACCGAGTTGAGATCCGCCTCGCAGATCACTTGCCCATTCAAAGTGACCTTGATCGAACGGCCATTGGCGACAATCTCCTCGGTGTTCCAAAGGCCTGGTTTCTTCATCGCACCGGTCCGCGCCGCAAACAGGTCATAGATTGAACCATGATACTGTTCCGGACGAAGTTTACCCCACTTCCCGCCTAAGGCACCCGTCTCCTCCAACACCTGGACCTCCATGCCAACGTACGCGGAATCCCCCTCGAAGGGGGCGCGGATCCCGATGCCATTGTTCGACCCGGCGTCCACAAGGAAATCGAATCGGAGGACAAAATTCTCGAATTCCTTTTCGGTGAAAAGGTTCCCCTTAACTCCCTGCTCGCAAACAATGGCACCGTTTCGAACCTTGTACTCTTCTCCCGGTTTGCCAACGAACTTCCAATGATTGAGAGATTGGCCATCAAATAACGGGGTAAAACCCGATTCGGACACTGATTGCGAGGTCGCACAACTGGCCAGGGCGAGAGTGAGGAAAGCGGCGGAAAGCAAATGACATTTCATGGGTTGGGCAGTTTTCCAAGGATTGGACATGAGTTAAGACCATGGACTTGGTGGGGCGTGCGGCCGCACGCCCGGGCCGATCAGCGGGTCGGCCCTACCCAGTTCATGGAGACCGGCGCACACTATGGAAAGCTCGGGCGATGTGGCGAGACAAAGTTCATGACGTCTGGTTTGGCAAATTCTGTTGACGCCCCAATACCCGCACAGTAGTCACCCTGCCTGGAAATGCCAAAGACCGTCCAATGATCCCGATCGATCAACTCGCAACCGAACATCTTGCGTCCCCACAAGATACCCGTGTGGGGTGGCTCCGCGTAAGGACATCGGACTTGCCGGTATGTCCCACTGGATGGTAGGCCGGGTACCGCCACGCGGCTTTCACCCCTGGCTGATCGTCGCCATCGGGCTCGGCCTCGGCCTGACCGGAATCCAGTGGGGACTTCCCAGCCGGGCGCGGGTTGATCTCCTCGGAGGGAATCCGGATGCCATCCGACAGCAGGTATTGACCGATAGCCACAAACCCGGATCCGTGACCATCGCCGAACCCGCGAGCGGTCAAACCAATCTCGCTCGCACCTATCGCCGCTATTTCCTATACAGTCACCATCCGGACGAGATGCTGACGTTGATGAGCCTGGCGCAGATGCGACCGTCGAAATTCGATCTGAATCCTCATCTGTTTCAGTACGGCGGGCTCTTTGTCTATCCGATCGGTGGGATCCTATTCGTTGCGAACAAATTAGGAGCCGTCCGGCTGTCTCCCCAAATGGAGTCCTACCTACGGGAGCCGGAATTGTTTGCCAGGCTCTATATCGTCGGTCGCCTATACGGGATGACATTGTGCCTCCTGACCGCGCTGCTTGTTTTTCAATTTGCCCGGCGGCTGACCGATGACCTGTCAGCAACGGCAGGCTCGCTGCTGTTTTTGTCGGCGCCCGGGGTCCTCGTTCTCGGCCATGAAATGAAGCCGCACGCCGGTGCGGCCCTGTTTGTTCTGTTAATGATGGTTAGCCTTTTCGAGCTGCTGGCGGGCAAGAACCGATTCTGGCTATGGATTGCCGCGACCGCGTGTGGCAGTGCGACGGCGATGGTCCCGACCAACGCTGTTTTCGTGCTGTGCCTGGTTGCCGGGTGCGGGTTTCTTCGGCATGTGCCCCTCTTCGGTCGCCTCGCCCTCGCCGCTCAATCCCTCCTGGTGGCGGTCGGTGTATATTTAGTGTTCAATCCGTATGTACTCATCGACTTCAAGACCTTCCTCCAGGAAGCCCGGCATGGCAGCCAGTGGCATACCCACGAATTTCGACTGACTTACTGGGCAGGCCTTGTCTGGGCAGTACTCGTTCCGGCAGCGGGTTTCCCCATGGTGGGATTCGGTCTCGCCGGAGCGTTCGTGGCCGGCCGGGCGCACCGACAATGGACCACTCTCGTCCTCGCACCGTTGGGAGTGGCCAGTTTGCTGCTTACGTATCAGCTCGGTCCTGCGACGACGGAGCCGCAATCCGCTCGATTTTTTGTCGGATTCGCTCCGGTGCTGGCTGTTTTTGCTAGCATTGGGCTTCACTCGATTCCACGCCCGGGATGGCGTGTGGCGACCAGCATCGTTGCTCTCGCTTGGAGCGGATATATCTCAGCGCCAATCCTCAGATTATTCCGTCAGGACACGGGCAGTGAAAGTTCGCTTCTTGCCGCGGGCCGGTGGATCAATTCCAATATCCCCGCGGGCAGCCGCATCGAAGCGCC
>CAMDJH010000212.1 GCA_945900455.1 Akkermansia muciniphila
GCATCAGAGTGCTAAGCGGTCACGCTGCGCGGCAATGCGGACGGACGTTTTTTTAGTAGGTTCATGGTCTTAATTCATGTCCATTCTTTGGAAAACTTTCCTGCCCATGAACCGGCTTCCTGGGAGCGCCGGCAGGGATGCCGGCGCTCCCAGGTTCATGGGCCCAATTCATGTCCATTCTTTGGAAAACTTCGCTGCCCATGAACCGACACAATGCGAGCAAGTTCCTGGAATTACGGCGCAGACGGTTAAGTTTGGTAGTGTCTCTCCATCCATCCTTCCGCACGGCTTCCGTGCGGGGGTTCCTATCGAGTTTGGTCGATCCACGCTGCTTATAAGTATATTGCGGCAATAGATTGCGAATGCACGTTAGGCCCAAAGGGCCGTCATTCCTCAGCCCAGGCCATCGGCCTGGGTACCTATTGCCGACAAATCACGCGGCCTGAAGGGCCGCGATAACCCCACTCCACGGTGCGCGCATCCATCGCGCCCCGTTGGGGCGCATGAATCTCTTAACGCCCCATCACCCAGCCCGTTGGGCTGGGCTGAGGAATCACGGGCCGTTGGCCCGAAGCCCGACGACCCATCGCAGTCCGTCTTGTGCGAAGCCACCCGGCAGTCGCCCCGGGCGATCCAACGGAAGACAGGCGGTGAGCTTCTGGCTCTCGCCATGAAGCGACTCTATTTCGCCATTCGAGGACGAAGAACGAGCGCGACGGACGAGGACGATTTGAAGGACCCCATTGCGGCGCTCTCGTCCTTCGATGGCGACGAACAGCATACCGACCCGTCCGCTCAAAGCTGCGGCGACACCTCGACACACGGTAATTCGTGTGGTAGCTCTTGCCCGTGATTTCCAAACGAGGATTTACGACAGGCTGCCTCTCCGCCGTGATCGTCACCATGGCGACTGGGCAGGAAAATCTGCGAGGTCTCGAACAGTTAGACTTTCGGCGTGTAGTCAAGGACGGCAAGAGCAAGGTTTTTCCCGCCGTGGTTTTCATTAAAGTGCTCCGCGAAGACATGCAGCGCGGTGAAAAGCAGACCCAGGAAGTATCGGGGTCGGGAGTCATCATCGCTCCCTCCGGTGAGGTGTTGTCGAATTGGCACGTGGTGGATAAGGCGACCGAGGTCCGTTGCCTGCTTTCCGACGGCCGCGCGTATTCGGCGACGGTCCTCGGCACAGACAAGGACACCGACATTTCGCTCCTGCAATTGCAGATGCCGGCGGGGAGTCCTCCCCTTCCATTCGCGCCATTCGGCGATTCCACGAAGCTGACGGAAGGAGACTTCGTTATGGCGATGGGGGCGCCGTGGGGGCTTTCACGCAGCGTAAGCATCGGCATCATTTCCTGCACCCGGCGTTTCCTGCCGGGTGCAAGTGAATACAGCATATGGCTTCAAACCGATGCGGCGATCAGTCCCGGCAACTCGGGCGGGCCGCTGGTGAATACCGCTGGGGAGGTCGTGGGACTCAATACCCGGGGTATGATGGCCGGTGGCGATACCGGCTTCACGGTCCCCATCGAAGTGGCGGCGGAAGTCGCCAATCAGATCCGGAAAAACGGAAAGATGGATTGGAGTTGGACCGGTCTACAACTCCAACCGCTGAAGGATTTTAATCGAAACGTTTATTTCCCCTTCGAAGAAGGGGTCATGGTGGCCGAGACCGACCCCGAGAGTCCGGCAAGGCGGGCAGGAATTGAAGCCGGCGACCGCATATTGACAGTGAACGGGCAGCGATTCGACGGGCAGACCCAGGAGGATCTACCAGGCCTAAGGCGTTTCTTGGGTTTGCTGCCAAAAGGTCAAACCGCCCGGTTTGAACTGATCAGCAAAGGCAAATCTCGAATCGCTGAAGTGACTCCCCGGGAGAAAGGCCAGGTTGAAGGGGAACAACTCGATTGTCCCCGGTGGGATTTCACTGCAAAGGCTATCAATCAATTCGACAACCCCGATCTCCATTTTCAGCGTAAAGAGGGAGTGTTCATCTACGGGGTCAAGTTCCCCGGAAATGCCGCCGCGGCAGGCCTTTCTCAGCAGGACATTCTCCTGAAAATTAATGGCCGGGAGGTAAAAAACTTGTCGGATGTGAAAACCATTCACGCGGAAACTCTAAAGAACCTGGATTCAAAGCACCGGGCGGTCATCGCACTGCTCCGCAACGGTGAGATGCGCCAACTGGTCCTGGACTTCTCCCGAGACTTCGAAAAGCGCTGAGTTGGATCCGTTCGCGGCCGACCCGACTCAGAAAGTCACGGTGCCCGAACTTCAACCTGAACTTCCGAAAATCCCATCTGACGGCCAAGAAACGTCAACTGTAGGCGGGCTCGCTCCTCAGCATCCTTGAATATTCCGGAATCAGCGGCGGCGAGCTTGATTTTATCCAGTGCCTGTCGCCGAGCATCCAACTCGAGATCTTTGTCGTACGTGCGCAGCAGACCGGTCGACCGTTCGATGATTTCCGTCCGCCGATCGTCGATGTAGACGTCCGTGATCTGAGGTCGGGGGAGGCGGATCTTGAGTCGATCGCCGTCGACTGAAATGTCCCCGGACCGCAGGGTTGAGAGGTCGAATCCAGCCTTGGCAACGCCGTGAGCTACCATAATCAGGCGGTTTTCCCCGAACCACTTGACGTCTTCCAAGATCACAACCTTTTCGAGCAGATACTTCACGGTAACCAACTGAGCGAGGGATTGCACCTGACGAAGCAGAGTTGCCGTATCGCGAATGGCCGGGCGACCTCCACCTCCCGGGAGGAGTCGACTCGCAGCGAAGCCAGTCAACAGGCCGAACAGCACCGCCGCCACAAGCGCAGCCAGTGCAGCCAGTGCAACCAGGATTCGCTGTCGTTGCATGAGCCGTAGAATCGCCGGCTGAAGTGAAATTGCAACCGTCGCCTGTTGAATCCGGGCCGTTCATCAGGGTTAGACTCGCTGGGAGGACTTCGGAGCAAGCCGATGGAAGAGAGGAGGCACAGCCCGCATGCGCCAAGGTGTTTGGCCATCCCATTCATTTCAAATGAGCGGGGGTTCGCTGTCGGTTGCCGGCTCGAAAAAAAAGGCCGGCACCCAATCGGATGCCGGCCCTTGAGAAGTAAGAAGGGACGAATTACTGCACCTTCAGGATTCGATAGAGCTTCAACTGCGCACCGCCGTTGTTGTCGACCTTGATTGCCGTGTTGCTGGACGCAGTGACATCTCCCGGGCAATTCTGCCACGGCGCCGTCAGGCTATCCGTAGCCTGCAGACGGTAGACAGCACCTGCCGTAGCGGTCCACTTAACCGTGACATCCGCACCGGAGGTTGTGATTTCCTGAATCACGATCGGCGAAGAATCCTCGCCACCGATGCCGATGCCGCCGGAATAGTTGGCCGCAGCGGCGACCTCGGTGCCCTTGCAGGCGTCGGTACCCTTCACAACCACTGTCACATCGGTACCCTGCCCGTCCGTGATGCCCGCGAACTTCACTGTCTCACCCGGAGCCAACTCAATCGGTCCGACCAGGGTGATGCCACCGGCAGTAATCGTCACATTCGTGAGGTTGATGTCGCCGGTGTTTCGCGCTACGCCGTCGTACATCGGCATGCCTTCGACGCGAGACTTGATGATCGTAAGCGCTGGGCGGGTTGCCATCGGACAGACCGCCGTGGAGGAGTGAGTGCAGGGAAGACCATCGCATTTGCTATACCCGCGAGTGGTCAACGTATCGACGACTTCACAACACTCATGGCTCAGCGTGTACGTAGCCGTGAAGGTCTTCGACTCGCCCGGCTTGAGCGCATCGACGTGCAGGACCTGCGTGTTCGCTGCCGGGCGTGAGTTGTAAACGGTGACGTTGGTCAACGTGACATTGCCCGTATTGTAAACGGTCCCGGTAAAGGTGTATTCACCGCCTGTAACGGGCGAGACTTCCGGACAATTCTTAATGACTTGAATGCCCGGAGCTGTGATGACCGGGCAGCTCGTCGCAGCGGAGGCATGTGCATCCGTATCGCCGCAGATGCTACGACCGTGGGCGGTTACCACGTCGTTTCCGCAGGAATCGGGCGGCACAACGTAGCTACCGCGGTAGGTAATCGATTCACCCGGAGCGAGAGCGATCGGCCCGTGCACTTTGGTTGTGCCCGCAGCATGGGTGACCACCACGTTTACATCGACCAACGTGATGTTGCCGGTGTTCTTGACCACGCCCTGGAACTTCTGGGTCTCGCCGATCTCAACGGGATCGCCGACGCAGACCTTGGTCACCGAGATGGCCGGAGTGAAGTGTACCGGGCAAGTCACGGTGGTCGTGTCCGTCACGGAACCACCATTGCAATCTGCAGTCGATGTTACCGTAAGGGTATCGGTCACGGTGCAGCAGTTGTTCGGAACACTAAAGCTTCCCGTGAACTTCGCGCTCTTACCGGGGGCCAAGCTGGAGATCTTGTAGACCTGCTTCGTTCCGGTTTGGCTGGAGGTAACCACAATATTGCGCAACGTCACGTCACCGTTGTTAAGAACGACTCCGTTGTAGCGAAGCGTCTCACCCTGCTCGACCGTCGTCGCCGGGCAATCCCGAGTCACAACAATCGAAGGATTGTGAATGATCGGGCATTCCGCATTGATCGGAGCCGCCGTCGTCAGTTTGGAGGAACAAACGTCAACACCCGAACCGGTCAGTGTGTAGGTCGTCGTACATCCCGCCGCACTGGCCGGGACCGTGAACGATCCGAAGAATGTTGTCTTCTCCTGCGGAGCAAGAGTCGCCGGGCCGTACACAACGGTGGTGCCATTGAGCACAACCACATCCTTAAGCGAGACGTTGCCTGTGTTTTCGACGGTGCCACTGAAGGTAAGCGTCTTGCCGACCAAGGTCGGTGATTCCGGGCAAGCGTGGGTGATGCGCAGACCTGGAGTGGTTGTAATCGGGCAGGTTACTGAAGCGAACGAGGACGTACCGACGCTCGCGCATTTGTCCGCACCCGACGCACCCACCGTCACGGTAACGTCGCAGACTCCCGTCGGTGCCTGGAGTGAACCCTCGAAGGTCGATTTCTCCCCGGCCGCGAGTGATGGAATCACCTTAACGACGGTGCCATCTGCGAGCTTAACCGTCACACCGAGTATAACGATATTGCCCGTGTTCGTTACGGTTCCTGAGAAGGCCACTGTTCCACCGGGAGCCACCGGAGCCGTTCCGCAGCGTACACCAATCGCGAGGCGACCCTCACCCACAATAGCGCAAGTCTTGGAGGTCTCGGCAGCAACGGCAACTCCACATCGGTCCGTTGCGCTGGCGGAGAGCTTTTCAGTAACAGCGCATTCTGTGGTCGATGCTATAAACGAGTGAGTGAAGGTGGCGGTGGCACCCGGAGCGAGCGAGATTGGGCCAAACACACGGCTCGAAGTGCGGTCGCTGTTCACGGTGACATTATTCAGGGTGGAGTCTCCGGTGTTGCGCACCGTGGTGGTCGCCGTGACGCTACCGCCCGGAGCTGTTGCGGTCGAAGGACACTCACTCGAAATAGCCAGTCCGGGATTTGATTTAACCGGGCAGGTCTTCGTCGACGTGTTACTAACAGTCGTGTCAGCGCACACATTCCGACCGCTGGCGGTGACCGTGGTGGTTACGGCGCAAGTATCGGTTACGGCCGTCACTGAACCGGTGAACAGCTTCGATTCATTGGGGTTTAGAGTTACGGGTCCAACGAGGATCGTTTCGCCCTGCTTAACCACAACCCCATCCAGAGCAACGTTGCCCGTGTTTCGAACGGAACCGCCAAAGGTCGTCGCGATTCCAGGGATAATTGGCCCCTCGGTCGGGCAGTCGTGTGTGACGACGATTGCCGGTGTCGTTTGAATGTCGCAAGTCGCGGAGGCGGTCTGCGGCGCGGTTGCGGCACCGGAGCATTGGTCAATTGCGGTGGCACCCAAAGTTAGAGTGACACTGCAGGCCCCCGCTGGAGCCGTTACCGAGGCAGTGAAAGATTGAGTTGCACCCGGTGCGAGGCTGGCGAAGGAGGCTACCGTCGCGCCCGTTCCATCCACAACCTTGACATTGGAGACTGCTGAATTTCCGGGGTTACGCACTGTGCCCGTGTAGTTCACGACGCTGTTAGGAGTGGGCTTTCCAGCCGGGCAGACCACCGTGAGCAGAAGACCACCCGCACCGCCCACAGGACAGACCAGAGTCGCAGAATTCTGCGTTGTCCGGCTGCCGCACTTGTCGGTCGCTACAGCCGTGACCGTGTTGGTCATCGCGCACGCCGAAACAGGCGCGGTGGCTGTACCCGAATAGTCCGCGGTAACACCCGGAAGCAGTTGCGTGAAGGTAGCAAGCACCGTGTTGCCAGTAAGAGCGCTGCGAACAACGACATTGTTGAGCGTCACATCCCCACTGTTGCGAACCGTTCCGGTGAAGGTGAACGTTGCACCGGGAGCCGGACTTACAGTGGGGCAATTTTGAGTTACGACGACAGCCGGAACGGTATCGACCGGGCAGACACCGGTTACCGCGTTGCTGACAACGTTAGCCGTACAGGCGTCACTGCCGGCGGCCGTTAGACGAACAGTGACCGAACAGGTGTCGATTGAGGTTGGAATCGAACCGGTAATGTTCTCTTCGGCTCCGGGAGCGAGGCTTGCGATCTCTGCAATCACCGTGTTGGCGACCGGTTGGTCGGCCAGAACTTTCACATTCGTAAGAGTGACATTGCCGTTATTGCGAACTTTACCCGTGTAAACCACGGCGTTTCCGGCGCGGGTAATCGTGACGGGGCAGGCATGGCTAACAACGATAGAAGGAGACGTCAAGGCCGTGCATGTAATGGACTTGGTGGCGTTCACGTCCTGACCGCACGCACTCTTTCCCACTGCAGTCAGCGTGCTGTTAATGGAACAACCAGCAGCTGGAAGACTGTTGTTGACGATAGCGGAAGCACCCGGAGCGAGCGATGCAATCGTCGTCACCGTGGCACCATTGTTGGCGACCACGATGTTGTTCAGAGTAATGTTGCCCGTGTTGCGAACCGTGCTGCGGAAAGCAAACGAACCGTTCAATTGAGGCGCAACGAGCGGGCAGTCATGGTCGACAGCGATGCCCGGCGTGAAGGTCAACTGACAGGTGCTGCTCGCTTCAGCCGAGACGGATTGAGGAGTCGTAATATTTGACCCTAGTACCACGTAATCACGACCGGTAGCGACCGTGCGGCCGGTGCTCGGGTCGCAGACGGCGCTCGGGGTGTAACTTGTCGAGTACGTACGGGTTTCATTAATGGCAAGAACGGTCGGTCCGAGGACTGGGGTGGAAACTCCCCCGACAATGCTCACAACGAGAACATTGGTAAGCGGAACCGTGCCGCAGTTCCGGACGGTGCCGGAGACCGCAATCGTCCCATTCGCCTGGGCCACGCATTCACGGGTAACAGCGATACAGGGCTCAACGACATACGTATTCAAGCTCTGAAATGCCTTGCCGGCCGAATCAACAATGTTTTGGTGAATGACACCTTCAGTAAGCGCAGTCGCCTTGAGGATGCTAAGACCGCTGCCGGGGTCCGCCTGAAGGTCCTGGGAGCGAATAACGTACTGGATGACCTTCGGATAATTGTCCGATTCCCCAGGGTTCAGGGTGGTCCGGCGAAGGCTTAATGGATGAATGACGCCGTCCGGTGTTGTGACGCTGGCTGTCACTGTTTCCGCCTGGCAATTCGGGAACGGCCCGTTGAACAGCTGCACGGAATAATTGATGGTGTCCCCAACGTGGGCGACCTGGGTGTCCGCCTGAAGGAAAATCCCCAGAGCCGAACCATTGCAACCTGGCGGCTCGATTTTTGCCTGAGCGCCTGGGGCAAGAATCAGCAGGGCAAGGGCTGCCATGAATGATGCCGCCAGCGTTGGCAAATTGCCGCTGAGTCGATTCAGGATGCCCTGTGCGACGGTGGGAGCACTCTCGGGCAAGGCCGAAAGACGAGCACGAGTCGTGTTCATATGGTTGTGTTTTGGGTTAATCACGGAGTTTTCAGTTCAGTTCAGTTCAGTTTCAATCAACAAGCTGAGTCAAAGTCATCAACGAAAGATTCTGCGCGCGCACGCACATCAATTCTCACAGTGCAGGATTCACAAAGAATAGGTCCAGCTATTTCGTCTCAGATCCGGCCTTTCGAAGCCCAGGCAATGAGCCCGAGCAATGCTATGTTTCGGAAGAAGGCAAACGCGGTCGTCTCGATAAACTTGAAGGACGAACTCAGCCCGGGTCCAAGAAAGTCTAAATTGAGGCAGCCGCAGTCGATTTTCAGGCCTCGCGCCCAGGCCTGTCCGGTCGCCAACACAAAGATTCCGAGCAGTGCGACCACGCCAAGCACGGCCGTTTCCGACCAGAACCCCGCGATGAGAAGCAGTCCGCAAAGTAACTCGACCCAAGGTAATACCACAGCCACCCCTTGCAAAATCGGGCGTGGGAACGGAAGTTCATAGGCATAAACCGAACCCAAAAACTCCCGTGGGTTACCAATTTTTGATATGGCCGCCCAGAGGAATAACACCCCAAACAACCAGCGGATGATGACGGTTTTCATGCCAAAATTACTTGGGCGCGTTTGTGGCGGACACCCTATTAAATGATTCCGACCGTGGCAATAGGGTGTTGACCCCATCGCGGGATACGAAATATGCCTAATCCCTCGGCGCCACTCGGAGGGGCGGATTCTTTCGGAAAGTCAGATCTTGGGGGCTTTCGCCGTTCTTTTCAGTCGCAAGTCAACAAATCCGTCGTGTAAACACTCGACCCGCCCAAAACCGTGCTCTTTCATAAGTCGGCGCCCGTAATCAAATGTTTGGGAGGAACCCGTCCAAGTCCCGTAAATCAGGATTGGCTTCGACGGCTGTTGGTTCCTCCGGAACTCGGCTATCGCGGCGGAACTGCTCTCGGCCGGGAGTGAAACGGCCCCAGGCAAGTGCCCGGCAGCGTATTCTGCGGCGGTCCGAATGTCCACCAACGTCAACTCGCCACCCTCCACCCGCCCCCGAGCACCATCCCAGAGGACAGGCAAGGGCATTGGACCGGAGGTATCCGCAGCAATCGGTCGAGGCGCCACGGACGACACAGTCACCTCGGGCTTGCCATTTTCGGAGTCCTGCCATTCCATATACCCGGTGGTCATGTGTTCAACGTGCTGGTATCCAAACTCTTTGACCAGCCGCTCGGCGAGAAGTTGCGAAAGGGGACAACTGGCGCTCCCGCAGTATACAGCCAAGGACGTATTGGTTGGATATGTTCTTCGGAACGCCGCGAATTCGTCCGTGGAACTGAAAATGGACAGCAGAATCGCCCCTGGGATGTGCCCGGCTTCGTATGGGGCCTTGGCACGGGCGTCCAGAAGAAGCACCTCTCCAGCGGCCAGCCTCGGTTTTAAAACGGCCCAGGTCACGGGTGCCGGATTGGTCCCAAGGGCTGCCGCGACCACGGGCTTTGGGTTCAAGGCAATGTCAGCGGGTTTCGCAGGAGCCGTCGCCGTGGTATCCGGGGTGGTCCCCTTGGCATTTGTCGTCGCAGCTACGGGGGGGGGCGCCTGAAGACTTGAACTGGCGGAAGAAATCGACTCGGCCGGGAAACTCGGTCTCGCTGGCTTCTCCACGCCCATTGAGCTCCCATTACTGGGTGAACTGGCTGAATTTCTGAATCGAATTCCGACGGGACTCGCCGAATTGTAAGCAAACGCCAGGAGGGTCGCTACGCTCAGGATCGCCAAGGCGCGACGGCCAATTACCAACCAATCCGATGTCGCACCCACCGCCGATGTCGCACCCACCGATTGTTTGTCCAGGCAGGCGGGTCGGTCCCCGGCGTCCGGGCTCAAGGCTGAGGGAAGGAAGCTGGGACGCCGTACTTCTTCCGCCAACCGCTTTCGATTACCGGTGGTTTTTCTTTCTCGCGCCATGGGAAGCGAACTGTCCGGTAACCATCGAACATAAAACGGGCCGGTCAAACAAGTCATCCGAGCGGATTAACGAGCGGAACATGGGACGCCTCGGATTCTTTGTGGGCTTTTGTGCGACTCCCGTTCAATTTCCGATACAAACAAAGTCGCACCCGTGCCGGACATCTGCATCATTTTCAATCCAACAGCCCAGGGCGATCGCGCCCAGGCCTTTCGGAAGCGACTGACCTCCATTAAGCGGGAAGCGGTGCTTCGCCCCACCCGGGGTCCGGGAGATGCCCAGGGCCTCGCCGCACGCGCTTTCCAGGAGGGATTCCGAACCGTGGTTGCCGCGGGCGGCGACGGCACCGTGAATGAAGTCGTCAACGGGCTCACCCGTTCCCAAGGCGGCCTCGACCAGGTGAAACTGGGTGTACTGCCGCTGGGAACCGTTAACGTTTTTGCGAAGGAACTTGGGATTCCAAGAGAGTTTGATCGTGCGTGGGGAATAATTCAGGAAGGCCGAACCCTCTCGATCGACCTACCGTACGCCGACTTCGTGAGTGCCACGGGCCCGAATCGGCGCTATTGGGTTCAGTTGGCGGGAGCCGGACTCGATTCCCGAGCTCTGAGTCTCGTCCGTTGGGAGTTGAAAAAAAAAATCGGGCCCCTTGCTTACGTCTGGGCGGGTTTCGAGGCCATGCGCCCACCGCGGCCACGGGTAACCTTTGAGGCGGATGGAATCTCGATCGTTGCCGAAGCCGTCCTGATCGGGAACGGCCGCTATTTTGGGGGACGATGGCCGGTTCTGCATGGGGCCGATATGACCGACGGTCTCATGGACGTCGCGGTTATTCCAAAGGTCAGTTGGCCGCGACTGTTTCGGGCACTTTGGTTGTTGTGGCGGGATCGATTTTCCGAAGACCCCGGCACCACTCATCTCCAGGTTCGATCCTTCCGACTTACCACTTCCGACGGCGTGCAATTGCAGCTCGAAGGCGACAATGTGGGACCTTTGCCAGCAACATTTGGCCTGCTTCCCCGGGCTCTTCGCGTGCTGGTTCCCAACGGAGTATCCGGATAAAGGGCCCGGCTCACCCGGGCGGCCATGCGAGCGGACGCCCACCCAGGATGTGACAATGCAAGTGAGGCACCGTTTC
>CAMDJH010000213.1 GCA_945900455.1 Akkermansia muciniphila
GCCGCTCCGCCATTACTTCCCGCAGCGATTATGAAATAGCCTACCCACACAACTCGCAATCCAGTCCCGTTCAGAACCAGAAAATCCCTCCCGTTCCTCCACATTCAAATCTGACTCTAGTTCCACAGAACTATGCGACGCGCCACACCCCGACCTACGGAAACCTCGTCCGAGCCGCGGTGGCGTAGGAAAACACACGCAAAACTTCGCCCGACCCGGATCTCCGTCCTTCAGAAATAGCCAAACTCCAGGGTTCTCGCAGCCCGAGATCCGCCACCACCGGGGTAGGGTTCGTCGCGCTGCGACGAACCCGTCCGCGAGCGGACGGAACGAACGGGCGAAGCGCAGATGGAGCAGTGGGATACTCTCGGAGTGGGTGCGGAGGACCGTCCTGCGGGATGAATCCCGTGCCCCGGATCGATGGTTCATGCAGGGCGGGTCGAGGCGGGTTCGAACATTCGAAGACCTCCACGTGACTCAAGCGTCCGTCATCGCGACTGGATCAACACCTTCCCGAACACACCAGTCGCGATAGGCGATGGGCGAGATTTCACTCGGCTTGATCTCACTGCGACCCCCCCAGAAAACATTTGTGTAGTGGACGACGATTCCCAACTCGGCAAGGTGGCGGTCGATTGCCTCTTTGTGAGCGAGCACCATCGCCTTGTCGGTGCCGTGGGCAACACCCATGATGTTAACGTTGCGAAACTCGGGTCCACCCTCGCGCCAGTAGGCGTGGGTCATGATGTGATGACGCCCGACTTCGCGCCCGGCGGCAAGTTCCTGCCCCGGCGGCACTGCCCAGTGGAAGAGCGCATTGAACTTTGTGACACGCTCACCGTCCGCGAGCGGCTTGACGTGCTCGAGGAACGTGCTGAATCGGCCGATGATTTTTCGCCGACTGAGGTCCTCGGCGGTCTTGCGGAATTCATCGTCCGTCACCCCCGCCTCCATAGCTCGGGACCGCCACAGATCTCGCACGATTTCCGCCGGGGCAAATTCCCGTTTCAGCGCAATCAGTACCCGCCACTCGCGGTCGGTGAGTCGGGTCACCCCAACATCGAGAGTGTCCGCTGGTTCTGGACTCCGGCTCCCCGGTTCCATCCCGCGTCGTCGCACATGACCGACCCCGAGAACGAATAGTTTCTTAGCCGGCATCAGGCGGAAATGCTCCGCTCCGATACGTCGGGAGAGCCAATCCGCGTGCTTTTGAAGTGAGTAGCCCTGGGGGACCTTCAGGGTAGTCCATAAGCGGTAGTTCGACCCCGGAGTGGCGGCATCGGTGGAACGGATCACCACATGCCCGCTGAATGGATCCTCTCGAAAAAGATAATTAAATGCCTCTTCAATCCGGTCGGCGGGCACTTGCCAGGCACACAACGCCCCGTTTGCCAGGCTGGTTGCCAGCAGGGTTTGTCGCACCCTCCGGATGGTACCCGCATCGAGCATTGCCCGCACCCGTTCAAGAACGGTCTCAACCGGCACTCCACTCTGGCGGGAAATCTCGCCAAAAGGATCCTCCTGGAACCCCGCAAGTTGATCCTCACTGATCGTCAGAATACGAGCGTTCACCGGATCGGTCGTCGCGCCCGGAACAGCCATCGTCCCGTTCAAGTGATCGATGAGGTACAGAAGCACGGGAGGATATTAGCGGCGAATCGCCGCAGGGGAATAGGAATGAGTAAAACTCCGGAAGGAACCGCGGATGGACTCCGATAAACGCGGATGAAGGCCTCTTTTATCCGCGTCCATCCGTGTTCATCCGCGGTTCTGCCTCCTGTAGTGCAGTGGTCAACTCCGGAAGGAACCGCCGATGGACTCCGATAAACGCGGATGAAAGCCTCTTTTATCCGCGTCCCTCTGCGTTTATCCGCAGTTCTCCCTCCTGCAGTTACTATTGACCACCCTTTTCCATTCCAAACGCGAGTGACGGAAATTTAAGATGAGGCCGACGGCGTGGTTCGTGATCTTGAGGTAGTTTAGCATCTGGCCGAGTTCGTGGTCTGTTACGCGCTCAATGACCTTGGCATCCACCACGATGCTGCCGAACGCGATTAAGTCCGGCACGTATTCACCAACCTTAACCGTCTTGTAGAGGACATCGTAATGCCGCTGCTGTTCGCATTGGACGGAACGTAGGGAAAACTCGACGGCAAGAGCATTTTCGTAGGGCTTTTCCAGTAGCCCGTGGCCCAGTTGGTTCAATACCTCAAAGGCGCAGCCGATAATAACCTCTGTCTCCGCCTTCAGGATCAATCCGTGGTCATCCGTGTTCATCCGTGGTTTCTCCCTGGTAGTGAAGTTGTCTACTGGGGAAAGAACCGCCGATGGACTCTGATAACACCGATCCCGATTATCGGAACCCTTCTTTTTTATCCGTGTCGATCCGTGTTCATCCGCGGTTCTGCCTCCTGCAGTGCAGTGGTCAACTCCGGAAGGAACCGCCGATGGACTCCGATAAACGCCGATGAAGGCCTCTTTTATCCGCGTCCATCCGTGTTCATCCGCGGTTCTGCCTCCTGTAGTGCAGTGGTCAACTCCGGAAGGAACCGCGGATGGACTCCGATAAACGCGGATGAAGGCCTCTTTTATCCGCGTCCATCCGCGTTTATCCGCGGTTCTGCCTCCTGTAGTGCAGTGGTCAACTCCGGAAGGAACCGCCGATGGACTCCGATGAACGCCGATGAAGGCCTCTTTTATACGCGTCCATCCGTGTTCATCCGCGGTTCTGCCTCCTGTAGTGCAGTGGTCAACTCCGGAAGGAACCGCGGATGGACTCCGATAAACGCGGATGAAGGCCTCTTTTATCCGCGTCCATCCGCGTTTATCCGCGGTTCGCCTTCTCGCAGGCGGGATCGTCCCGACGTCTGAAACCATTCCACAAACCGGGGAATGCCTGCCTCAATCCGGGTTCGGGGGCGATAGCCGAGCAAGGAGGCTGCTTTCGAGATGTCGGCAAACGTTCGCGGGACGTCGCCCGGTTGTAATGGCTGTCGGTCGAGGATGGCCTTCCGTCCCAGAGCTCGTTCGAGAAGAGTGATCAGGTGATCCAGTCGCACGGTTTGGGATTCACCAAGATTGAAGATTTCGTAACCGAGGCTGCGGTCGGTGCAAGCTACGATTCCGTCGACGATATCTTCGACAAACGTGTAATCCCGCGAAGTTGAGCCATCACCAAACACCGTAATTGGAAGGCCCGCATTGATATTGGTGGCAAATTTAAAAATCGCGAGATCTGGCCGCTGTCGTGGACCGTACACCGTGAAAAAGCGGAGCATGGCGACATCGAATCCGTAGATGTGATGGTACACGTGTCCGAGCGCCTCACAGGCCAGTTTACTGGCGGCGTAGGGCGAGATGGCCGAGAAGATCGGATCACTCTCAGAAAAGGGCATCTTGGCATTCAGTCCATAGACGGAAGACGACGAGGCGATGACCCATTTCTTGACGCCCCACTTACGGCCCGCTTCCAGAAGGTGGACAGTGCCCTCGACGTTGACGCGCTGGTACAAGGCGGGCTCCAGGAGGCTCGGACGGACCCCGGCTCGCGCGGCAAGATGGATCACTTGATCAAAAGCGGTCTCGGAGAAGACACGCTCGACCACGGCGGGGTCGGTGATGTCCCCCTGGCGAAACTGGAATCGGGTGCCGCCGATTGCCGATATCTCAGCGACGTTATGCCGCTTCAGCGCCGCTGGATAATATTCGTTCAGGTCATCGAGCACCCAAATCGAGTGACCGGCCCGCAGCAACCGCTCGGCGACGTGGGACCCGATAAAGCCAGCCCCGCCGGTGATCAGGAAGTTCATTGGAGAAACCCTAACGGGTGAAGGCTCGATCTCGGAGTTATTTTTAGCGTTGCGGAGGGGGTGATTCGGTGATTCTTTCAGCGCACACTTCCCTGACAGTTATGAAGACCCGGTTGTACCGTCATTCCGCGTTCACGCTGATCGAGCTTTTGGTCGTCATCGCAATCATCGCGATCCTTGCGGGCATGCTACTCCCCGCGCTCTCGCGTGCCAAAGCGAAGGGGGAATCGATCTCCTGCATGAACAGCCTTCGGCAGATCAGTTTGCTGATGTCATTTTATACCGAAGACAACCGGGACGTCTTTCCAGGCCACCGCAACGGCAATCTGACAACCGACGACGCCAATGCGTCGGTGACAAACTGGTGGGGCACCACAATCCAGGGGTATCGAAACTATCAATCGAACCTATTTCGGTGCCCGAGCATTAAGGGTCGCCGATTCGACAACAATCGGGTGCGCTGGGAGTGGAAGTTTGACTGCCACTTGGTGGGTTACGGCATGAACGCCTATTTCCTGGGCGTTCATCCGTATGGTGCGATGAGCACGCCGGTTGGCGGCGTTAACTTCGCAACGGAGAAATGGTTCAAGAGGACGGCGATTGTAAGCTCCTCCCGCACGGTCGTTATCGGCGAGGCCATGCCGAAATCCGACGGATTTTGGAGCAGCAGCCTCTGGTGGCCGACATCCTCCATGGATCCGAAGAGCGGGAGCGGTGCCTTCGAAGGGATTGACTACATCCGCCACAAGGACAGGGGCAATGTGCTATTCACAGACGGGCATGCCGAAACGCGGAAGGATGCACAAATCAATCCGCCGGTAGACCCGGCAGGTGGCGGCGCCAAGGGACTGATCAATTCGGAATACTGGGATCCCCTGAATCGCGCGAACCGCTGAGAGCGCACCTCGCTGGCTTGCGCAAGAGGGCTTAGATTCTTCCAAAGAGGCAATCCGACTGAACTAATTGGCCGCCGTCGAATTGAAGATTTTCCCGCTCAAGCAGGCGGAACCCCTGAGTTGCCAGGAAATCTGCGACCTCTGGAAAAAGCGCCTGGCCCTTATAGAGCGGAACTTCCGAGCATTCGACGTACACATAAGAACATCGCGCCAGGGTTGCGATCGCCCCGCGCAGGGCGAACAGCTCGAACCCTTGCACATCCAACTTCAACAACATGTGGGAGTGCAGCGCCCAGCGGGCGATGTAGTCATCGAGGCACCGGACGGTGACGTCCAGAGTACCCACTTCGTCCGTTTGCGGAAACAATCGGATCTGTTCTGAGCCGATGGGGAGCAGGGAGGAGGAGTCGGACTGCCGGCTTAGATGAAAGGTTGCCCTTCCATTTCGTTCTCCCAGCGCGACGGAGTGCAGCTCGACTCCAGGCACAAGTCCGTGAATTCTTTGATAGACCGCGGCCTCACTGGGCAACGGCTCGAACGCGGTGATGGGAACGCCGGGCATTACCCGGCGACATACCAACGAGAATTGTCCGCGGTTAGCCCCGACATCGATCACACGGTCGCAGTTCAGCGTCCGGAGCACGCTTTGGTGTTCGATCGCCGGCGCGACCTTTTCCTGGAGAGCGCGCCAATGGGTCGGGTGCGTCAGCGCAAACACCAGTTTCTGCAATCGAAATAGTATCCGCTTATTCACGGGGAACGATCCAAACAGGGCCGCCAGTGAAACGAGCGCATACCCAAGCGTCGATGCTAAACCACGGCGATCAGTTTTCCGGACTCTTCAGCTTGCCGGATTTTGCCTGGATCGCCCGTTCAATCGCACCGATGTAGTGTTCGGCCATCGAGTTCCCCCACGGCCACCAAGTTCGAGATTGCTCCAACAAATGGCGAGCCCCTTCCAGATCCCCCCGAAGCATCCGATTCCATCCGACATAGTTCGCAATGGTCACGTCATTCGGCCCGAGCCTTAACGCCGCGTCGAAGTCGGCCGCAGCGCCGGCTCGATCTTCAAGCCAATGACGGGAAAGGGCGAGCCGCAAGCGTGTGTGGGCGTCAAACGGGTTTAGGCGCGCCGACCGTTCCAGCCATGTGATTGCCTCCCGCGCCTGATCCGGGTAGCCGGCGAGGCCCTGCCAACTGAGCAAGCGGTAGTTTTCACCAATTTCATAGGCGGTACGCGGATTCTGCGGTTCAACCGCGAACGCGGACTTCAGCGAGGATATGAGTTTTTCATCAAGACTTGGATTGGCCGCCGCCGCATTCAGGTAGCGCCCCTCCCGCCACCCGCGCAGGAGCAACGGGCTCATCCACGCGATCCATCCGACGGCGAGAACCGTCGCGATCCCACTACTCCACCAGCGGGGCGTCAGCCAGAAATTATCGGTGGCAAACCGGAGGTTGGAGGCCATCAATCCCGCCATCAGCATTACAGCAAGACCCACCCCTGGAATGTGCAGATGAAACTCCACGAGACAATGGACCGCGATACCAAACAATCCGAGCGTGGCCCCCAGGAAAAATGCGGTGCGATTGCTCGCCTTAAATCCCAGCTCGCTGCTCCCACGTTCGACAAATTTGGATGTCTTATGGGCGCCCCAAACGAGTGCTCCCAAAACGGCTAGAAACAGCCCAGCCCCAACCAACCCATAAGCTGCGAGCAATTCAAGGTATTCATTGTGAGCGTGGACCGGTGCGTTCTGAATCGTCGGCGGCCGGTATTTCGGAAACGCAACGTCATACTGACCAGGACCGACCCCGGTCCACACGTGATCCCGCCACATCTTCAACGTCGGCTGAAGCAAGTACTGGCGGGAATGACCCGAATCGGCCGTCCCTTCCCGCAACGTCCCTTCCAGCCGCCATTTTGCGAAATCTACCCGGGTGAAATAGAAAAAAGCACCGGTCGCGACGACCACCAGCATCAAGAGGGCTGGGAGACGGTGTTGTCGTCGGCGGAGGAGCCAAACGAAAAGCAGTGCAACGGACAACGCCGTCGCCAACCATCCGCCCCGGGACATGGTCACCCCGATTCCGCAGAGCATGACCAGCGCAGCGTACCCGTAGAGAACACGGATGAGCGGGCGAATCCTTCCTAGAAACACGTGAGTGGTCGCCAGCGGAAACAGCACCACCAACAGCCCGGCGAGGTGATTCGGATTAATAAAAGTACCTCCCCCGCGACGGGCGTAGTTGCCGGGTTTGACAAACCACCAGACCAGATCCGAGCCACTGGCCAACTGGACCAGCGAATAAAAGGAAAGGCACATCCCCAGCACGGAGAGCACGGCTGTCGCCCATTGCAGCGTCTCCTGTCGGTGCAAGTTATGGAGCACGAGAAAGAAGACAGCCGCGTACAAAAGGATCTGCATCCATTCAAGCCGAGCGACGTATTCAACGGGTGCGTGCGAGTAACGCCAGCCCGCATAACCCACAAAGGCGAGGAGCGGCCAGACGACGGGATGGAGGAGAAATCGATGCCCCTCCCACAACCACAGCCGGACAGTCCAAAGGACAAGCGCAATTCCGGTCAACGCGCCCACCACGGCAAACTCCGTCAAGCGAACGCCACCCAAGGCGAGGGCTGCGTAAATCACGACGCCGAGCATCAGGGTTATGACACCCCATTCGCAGACCTTATCGACCTCGTCGCGATCCCACATACAGTGGTGAAGACCCTAGGAGTGCGACACGACGGAGGTCACGTGCTTTATCCAAAAATGGCTAGGAAAGAGTGGCCGCCGAGTCAGACCACCGTGTGATGAGGGATCACGCCATTTTTTGGGACGATGAGGATGCCATCCCGGATATAGTACTGTGGGTGATCGAGATCTTGGGGTTTACCCGCCGGGCTTAAGATGCAGCCCTCACCCACCCGGGCATTTTTATCGAGAATGGCATTTTCAATCCGCGTGCCTCGGCCGACGCCCAAGCGCGGTATCCCGGCTTCGTCATTTCGGGCGACCGTCGACGCCGAATCATAGTAATCGCTACCCATCATGACCACTCGGTTCAGCGAGCACCCCTCCTCGAGAATGCTTCGCACGCCGACGACACTATGTTGAACGCGGGCCCGGTTGACGATGCAACCGTCCGAGATCACCGCGTGATCGATCGCTCCGCCGTTGATCTTTGAGGCTGGGAGAAAACGCGGCCGCGTGAAGATCGGCGCGGTCATGTCGAAAAAGTTAAACCGAGGCAACTCGGCACAGCAGTCGAGATTGGCTTCGAAAAAGCTACGGATCGTTCCGATATCCTCCCAATAGCCCTGAAAGACGTGGGAAAATACCCGATGGCTTTCAATCGCACCCGGGATGATGTGCTTTCCGAAATCGGTCAAGTTGTTGTTCAGGAGCTCAAACAAGACGGGCCGGTTGAACACATAGATGCCCATCGACGCGAGGTACAAGTCCTCGTTACGTTCGATTCCCAGGCTGGGGTAGCTGGATTTAGGCAGCCGCAGCGACTCCAGAACGGCGGGGTCCTTGGGCTTTTCGACGAATCGATTAATTCGGCCTTGTGGATCGGTTTGCAAGATTCCCAGCGCACTCGCTTCTCCACCCGTGACCGGCATGGTGGCAATCGTCAGATCCGCCCCGCGCTCGGCATGGTCTTCGAGGATTTTGCGAAAATCCATTCGATACAACTGATCTCCGCTGAGGATCAGGGCAAAGTCGAAATGGGTATTCCGGAAGTGAACGAGGTTCTTCCGGACGGCGTCGGCTGTTCCCTGGTACCAGCTCGTGCTGTTGAATGTCTGTTCCGCGGCGAGAATTTCGACAAAACCGGTGCTGAAATGGTCGAATTTATAACTCTGGGAGACATGCCGGTGAAGAGACGCTGAATTAAACTGGGTGAGCAGGTAGATCCGCTTCAACCCGGAGTTGATGCAATTGGAGATGGGGATGTCGACCAAGCGGTACTTGCCGGCGAGCGGAACGGCCGGTTTGGACCGCTCACTCGTGAGTGGAAAGAGGCGGGTACCCTGGCCTCCGCCCATAATGACGGATAATACCTGGCTCGGATTGACAGTAAAGTTGTGGGACATGGCAGGCGACGCCTCCCGATATACGCGGATTGACGAGTGCCGACAAGCGGGGAGACGTCAGGAAGAAAAAAACCTCCTACCGAGCTGCCCAATCAAGGGCTTCCTGAACAATCGAAGGCGTGAGCGTCAACGGAAGGACGCGCGGTTCGAGCGCCGGATTGCGAGGATACACCAGAACCAGGGGGACCCCGTTGCGCCCAAACCGCCGTAACTCAGCGGCAATGGCGGCATCCTCGTCCGTGAAATCCCCTTCCAGCAGCGTCGCATTGACCGCCTTTATTTTGGCAATCGTTCCCGCGGTATTGATACTCGTCGCCTTGTTTACCTTGCAATTCAGACAGGTATCCGCCGTGAAGTCCACGAGAACGGGACGGCCTCCCTTCCGGGCCTCTGCAAGCGCCGCCGGGCTCCAAGTTCCCCAGGCCAGAGCCGAGCGCTTGCGGGCGGCAGCGGGTGTTCGCCAATCGAGTTGCTTCTCAAGTAAACCAAAATAGCCAGCGGCCATCAACGCCACGCTGACGGCCATACCCCAACCCTGCCGGCGGGTGCTTCGTTGCACGAATTCGCCCCAGACCCATACTGCGGCGGCAACGACGACCAAGAACAGTCCAAGCCACAATACGCCGTTCTCCCCCATTCGGGTTGCCGTGGCCCAAAATAGCCAGACCGCCGTCGCGAGCATAGGAAAACCCATTGCGTGCTTGAACCGGACCATCCAACCGCCCGGGCGTGGCATCCACTTCAACCAAGCGGGATTCCAGCATAGCAGCACAAACGGCGATGCCAGCCCCGCGCCAATCGCAGCGAAAAAGAGCAAGATGACCCAAGCCGGCTGCGACAGAGCAAATGCCACCGCAGGCGCAAGAAACGGGGCCGTGCAGGGGGTCGCCAACACGGCGGCGAGGACTCCGTTGAAAAACGCGCCACTGGCGCCTTCCTTGGAAGCAAAGATAAATGCAGTCTCGGTCGTATGCCGATCCAGGGTCACCTCGAACAGGCCGAACAAATTCAGGGCGACCAATGTAATCAGCGTGGTAATGATCACTCGAAAAATCGGGTTCTGGAACGGGGCATTCCAGTTGGCGAAATGACCGGCGTGCTGGATTGAAATGGCCACCCCCGCCAACACCAGAAACGAAACCATCACACCCAGTCCGTAAATCAAACCCATCTGGCGGACACGACCGGGAGCCTCCCTCGCCTGATTCACAAAGCCCAGTACCTTGAGCGCCAGGACGGGCAAGACGCACGGCATGATATTCAACAGCAGTCCGCCAATGAAAGCCGACATCAACTGAAAGAGAAGCACAGTCATGGTGGCAGGAATCGTCGAAGCGGTAGGCCCCTCGCGGTTGCCGCTACCCGTCGACGGGCCCGAGATTTCAATCGGCACCCGTGCCTCGCGTCCGGTTCGAGCTCCCGCCGCGGACGCATTGATTACCAGGCCTGCCACCTCCGTCGGCCACGCACCGTCGATCGGGACCGCGGACTTCTTGAACCGTACCCAGCCATCCCTTGGGGGCAGCGTTTCCGTCTTGGCTGCCTCGGAAAATCCTTTTGCCTTGAACGGGAAAAAATCATTCGCTCCCAGGTCTTTGACTTCCACCACAAAAGGGCGCAACTCAGACGTCCCTTCCCCGTCCCAATACGCCCGGACTAGCCCCGACTCCGCCTGGGTGGGGAGGGCTGTCCTGGCGGCAGTCAACCCTTTAGAATCTGCCTCATCCCGACGGGTGGCACCCACTGAGATACGGGTTGTTAAGTTAGTGTTCGCCTGAATGCATTCCTTCTTGCATTCCTGCCATCGAACTTTCACTCGCAGGTCCCGATCTCCGTAAACGGCACTCGAAGAGACCGTCAGTGGCACCAGCAAAGTTACCTCGCGGAAGTAAACGAAGGTGGCGAAGCCGGCCTCGGTAAATTTCTCGGGCACCGGCCATAGAATGGCTCCGGCGGTCACGCCCTCAGGCAAAGTCCAGTCAAGCTTGATCTCACTTCCGGAGTCGCCGGGATTCCGCCAATAGACGTGCCATTCCGGCTCCATTTTTAATCGGACACCCGCCAGGACGGTGTCCCCGGGCCGGACCTCCCGCGCTTCAATCTGGAGTTGCACATCCGTATGGACCTGCGCCACCAGAAATCCGGCAGAGGTCGAGAAGATGACGAAGGCAAGAAGGATGCGATTCATTGGGAAGGGGAACATCGAGAGAGAAGACGACGCTGGCGGGAAGCTAACGGAT
>CAMDJH010000214.1 GCA_945900455.1 Akkermansia muciniphila
ACCAAAGTCGCGCCCTTGCATTCTGCTCGGCAGCACCATTGGCCGCGGAGCGTTTCAGAAATCGAAATCAGAGTCCCGGGAAAAATGAAGAATTCTTCCGTTCAACAATCGCTGACTCGAAAACCACCGTTTCCGTGAGATGCACCCTCCGCAGAGCGGCCCCATTGGAACGGGTTGTGAAGGTGAAATCCACCAGCGTTTCGGTCCGCAGATGGGACTGAAAAATAGGCGGCGTCGCCTCGTCGACGCGCCAGGGTGCCCCGGCCGAATCCTTCACCAAGATTTGGGCACCCGTCCAACTGGCCGGAGGACTGCCCGCCGGCGGGTACGGAAAATTGCCCCGATTACCGGTGGCGGCAAAGAGGCGTCCCTGATGCGCGGTCAGGCCAAGCACCTCCGTGCTGCTCATGAGTTTCTGTTGTGAATCCACGGTGCCAGCCGTGAAGCTTCTCTCAAATTCAAGGGTGGTGAATCCGCTGGGAGCATCCTGAAAATCCGGAGTATTGATGCCGGTGCTGGCGACCCGGAGATGCGTGACGGCGTTGGATCCCGCTTTCCGGCTGTAATAAACGAGGATTTCATTCTGGGCGATAAACGTCCGCGGATCCCGTCGTTCGGCGGCGGCGGCGGTTCCGAGCCCTTCGTCGACACGGCGAAGGAAAGGTGTCGGGTTTCCCGGCCCGAGCCCGAGAATCCAGATTTCGGAATCGCCGGGGTTGGAGGGGTCATTACTCTGGTAAGCGGCGCAGGAAAAGTAGCTGGTACCGTTGTAACCTCGGGAGCCCGAAAGCGGTTCGAGGGAATAGATGTATCGCGGGGGGCGTCCCGCCGGCTGCGTAAAGGAGGCAATGCGGGCATGCAATCCGTTGGGTTTGTCGTGCAAATCCCGGTAGATGGCGATGGACGTGCGATCCACAACGGCCGCGTAGCACAGTTCGTCATTGTACTCCGGGGCCAAAAAGCCGCAGATGTCCGCCTTGTCCCCGGCGTCGTCCGAGATGATTTGCACCGTGCCGGCGGCCGTGGCGTATCGGATGATCTGGATGAGTTCCGGATGTGCTGGCGTCGCGGCCGAGTAGGCGATGTCGGACGTCCCGGGCAACCAGCGGCCATTGCGGAAACCCCCGGCATGATACGGCAGAGGGCGGGGGTTCGCGGGGGCAGATTCCAACATCCAGGCCTCGACCGGATTCAGGGAGGAACCGGCCGTGAACACCACCCGGGCGACGGGATCGGCAGCACCCTGGCTGGCGCGGGCGTTGTAAGAGTTGGTCGTTCCCGACGTATGCGGTGTGCGGGTGACACCGGTGTCAAGCGACCCGGCGCGCCACAATTGCAGCCGTCCATTGATGTCGGGCTTCGTATAGAAGAGCGAGGAACCGACCGTTGAAAGCCCCCATTCGGCGCCGTTGAATGCGGAATCGGCGGAGGCAAGGCCGGCGTCGATCAACAAATCCATGCCGTGCCCGGAGGCCAGGAACCCGTTGGTGGGGTTAACTTGCCCGCGCCAGAGCTGGTTGGTTCCATCTTGAAAAGCGATCTGCGATCCCCCGGGCAAAAACTCCGGCGCGATGTAGGAGACCCCTGTCCCGCCCACGCGAATGTCCTGCAACACAAAGTCCGGGGAAGCGAACTGAAGGTTATCGACGGCCCAGAGCGGACGCGCGAGCTCGGAGCTCCACGCGTCGTACGACGCGACAAGCTGCTGCACGATTTCCGGACGAACATCCGCCAGATTCGTCGATTCACCCACATCGGACGCAAGATTATAGAGTTCCCAGTTCCTCCGGATGCCGCTTTTCACCAGTTTCCAGTCACCGTCGCGCACGGCTCGGATTCCATCCTGCACCTCACCGCCGGGGCTCAGACCGTCCGTCTCGATCCGCCAAAACAGGGCCGGGTGGGGAACGCCGCTGGCTGCGCCGCAGAGAAACGGCAGCAGGTTAACGCCGTCCAACTTCCAGGACGCCGAGATGGGGCCACCCGCCGCCGCGATGGCGGTGGGCAATATATCGAGCGTGCTCACCGGGGCGTGATACACTTGGTTCGTCGCCAGGCGCCCCTTCCACTGCATGAAAAAGGGGACGCGGACGCCCCCCTCATAAAGTTCGGTCTTCCCGCCTCGGAGGGGCGCGTTGCTCGATCCGAGTTGAGTTGTTCCGCCGTTGTCCGTTGTGAAAAAGATCAGTGTATTAGTCTCCAGGTTGAGTTGGCGCAACGTTGCCAGTATAGCGCCAACCGCGTCGTCCAATCCAAGGAGCATGGCCGCCATAATGCGGCGATGCGGATCGGTGATGGGGAGTTGCGCTGCGCGCACAATAAGATTGGTGGTCGCCTGCTGCGGGAAGTGGACGGCGTTGAAGGCCGCGTAAAGAAGGAATGGCGCGTTCGTGTGCAGGCCAATGAATTTCACGCACTCGCGGCCGAACGCGGTGGTCAAGTAACTGTTCTCAACGATCGAATTCGTACCGCTTCGAATCGGGTCGTCCTGTTTACGGAGCGGCGTGCCATCGTCAAAATAATCGTGGTGACTCTCGATAAAACCAAAGAATTCGTCGAACCCGCGACGCAGTGGATAGAACGGCGCCGTACCGCCGAGGTGCGACTTGCCGATCCAGCCGGTGCTATAGTCCAGGTCTTTGAAACGGTCGCCAACGGTGGTTTCCGTGGTGGGGAGGCCGAAGTACGGGCTGTGCTCCAGCGAGGTCCCGGGGTTCGTCTCGTGTCCAAATCTCTGCTGATACCGTCCGGTCATCAGCGCCGCACGGGAAGGGCTGCAAACCGGGGCGGTGACATACCCGCTGGTGAACCGCACGCCATTGCGGGCAATGGAATCGATGTGAGGGGTCGGGATATCCTGACAGCCATGAACACCGAGGTCGCCGTAGCCAAGGTCGTCCGATACAATGATGATGACATTGGGCTGGGAGGCGGGCGCCGGAAAACACGGCGTCACCAGCGGATCGCCCGCCGGCCTCGGGGCGCCCAACATCGGTCCGTTTAGCGCCAACAAAGTGCTGACGAGCCAGGGCACCCCCCATCGCGGGCGAGTTGCCGCCAAAAGAAATCCAACCAACCCGACCCACCGAACAAGGAAGCCATGGCCCCATCGAACGCGCTCGGTGGTCGCTTCGGCAAGGGGCTTGATACTCTGGCCGTGCTTCGGGAAGATTTCACGCGACCGGTCAGTGCACCGAACAGAACTGGAGAAGTGTGTATTCATGCAACATTCGCTCCGCCGCCCCCATCGGCCGACGGACACCATCCGTGTACCATTTAACAGTCGATCTAGTCACTAACGTCCTTTGCCGCTTTATACGTTGAGATAGGGCCCATCACTCCCTCTCCGCCACTCCGAGTGGGGGAGAGGGTGCCCGAAGGGCGGGTGAGGTGGTGCTTGGGTTCATGGCATCACGGCGCGCACTGTTAAGTTCGGTGGGTTCTATCCCGGAAAAGAGCCTTTACATCCCCACATCAAGGCACACAGTCCAAAAACAATTGATCCCGACCGAAGCGACTCGCTGATTGAGCTGTCTGGTTGATCGCTTTCTCATTATGCATCACTCCCTGCTCGCCGGCCTCCTGCTGTCCGCACTTTTTTGTCACGCCGAAGACTGGCCACAATTCCGAGGCAGCAACGGCAGTGGTGTTTCCTCCGGCAGAGGCATCCCGCTCAATTTTTCGGGGGAAAACAAAATCGCCTGGCGTGCGAAGCTCGGCGACGGCATCGGCTCCCCCATTGTAATGAACGGCCGCGTATTCACGACGGCCATCACGGGCGAGCAGAAGTCTGCCGTCTTCAGTTTCGATACGGCGAGCGGCAAACAGCTTTGGCGCACAGAGTTCGCCACGGGAACCCTGCCACGCATTACTCCACCGAACAGCCATGCGTCATCAACCCCTGCCGCCGATGCCGAGCGCGTGTATGTGTATTTCAGCACCGTCGGCATTCTGGCCTTCGATGCCACCAGCGGAGCCGAAGTCTGGCGCCATGCCACGCCGAAACCCGCCTACCTAATGGACTGGGGTGCGGCGTCATCGCCCATCGTCTATCAGGACACCGTTTTCTTCTGCCAGGATGACGACCTCGCACCGTTCGTTGTCGCGCTCGATGCGAAAACCGGCAAAGAGAAGTGGAAGACCCTGCGCGGTGAAATGCTCGCCGGTTATTCGTTGCCCGTGTTGTGCGAGGCCAATGGCCGCACCGATCTCGTCATCGCCGGCAGCGGCAAACTGAAAGGCTATGATCCCGCCACGGGCAAGGAACTTTGGACTTGCAACACGCTGTTGCGCACCATCATGACCTCCCCCGCCGTCCATGACGGCGTGATCTACGTCGCGGTGCAGAGCTACGGCGACGCGACCCGGACGCTGAAACACGCGCTGCTCGAATGGCTCGATACGAATCAAGACGGCCTCCTCGCCCGCGAAGAAACGCCGAAGGAGTTTCACGAGCGCTTCGACGCCTCCGACAAGAACAAAGACAAGATCCTCGGCCCCGAGGAGATCGACACCGCCTTTCAATCGCCCAACAACATGGCTGCCGGAGGCAACATCATCCAAGCCATCCGAGGCGGTGGCCATGGGGATGTCACGAAGACGCATCTCCTCTGGAACCGAGATCAGAAGACGCCCTCGAATCTTTCCTCCCCCTTGTTTTACCACCACCGACTCTACCTGGTAAAAAGCGGCGGCATGTCGAGTTGCTACGACGCGAGGGATGGTCGAACACTCTGGGAACGCAGCCGTCTCGGCAATTTCGGTGACTATTTCGCCTCCCCGATCGCCGTGGATGGCAAAGTTTTCTTCGCCGCAAAAAACGGCGTCATCGTCATCCTCGCAGACGGCCCCGAATTGAAGGTACTCGGCAAGAACGATCTGGGTGAGGAAATCATCGCCACCCCCGCGATCGCCGACGGCCGATTGTTTGTCCGCACCCGCGAAAGCCTTCTTTGCGTGGCCGAGCACACACTCCCGCCAGCTTTGGCTGCCACCGAGAAACCCGCTTTGCCACCCACTAACCTTGAAATCACTTCGCAGCCAACCGGTGCGTCACGGGTGTGGAATGGCTACACCGGCTCCGCCCTCGGCCAGGAATCCTGGAGCGACGCGGAACTCGAAAGGCGGCTCCAACAATTGTTGAGGCTCAAGTACACGGCCGTTGCCATTCCAAAGACCGTTTCGCCTTTCACACCCATCCGCGTCGATGGCGATACCGCGGGCCGTAACGCGTTCCGTGGCGCAAAAACATTCGAAAACCCCGAAGTGGCGGCCATCACGGCCCGTTTCCGTGAACGCGCGGCCAAGCTGGGATTCGAAATCATCGCGGCCGCACCGGTGCAGGGTTCCGTACTACCGCAAATGGAGTTCACCGACGAAAAGGCGCTGACCGACCTCGTCACCCCAATGTGCGGCGAAGGCGTGGCGGTGCGGATGTGGAAAGGTTTTGAGGAAATCGGCAAGGCCGCACAAATCATTGCTCAAAACGATCCCAAACTCGGCGTGCCCGGACCGGATATGGTCCGGCGTCATTTGAACTCGACGGAAAGTCTCCCCGCGTGGTTCTCCGAAGCCAAGACGCTGTATACCAGCGCCATGAATGAAATGTACCGCGCCAATACCCGCGCCCGCGAAGGTTCGCGCAGTCTTACGCTCTATCACGCCAAAAAGCTGGAGTTCGCCTATCATTTCCTCACGGCGATCGAGTCGCTCTACAAGGCGCACGATCCTGCCGCCCGGGCCGAATCCTTGGAAGCCGCGATGGAGTCCATGTATAGCGCCCTGGACTCCTATTCGGACGTAGCGCGAGACTCGAGCGACCTCGGAGCCATCGCTTTGCTCAATGAGCACGGCTACCGCGCCTTGCGGAAGATCATCAAGGAGGGCAGGCCAACGGCATCGGAATGAACCCGACGCGACAGATTATTCGCACTCAGGGCGGAAGGTCTCAGGGCAAGGCAAGGTAGGGTGTCTGACTGTAAGGCCGGTCTCCACGCGGCAGGCCCCATTCCAAATTGGGCTCGGCCTGCATGCGGAAAACCAACTCGCCGCCCGCTATCAAGTCCTCGTGGCGCAAGTAGCTCGGGCCGTGCCTCTGACCGTTGAGGGTGACCTGGCCTACGTATACATTGGCCCCGCTCAAACCTTCGGCACGCACTGTAAAAACGCGACCATTGGCCAGACGCAGGCTGGCCTGGCGCACAAAAGGGCGTCCAATCACGTACTCATTGCTTCCCGGGGCGACCGGATAGAAGCCAAACGCGCTGAACAGCAGCCAGGCTGACATCTGGCCCAGATCGTCGTTGCCGGCCAGACCTGCCGGACCGATGCGGTATTGGGTGGGCACAATTTGCGCGAGCCGGCGCTGCGTCTTCCATGGGGCACCTGCGTAGCTATAGAGGTAGGCGATATGGTGACTGGGCTCGTTGCCATGAGCATAGTGCCCGATCAGGCCCGAAATGTCCTCCATGTGCGAATACTGCTTCGGATCCGCTTTGGCCTCAAAGATCTCGTCAAGGCGCCGGATCAAACCGGCGTCACCGCCGAGATTCTCGACCAGCGCTGCGCAGTCATGCGGCATATACCATGAGTATTGCCAGGCGCTACCCTCGGTATAGTCGCTGCCATAGCCCGCGGCAGCCGGATTGAAGGGCTCGCGCCACCGGCCATCACTGCTCTTACCCCGCACGAAGCCAGTTTTCGGGTCCAACAGAGCCCGGAAATATTGCGCCCGCCGATAATAGCGAGCCGCCACCTCCGTTTCGCCGAGCGACTCGGCCATGCGCGCCAGCGTCCAATCATCAAACGCATATTCCAAGGTCTTCGACGCCCCCTCCGGCTCGCGGTCATGGGGGACGTAGCCCAGCTTCATATAGTGCTCCAGCCCACCATACGGCTGGTATTCGGCGCTGGCCGTCATTGCCTTCAATGCGGCGAAGGCATCGAATCCGCGCAACCCCTTAAGGTAGGCGTCCGCGATCACGGGCAGCGCGTGATACCCGATCATACACCAAGTCTCGAGGCCGTGGAACTGCCAGACGGGCAGGATGCCATGCGGGCTTGCCTGCTGCGAAGCCAGCAGAGAGTTGATGAAATCGGCATTGCGCGCGGCAGGCTGCGTCAAGAGTAGCCAGGGATGGAGGGCGCGGTAGGTATCCCAGAGCGAAAAGGTCGAGTGGAAACGAAACCCTTCAGCCCGATGCACCTCGTTGTCCGGGCCGCGGTAACGCCCGTCCAGATCCATGAACAGGCTGGGCGCCATCAGGGAGTGGTAATGCGCGGTAAAGAGGCTCTGGCGCATCTCTGGTTCGGCATCAATCTCAAGCACCCCCAAGGCTTGACCCCAGGCCGACGCGGCGGCGGCGCGTTCGGCCTCGAAGTCCCAGCCGGGCATCTCGGCGAGATTGGCGATCGCGCCCGCCTCATTGACGGCCGAGATCGCAACCTTGACCATCAACTGATTCGCAGGCACCACACCGAATTCGAAGGCCGCAACCAACGCGCGACCTTCCAGCACGCGCCGACCTTGCGGATCTTGGCCTGGCGGTCGAAAACCCCGGTACTCGACTGCCTCCTCGGTGCTGTGAATTTCATGCGCCCGAATGGGCTGCGAAAACTCGACGGCGAAAAAGAGCTGACGCCCCGGTGCCCAGCCCCGCGTCTCGCGCATGCCCGTGACGAGTCGCTCACTGCGTACACGCAAGCGCGACCAGAGGGTCTTGCCGGGGTAGTTGTAGACGCTGCTTCGCAGATCGAGCAACAGCTTGGCGGCGTCACCCTTCACATAGTGGTAACGATGCAGGCCCACGCGATCGGTGCACGTCAACTCGACCTCGACCTCGTGATCCAGCAACTTGACGGCGTAATAGCCCGGTTCGCCACGCTCCAATGCATGCGAAAAACGCGAGCGATAGCCACTCAAGGCGCGCTCGGGATAGCCGGGCTCCAGCTTGGTGGGACCCGTGAACGGCATTAAGAGCACATCGCCCAAGTCGCCATGTCCGGTCCCCGAAAAATGAGTGTGCGAAAAACCAAGAATCGAATCGTCCTCGTAGCGGTAGCCGGCCGCCCAAGGGTAACTCTGGCGGTAGTGCCGGTGCTGGGTGTCGGGGCCGAGTTGCACCATGCCAAAGGGGCGCGTGACGCCCGGATGACAATGGCCGTCGCCGCCGGTGCCGATGAAGACATCGACCGCGGCATTGGGAGAATCGGCGGCGCAAGCACGCTCGGCTGGGTGATCAAAAATCGGCATCGTATGGAAAAATAGGGGGCTTGGTGGCGGCGGCAACCCCGAGTGGTTCAGATCAACTCCCGAATCGGCGCGCCTCCCTCAACAATGAAACGAGGTCGGCCCTGATGATCAAGATATGTCTCTCCGAGCGGCACTCCAAAATGATGATAGATCGTCGCAGCCAGATCTCCCGGCGTCACCGGACGTTCCCGGATCGCACCCCCGTCGCGTTCCGTCGATCCAATCACCTGACCATGACGAAACCCACCGCCCGCGAGCGTCATCGACATGACCGCCGGCCAGTGGTCGCGGCCATCGGCACTATCCTGGGTTCCGATCTTCGGCGTCCGGCCGAACTCTCCCATCGCCAAAACGAGCACGTCGTCCAGCATTCCCCGGTCGGCCAGATCGCCAACCAAGGTGGTTATGAGGTGATCGAACACGGGCAGCAGCGGCCGCAGGCCATTCCAAATTCCACCGTAGGGAGGAATATTGTCCCCGTGGTTGTCCCAGGTCCCCGAAGCGGAGTGGTTGCTGAGATCGATCGTCACAAAGCTGACACCCGCCTCCACGAGGCGCCGCGCCAGCAGCGCCTGTCGGCACCAGTCATGCCCGCCGTAACGGTCCTGAATCTTCTGCGGTTCCCTCGATATATCGAAGGCGGCTTGTGCGCGCTCCCCGGCAACAAGATCAAACGCTTCGTGCCCAAATCGGTCGAAGGCCGCCATCGCACCCGACGCGTCGATGTCGCCCCGTAGGGTATCCAGTTGCTCCACAAGCGTGCGGCGGGTCCGCAACCGGTCCAGTGTCAACCCGGTGGGGAGTTGGAAAAGCTGGCTGACGTTGTCCCCTCGAAACGGGTCGTACGCCTTGCCGAGATACCCGCCCCAGGCCACGTGCGATCGTGACTTCATGTTCAAGACGACCGATGGCGGCATTCCCACCTGGTTTGCGCCACGCAGTTTCGCCACGACGGAGGCGATGGCCGGATAAAGGTGCCCCTTCGGATTCAAGCGGGGTTCGGCCTCCAAGTTGCCCGTTTGAAAAACCTGATTGGGTTCATGATTGCTTTCCCGCGCATCCACCGACCGGATAATCGTGAACTTATCCATCATCGCGGCCTGCTTCGGCAGATATTCACAGATGTGGACACCTGGCAGGCTGGTGGGGATATCCTTGAATGGACCTCGAATCTCCAGCGGCGCGTCGGGCTTAACATCCCACGTGTCGATATGACTCGGCCCCCCCGTCATCCAGAGCAGTATGACGCTCTTGTTTCGGCCCATCGGCTGCCCCTTGGCGACGGCCTCGGCCCGCAACCGCATCAAGTCCGGAAGCGTCAATCCCGCCAGACCCGCCAGACCCGCCTTGAGCATGCTGCGTCGGCTGAAGACGTTCACTCCTTCCCGCGCCCGCGGGTTAAAGTTCGCAAAGGCATGTCGCGCCAAGTGCTCATGATGACCGGGTCCGCGCATCACGTCAGCCTACCGGTACCGCTGAATTCCGGTCAAAGCTTCATTGCAGGGTTCACGAGCGCCCGTCCAAAAAGTAAATAGTGACAGGTTTAATATCAACGCGCAGACATTGGTGGGTCAGTTTTTTTTGAAACGAGGAATTCCGCTTTTGCAGTTGGATTGGGCACGGAACTCGACCCGATCACCATAGCTGCGACTATTCGGAATCGTTGAAAGACCTCTCAGATCAGCCGGGCCGTTCGGTGCCACCACCTTCGCTCGCTGTCAACCGATCGCATTCACTCGCAGGTCGCGCATCACGCTAATGCCCGGTAGCGGTACTCCCCGTATCGGTCGTGCCCCGTCCTTGCGCCTCGCCCCAAAGCGATCTCGATGTCGAATGAACATTTCGTTCACGAAATCCTTCGATCCCAGAATCACCCCATCCGTCAAATGCCGCACTCGCAGCCTTAACACCTGACCCAACCCAAGCTCTCCTCCACGAGCCAGTTCCGCTCTAATCGCCTCGGGATCCAATACCACCTTGTCACTGCGACTCGCCGAACCCCCCGTCACAAACAACAGCATCCGGTATTCCGCGGCTCCCTTCGCCCAATTCGTTTCCACCAAAAAACTCAGTAGCCCCTGGCGCATTGCTGCCACTCCGTTCAACGCCGCCGCATAGCCACAGAATCGATAGTCCTTGGGATCCTTCACCAATCCCGCCCGCACCGGATTCAAATCTATGTACGCCGCCACCGTCCGAACGGCGCGCCGTGAGTCTTCCACCAATACGCTCGTAAACCGCTCCGCCCACAACGTTCCAAATCGTCCCGTTGTCCTGTTGTACCATCGGCTAAAGCGCTGTTTGAACTCCTTCATGAAGGCCGACACGTCCCCCATTCGACTCACCACCGAATCGCGAATATCCAAATCAATCTTCCCTCGCAGCTTCAGACTTTCCTGCGCCAACACTGTCAGGATTCCCTTCTTGCCATAAAACGCCGCCATTTTGGCCAGGAGTTGCTCATCGGAAAGCTCCACTCGAACCGGTATCCGCAAGAGCAGATGGAAGTGATTGGACATCATGCAGTACGTGATCACCTCGACATCGCAGAACTCGGCTAATTTCCCCAGGAGTCCAACCAGTTTTTCCTTGCCCAGATCATCCAGCAGCATCTGCCCTCCCACGACCCTTGAGATGCAATGATAGACTGCGGTCGCCCCTTCGATTTTGATCCGTGCCATTCTCATAATGCCTCTC
>CAMDJH010000215.1 GCA_945900455.1 Akkermansia muciniphila
GCTCGCGCTGGTGGGCGGACCAAGTAGACCTACCGTAGTCTGGACGACAGGTTCGTGGTGCCTTGGACGACTCTCCAATCTCATCCGATTTTGCCCCTTTTCGCCTTCCCATCACTGAAAATCACCCACAGATTAGCCGGAAGAGCCACTTCTGTGCCAGCGCAGCAATGAGAGGACGGCTATCGGCCATCACGTAGGGTAGGTCCGTTTCGTGGAATCGGTAGCGCGCCCCCCCCAACCCCAAGAAGGGCTTAAGCCCGAGACCGCCCGCAAAGAAGCGCTGCGGACGGAAAGATGAGCGTCCAAAATCTCGGCCGGCGTCCAAAGAGAGGAGCAATTCGGGAAAGTTGACCCCCGCCGCAGAGGATGCAAGCAGTGTGGTCCAGAACCGGCCATTGAGTTCCAACACTCGGTAGCTCCCGTCCCGTTCGTCCTGGATCGTATCCAGATGCCCGACACCGGACCAACGCAAGGCGGAGCAGAGTTGTTCCGTGAGTCGCACCAGTCCGGGGTGTTCCTCCAGCACTATCTCCGTCGCTGGCCCAAATCCTCGCGGCTTTGCAATGGCCCTTTGAGTTGACCACGCGACGATCTTTCCCTCCACAGCGAGGAAGCTGCAATCCACATCGGACCCAGGAATCAATTCCTGCACGAGAAATTGCCCTTCGAACGATGCAACTCGATCCAGGGCATCACTCAACTCCGCAGCGTCCACGCAGAGATTGATACCCTGCCCACCACTGCCGCGATCCGGTTTCAGTAGCACGGGGAATTTCCACCCTACCCAGTCAAGATTGGAAAGATTCCTCCCCGTGCCCGAAAGCGTGCGAGGATGAGGAATTCCCCGCAGGTCCATGAATGCGGCAAGCTGCGCCTTGTTCGTGCCGAGGGCGAACATCTTCGGATCCGGCAGAGGCGTCAGGCGGAGCGAGAGCGCCAGGCGCTCGCGATGACGGATTACCAGTGCGGTCGCCCGCTCGTCCACCGGGATTAGCAGCGCACCCCCGTACCCGGCGGCAACCTGTTCCAATTGCTCCAGCACGGCCAGATCGCCCGCGTCCGCAGGAAGCACCATGTAGTCATCGACGTGCCGAGAGTGCATGACGATCGTGTCGCGCTCGCCGGACACCACCGTCAAACGGTCAACCATCTCCCCCAGTGAGCGCAGCACCGGAAGCAGTCCGGCATTCCACCAAGTCAGGAGAATGACTGAAGGTTTACGCATGTGTTGAGATGGGAAAGACTACGAAAAAGCCAAACTACCGGCAACGTCCAATAGCCGTGGACGAAGAGCAAACGCCCCGAAAGCTCGGCCCGGCTGATCCGATCAAGACGACGGCCCTCTCTCGACGGCAGCCCACTCGGATTGCGTCCGCCAGCGTTCTGCCAGTTGAATCAGCTCTCGAACGGAGCCCATTGACGCGAGGTGCCGGAGTTTCGCGGGACCGTGCTCTGAGCCAGCCGGGCCGCTCGCCGCGAGACGTTGAATCAGATGCCGGGCTTGGGAAACAATCGCCTCTTCACCCGGTGATGGCATGCTGCCGAGCGAGACCAAAACACGACGACGCTGCTCCTCGCTCAACTGTTCCAAGGCCTCGCGGAATACCGTTGCGCGCGCCGAACTGTCGAAACCCGGTGCGCCGAAAACCTCCGACAGCACCGCAAAATTCCGCGGCTCTGCTCCGTTCGCACCGGGTTCCTCCGGCCTCGGCGGTTTGAAGAACTGAGTGGGGCGAATTTCGGCACGCCCGGCCGTCGAGAGGCCAAACTCGATGGTGACGTGGTGGAGACAGGAGGCTGGTTCGGTCGCGACGACCAGCCAGCCAGGGTCTTCCGCCGGCTCGGTCGCATTAATCTGAACCGCGAGCGACACCGAAACTCGATCAGGAACCAAAGCAACACCTCCGGGAAGGGTTGTCTCGTCAGCGAGAGCCGCAAGAATTTGATGTCGGAAAGCTCGAATCGTCTGTTGGACTGACAGCATGCTCACAGAATGGCGGGGTTCGTAAAAAAAGCCCTCGTTGCCAAGGCTTCGAGCGATGATTAGTAGCGGTAGTGCTCTGGTTTATAGGGGCCGTCGGCGGAGACTCCCAAGTATTCTGCCTGCTGTTTGGTGAGGCGAGTGAGCTTGACTCCGATTTTCTCCAGATGGAGGCGGGCCACCTCTTCGTCGAGCTTCTTCGGGAGCCGGTAGACGGTCTTGTCGTAGGTGTCCTTGTTCTGCCACAGATCAATCTGGGCGAGGATCTGGTTGGTAAACGAGTTCGACATCACGAAGCTCGGGTGCCCGGTGGCACATCCCAAGTTCACCAGACGACCTTCCGCGAGCAGGTAGATGCTCTTATTGCCAGGCAAATAGTAGCGGTCGTATTGCGGCTTGATATTCTCGATCCGGACGCCTTTGGCCTTCTTCAGTTTGTCCACCTGGATCTCGTTGTCGAAATGGCCGATGTTACAAACAATTGCCTGGTCCTTCATCGCCAACACGTGCTCGACGGTGATGATGTCGCAATTACCCGTGGTAGTGACATAGATGTCGCCGGTTCCGAGGGTACTTTCGATCGTGTTGACTTCAAACCCTTCCATCGCAGCCTGGAGTGCATTGATCGGGTCAATTTCGGTGACGACGACCCTCGCTCCGTAAGCCCGGAGCGAATGAGCGGAGCCCTTGCCGACATCTCCATACCCACAGACTACAGCAACCTTCCCGGCAATCATGACATCCGTGGCTCGCTTGAGACCGTCCGCCAGCGATTCGCGGCAGCCGTAAAGGTTGTCGAACTTCGATTTCGTCACCGAGTCATTCACATTGATCGCGGGAACAAGCAGCTGCTTCTGTTCAGCGAGCTGGTATAACCGGTGCACGCCCGTTGTGGTCTCTTCCGAGACCCCTCTCCAATCTTTAACGATCCGCTTCCAGATACCGGGCTTCTCCTTCGCAACCCGCTTCAACAGGTTTTTGATGACTTGCTCCTCATGAGAGCTGCTGGGCGTATTGACCCAAGTGCTACCCTTCTCCAGCTCATAGCCCTTGTGGATCAGCATGGTGACATCGCCGCCGTCGTCGACAACCAGTTCGGGACCCTTATCACCCGGGTGGAGGACAGCCCGAAGGGTAAGCTCCCAATACTCCTCCAGGGTTTCCCCCTTCCAGGCAAAGACCGGCACACCGGTCGCCGCAATAGCCGAAGCGGCGTGATCCTGGGTCGAGAAAATATTGCAGGATGCCCAGCGCACGGAGGCACCCAGTTCGCTCAGCGTCTCGATCAGCACCGCAGTCTGGATCGTCATGTGGAGTGATCCGGTGACACGGACACTCCGGAGGGGTTTCTGACGGGCGTATTTTTTCCGGACGGACATGAGGCCTGGCATTTCGTGCTCGGCGACGGCGATTTCCTTTCGTCCCCAGTCGGCGAGCGAGAGGTCGCGGACCACGTAGTCTTTGCCGGTTTGGGTTAGCGCCGTGAACGTCTTTAGATTGGCGAGCGTTGCGGCGATTTCAGTGAGGGCGGCTTTAGCTGCAGGTTTAAGTTTGGACATAATTAGGAGAGTTATTGTTGAAGCGGGATCCAGACAGCGAAACTGGGGCGCACCGTCCGCCGAGAGTGAAGTCTCGGCGAGGGGCAGGCACCTCCGGGGACACCGCATTCGGTTCTGGCTTACTTGACGGCTTTCTTGAGGGCTGCAATCCGATTCGTGGTTTCCCAGGTCAAATCCGGGTCGTTCTTTCCGAAGTGGCCGTAGTTGGTGGTCTTCCCGTAAATTGGCCGGAGCAGATTCAGCGCCTTCACGATGTCTGCGGGCTTGAAGCTGAACACGTTTTCGACGGCTTGGGTTATCTGCTCGTCGGGAACGACGCCGGTGCCAAACGTGTTGACATAAACGGAAACCGGCTCGGGATAACCGATGGCATAGGCGAACTGGATCTCGGCGCGGCGAGCCAGCCCGGCGGCTACAATATTCTTCGCGACATACCGGCCCATATATGCCGCGCTGCGGTCAACTTTGGACGGATCCTTGCCCGAGAACGCTCCACCGCCGTGGCGGCCCATGCCACCATAACTGTCCACGATGATCTTGCGGCCCGTAAGACCGGTATCGCCCTGAGGCCCACCCACCACGAAGCGGCCGGTGGGATTGATCAAATAGGTCGTCTTGTTGGTCAACATGCGCTTGGGAAGCACCTTCTTGATGATTTCCTCAATGCAAAACTCTTCGATCGTCTTGTGACTCACTTCCGCGGAGTGCTGGGTCGAAATGACAACGTTCGAGATCGCCACCGGTTGGTCGTCCTCGTAAACCACCGATACCTGTGACTTCGCGTCGGGCCGCAGCCAAGCCACCTTGCCAGACTTGCGGATGGCGGTGAGCTTTCGACCCAAATGATGGGCGAACATGATCGGGGCAGGCATCAACTCGGGGGTTTCGTCGCTTGCGTACCCAAACATTAGGCCCTGATCGCCAGCACCCTGCTCCGCCTTTTTCTTGCCCTTGGCAGCGCGAGCGTCGACACCTTGTGAAATGTCGGGCGACTGCTGAGTGATGTACACATTTACGAAGACGCGGTCGGCGTGGAACACGTCGTCGTCATTGACGTAACCAATCTCGCGAATCGCATCCCGGGCGATCTTGACGAAGTCCAGTTTCGCCTTGGTCGTGATCTCACCGCCGACCACCACCACGTTCGATTTCGCGTAGGTTTCACAGGCCACCCGGCTGGTGCGGTCCTGCGTGAGGCAGGCGTCCAGCACGGCATCGGAAATCGTATCGCAGACTTTATCGGGGTGACCCTCACCCACGGATTCAGACGAGAAAATGTATCGCTTGCTCATGACATTCAGTGTGTTCGCTGTGTTTATTGTTCCCGATCATTCAACATATTGACGTATCAGGATACGTTGATATAAAGCTTCTGCAAGGGCGTCAATCCGGAAATTGGGGGTTTTTTTCACCTTTCTCAAAAATCGAGGCATCGGCATCGTTCGCCCCGCGAAAATGAGACGGATTCTTTGCCAGCTATTCATCATTGCGCTGAGTTGCCGGGTGGTTGGCGAACCGTCCGCGGGCCTCGTCGCTACCTACGAGTCGGGCGGTGTTTCGGACCGGAATCGGAGCGTCAATGTCCAGTTGTTTGTCCCGGCAGGTGAACCGGTAACGCCCTTCGTCCCCGCAGGCAAATTCTCCGTCACTTGGAACGGATTCATCGCGTCAGAATTGCGTGCGAATTACACGTTCCACGTCATCGTTCGCGGCCGAGTTCAGCTAACGGTCGGGGGTACGATGGTGCTCAACGCCGAGGAGACCGAAGAAAAGTCCGTCGCAACCGGGAAGCTGGTTCGCCTGAGCAAGGGAGCCAATGCGGTGACGATTCGGTACACGAGCCCTGACTCCGGCGACGCCTCGATCCGTCTCTACTGGTCAAACGAGGATACCCCCTTCAATCCGGTGCCAAATGCCGCCTTAACGGCCGAAACCACCAAAGAATTGGCCAAATCGCTCGAGATTCATGCCGGTCGCGATTTGGTTCTAGAGCATCGCTGCGTCCGTTGCCACTCACTGCCGGGCACCCTCGTTGAGTTCGCGATGGACGCGCCGTCATTCCAGGACATCGGGTCCCGACGCCGGGAGGGTTGGATGGCAGACTGGATCGAGAATCCGAGGGTGCTTCGGCTGGGCACCCCAATGCCCATCGTCTTCTCCGAAAAGGATGCCGCGGCAAAGACGAAACGTATCGCAGCCTATCTCGCATCACTGAAAGGCGGAACGCAGCGAACCCGCTCCCCGGGGAATGTCGTGGTAGGCAAGGCCTTGTTTGAAACCCTGCATTGTGCCGCATGTCACAACCCGCCGGGTAGCACCGAGGAGAACGGCGGCAAGATTTCGCTTAATCGTGTCGGGACAAAATTTAAGCCGGATGCCCTGATTCCCTTTCTGCTTCGGCCCGAGGAACACTACGCGTGGAACGGGATGCCGAACTTCAATCTTTCCTCCGAAGAGGCCGCCAACTTGGCGGCCCATTTGCTGACGTCGGCAGAAAAACCGAACCGCGCGGAGCTCCCCTCAACGGCGGCAGAGATTGAACAGGGAAAGCGACTCGTGGCGACGAGCGGTTGCCTCAATTGTCATGAACTGGTGGGGATGAAGAATGAATTTACGACTCGCAGTCTGCGCGAGGTTTCGGGCGGTACCCTGAAGACAGGCTGTTTGGCAGAAAAACAGCTACCCGAGACCCGTGCGCCACGATTCGGGTTTTCCTCAGAGCAGCTTGGGGCGGTGAGGGCATTCCTGGGCGGAGACCGCAACGCTTTGTTGCGAGAAACCGCGGCGGACTTTCTCGAACGTCAATCGGTCCATCTTCGGTGTCGCGAATGCCATGGAACGTTTGAGGGGTTCCCGGCCTGGGAATTAATCGGCGGAAAACTCAAACCGGAATATGCGGCGGCAATGGTGGGGGGGGCCGTTGTGCGGAAGCCCAGGCCCTGGCTCGATGCCCGCATGCCGGCGTTTCCGGCTTACGCTCCGTTACTCGCCGTGGGGTTGGCAACTGCGTACGGATTACCTCCAAAATCGGCGGCGGACCCCGTATCCGAAGGCAATCTTGCCGTGATCGGCCGCAAGCTGGTAAGCGCCAACGGCGGTTTTTCGTGTGTGAGTTGTCACGGAGCGGGCGATTTCGCAGCAACGCAGGTCTTTGAGGCACCGGGTATCAACCTCGCCCAGAGTTTCGTCCGGTTGCAGCCCGACTACTTCAGCAGATGGGTCCGGAGTCCCACCAGCATCGATCCCAGCACGAAAATGCCGGTTTACTTCGACGAAGAAGGGAAAAGTCCACTCACGGAAGTGCTGGAAGGGGATGGACCCAAAACGCTCCGGGCGATCTGGGAGTACTTGCGTGCGGGAGAGCAAATCGCGAAACCGGAATAAGAGCCGAAGCCTGTCTCATTCTCGTTTTTCTGTTTTCGGCTTTGACCCATCCCCCGAGAATTGGAAACCTGCGCGTCTTTATGAAACCGAACATGATTCTGCCCGACCTGCAATGCTCCTTGATTTGTGAAGACGTGCGGCAGGAGGCCAGTGGCAATTTCATCCTTGTGGGCATTATAGGTCTGGTGCGAGTGCCTCAGGTACCGATCACGGCGCAGAAGCTCTGCCTCTTCAATCGGTGGACAGCCGGGCTTGGCCAGTTCATCGAAGAGACTCGATTGATTCATCCGGACGGCACAACCGTTCTGCGGAAAAGTTCCGTCCGATTTCAACTCAGCGACGCCGCTCAGCACGCAACCAACGTCAGTGTCTTCCCCCAGGTCGAGTTTCCCGTCTCCGGAGTATTCCATGTCGAGGTTCTGGTCAACGACGTCATGAAGCTGCGTTTCCCGCTGCCCGTCGGAGTGGTTCAACAGCCGGGTGGCCAGGCACAGGCCCCTGAGGCACCTCGCACCTAAGCTGCACTTCGGGAACCTTGCCGAACCCTGCCCGCACTGACAATCGGTGGCACGGATCGGCGAATTGTTGAAGAAATCAAACTTCGAGATGGAACCGAGTACCTGTAGATTCGCCGGGTGCCGAAGACCGCATCCCACCACAACGGTTCCCGGGACACTGGAGAATTATCGTGGGTGTTCGGGTTCCGAGGCGCCTCGGACGCGGCGGCCGCTCGCATTGCTCCGCTGCTCGTATGGCAGTTTGCGGTCGGGTTGATTGCCGGCCTGATCACCGGCTGGTTGGTGTGGCGGATCGCCTGGCCCGTATTCGAACAGGCGTTGGAAAACCTTCCCCCCGGCATTATTCGCATCGCTCACGGGCGCCTTGATTGGCCCGAATCCCTTGCCCGGCGACTCAGCGCAAACGGATTCCTCGCCCTCGCAGCGGATCCGGTCGGCGATGCTGCCATCAACCATGCGGCCGATTTGCAGTGCACGTTGGGGCCTTCCCACCTGACTGCCTCCGGGCTACTCGGCTCGTTTCGAGTGCGCTACCCGACCGGAGTGCGACTTGAATTCGACCGGATCGAAGCTCTCGCATGGTGGGGAGCCTGGAGTGGGGTCTGCCTGCTCGGCGTCCTGCTGGGCACGCTGATCACACTCTTCGTCCTCTGGTGGGGACTTGCTGCCGCCTATGCCATACCCATTTGGCTTTTGGCAAGGCAGTGGGGGCGGGCGCTGACGCTCGGGGGGGCCGCCAAGATGGCGGGGGCCAGTCTGCTGACAGGCGCGGTCGTGATGTGTGGCGGCCTGCTTTTGTACGGAGTGCGACTGATCGCAGTTCCAGGTCTGACAATTGCAATGGGTCTACATCTCATTGTCGGTTGGGGTGCACTGCTCGGAGGGCTCGTGCAGCTGCCCGGAAGAGTTGCCCCGCGAGTCCATTCCAACCCTTCACCGCCATCGGCCCCGGCCCCGGACGCTGCGGCATTCGTCCGCACACCCCACAAACCCGAAGGCCCAGGTTCCAAGAATCCCTTCGGAAAGACCCGCCCACCCAACTAGGGTACAATACTTACCGAAGCTTTTCCTTGGGCGACTCATCCCAATCCCCGCGGAGCCAATCCACGATCAGCTCGATGCTGTGCGCACTGAGCCGTTGATTTTGAGCGAACGCCGGCATCCGGTCGTTGCGTTTTCCGTAAAAGCGCGCGTGCGCCGGGTCGGATATGAACCGGACCATCCACGGACGTGAGCCGTAGCCGGTAAGGTCCGGTCCAGTCGCGTCCTCGTCCGGCTTATGGAATTGATGGCACTCCGTGCAGCGCATCTCGGTACCCGTCATTAGGTTGCGGCCCTCTTCGATAACGGCTGTGTCACGCCGATCCGCTTCGGCTTGCGATTTCAATCCAGCTTCGGCGGACAGCGCAGAGACCACTTTCTTCAACTGCTCCTTCTGTGCGGGTGTAAAGCTGGCAACATCCTTGCGGACAAACCGGGCCATCCGTGTGTCACTAAATTTGGTGCCGCCGAAGTAATGCGCGCTGATGATCCGCTCCGGAGTAAGCAGGCCTGCGATCCAATCGCGGCTGCCGAAACCTTTCAGGTCGGCGGCGGAAGGCGGGGGATGCACCGTCAATTTTGCACCGGGAACTGGTTCATCGGCCACATGCAGATTCAGCTCGCGAAGGGCTTGAACCGTCATCTGGTTGGTGCTGGCAATTCCGGCCAGCGTTTCTCCCCGCTGGATACTGTGGGTTCCCATCGGCACCTCGCCACGGCCATCGTGGCCATCAAAGCGGTGGCAACTTGCGCAATTCTTCGCGAATAGTTTTGGGCCTTGAGTAAAGGGATCACTGCGCAGCAACTCGAGTGCGCCCGTCGGAGGAATTCCCTTCGCACCCGCCAAAGCGACCACACGCTCCGCGCTTTCATGCGCTTGTCGCACGGCGAGTTGATAAGACGGGTCGATGCGGTCCTGCGCGTAAGCGAGGTAGGTCAATAAACCCGCCCCGAGCAGCAGCGCGCAGATTGCGCTGACGTTGAAACGGTGCCCCAGCTTCCATTGACCGAGAAAAGGCATCAAAAATATCCCGAACATCGCCACGCTCGGGATCACAATCGCGCCCCATACCTCGCGTTCGCCGGGGAAGTATTTGAGAAATTGAAACAAGAAAAGGAAGTACCACTCCGGTCGCGCGGCAGAGTATGCCTCCGAGCCATCCGCCGGCGCGCCCAGTTCGGCACCGAGCAGCGCGTCCGCCGAGAACAATCGCGGACGAACGATCAGGAAAAGCACTGCCGCGAGCACTGCGAGACACGCCACCGCGTCCTTGAGCACTTGGTCGGGCCAGAAGGCGGAGTCACGTCGGCGAAGGGGTTGCTTGGGCGTCAGACCATGTCGGCGAAATAGATACACGTGCCCGACGATCACCGCGACGATCAGCCCCGGCAGAACGCCGGCGTGCAACGCGAAGAATCGTGTGAGCGTGTGATGTCCATAGTCCGCGCCACCGACGATCAGCTTCTGCATCGCCGGGCCGACGACCGGTGAGATGCCGACGATGTTGGTCGTCACTTTGGTGGCCCAGAATCCCTTCTGGTCCCAAGGCAACAAATAGCCGGTGAGTGACAGCGCGAGGACGAGCAAGAGCAACACGAGACCGGTCCAGAAGTTTACTTCGCGTGGGGCTTTATATGCGCCGTCGATCAACACCTGCATCAAATGCAACGCGAGCAAGACAATCATCGCTTGCGCCGTGAAGTGGTGAATGCCTCGCAACAGCCAGCCGCCGGTCATTTGATGCTGGATGTAATAAACGCTTTCCCAGGCCGTCTGCGAACTGGGGCTGTAGGCCATCCAGAGAAACACGCCGGTTATGAATTGGACAAAGATCGCGAAGGTCAGCGTGCTGCCCCAAACGTAACGCCAGCGCGCCCCGCCCGGCACGTTTTCGTAGAGTGCCTCGTGCGTGAGTTTCTTAACGCCAGTGCGGTGATCGAACCAGTCGAGGATGCGCTTCATGCGACGGGGACTTTTTCCGGATGTCCCGCGTGGAAGTTTTGGAACTTAACCCACACTTCATTCCCGTTTCGCACTTCGACTTCGAGCGTGTCCATCGAGCGCGGACTGGGACTCTTGGCGTCGGAAATCTTACCGTCGAGCGCGAAACTGCTGTTGTGGCACGGGCAGAAAAATCCACTGCGGCCCGCCGCGTAGTCCACAAAGCAACCCGCGTGCGGACATCCTGCATGCAGCGCCTCGATCTTATTTTCCGTAACCCGGCGCAAATACACGGCACCAATCGGCGACGCCGGATAACGGTTCCAAACATCGGAGCGTCCCGCCACAATCGCAAACTGTCGGGGAACGCCATCGACCGGCAACGCGTCGAGGGTCGTCACGCGAACGGGCTCTCCAGCGCCAGCCTTGCGTCCCAAAGGATCCA
>CAMDJH010000216.1 GCA_945900455.1 Akkermansia muciniphila
ACGGATAGAGGTCGCCGTGGCCGGGCGGACACCATTCCAGATCGGGCTGCGCGGGCCAGGCCACGGGCAACAGCGTATTCGCGTCGAGCTTCGGAACTTTGCTCTGGAGAAAATCGAGTTCACCGTCAGGTGTGAGAGCGGGATATTTCTTCAGGTAGGCGAGCGTGTCGGTTTGCGTGCTGAAGCTGTTCATCAGGTAGAACGCCAACTTAGGCGCGCCGCTGTTCGCCCGCAGATGCAAAATCTGTTTTGCAATGAAATCAAGAAACGTGTCGCGGCCCTTCACGGTGATGAGCGACTTTGCGCGCTCCAAACCCATGCTGGTGCCGAGGCCGCCGTTGAGCTTGATGACCGCGAGTTGGTTGAGCAACGGGCCACCCGTGCTGCCACTCGTTGGCAATGACTCCAAGCCAGGCAGTTCGGCCACGGGATCAATCGCCGACTCGGAAATCTGTCCGCGCTCGCCGGCACTGACCTTGGCAACGGCGACGAGAAACGCATTGATGGCTGGATCAACCACGCCGCCCGCGCGCATCGTTGACCGGATGACCCGTTCCGTGTGTGGATTCATGCTCAAAACGCGGTTGCGAGTTACGTCACCCGTTCCAGCGCCGCTCGTGTCGAAGGCGACGCCGCTGTGGGTCATGAGGTCGCGGATGGAAATGTGCATGGTGGGACTTAACGGGAAGTTGCCATCTAGAAGGCTGCGTGCTTCGGCTGCCGGGAAGGGGAGTGGTTGAGTTGGCTGACTTGAGTTGCGAGTTGGAGTGCCGACTGGGCAAACAGGGTCGCGCTCACGTGGTCAGCCGGGGCGCTGGCGATGATATGAACCCCGGCGGGTGTCCATGGCAGGAATGTGCGGCGAAGGTAGGTCGGGTAGTCGGTGAGAAGTTTGCCGTCTTGCAGGAAGAATTCACGCATCCAGATTTTGCCGTCCGTGAGCACAGACGGATCGATTCCAGAGGACCGCAAGACAATGCCTCGATAACGCATGCAGACGGAAAGCGTGTGGTGACGACCATCGCCGGAAGGACCGAACCAGTCGAGTTCCACATCATGCGGTTGGCCGACCAGATGCAGTTGAAAGGTGTTCGCCCCAAGTTCACGAGCCATAACTCCGGCTGGGGGTCGCAAGCTGGGAATCAACAGGCCACCGATCACTGAGGCCGCGAAGGGGATTAGAAAAATCGCCGTCAGCCCGACCGGCTTCAGAATTTCCGGGACGAAATTCACTGGAAGTCCGGCTGGCACGGATTTTTCCACGATCGGTCGTGCGTCGAGCAATTTCCAGACTTCCAGCAGCGCACACGCGATCACCAGCCACCGTGCCAGGGGATGCATTGATACCATCGGGATAGTCCCCAAGACGAGTCCCCATGCGGAGGCGTTTCCGCCAATTCCTGCAGGGCTGAACCAAGGACAGAGCAAGAGCCAGGGAATCCACAGGGATTCCATCTTTGCCACGGCGATGAACGCGGCGGCGGCGATCCAGACAACGGCGGCGAAACGGCGTTCGGGGGGCAGTGTTGACGCAAAACGGCCTTTCGCCAGCAGCAGCAGCGTGCTCAATGTCACGAGACTGCCACCCGGCGCTGACACAAACGGCGAGACGAGTGAGAGGGCCGTCACGATGAAAAGCGTTTCCATCAGGTAATGGCCGGTGTTGCGCGCCCCTCGCGGCACGAAGAATGGCAAACACGGCATGACCCAGAGAAAGCCGATGAAGTAGTGAAGTTGCGGGCTTTCCACCGCCGGGAAGAAGGCGTGGCGATAGCCGATCAGCGTGAAAATCCGGGCAACATTGGCGAGAAAAGCCATCGGGAAGCCCAACGCAAGGCGCACCCAGTAACGGCGAGAGAGCGGTTCGGCCCGATTCACCCACAGTATAATCGCCCAAAGCGTCATCAGGATGTTCAACCCGGCGCAGTCGCGCGTCCACGGGACATGCAAGCGCCCGACCACCAGTTCGCCCGCAGAGTCTGTCGCGGCAACACCGATCCCTGTGAGGATTCCAACCACCAAGGGTCGGGTCAATTCGGACAGCCAGTCCCGCGTCCCTGCGACGTGCAGGAGCGCAAACATTGCCGCCAGCGCGAACACGGTGCGGGTTACTGGGATGGTGCGTGGAGTTCCCTGATCCATTTTTCAACGTCCGGTGTCGGATATCGCCGCTTCATTTCCTGCGACCACAAATTCAGCGCGGCGACTTCCCGCAACTGTGCGGCGGAGAGCACGAGCATCAAAACGGTCTCATCGGGCAAATCAACCGCAGGGCGGTCGCGATGCTGATCCAGTAATTCCCTATATTTCTTTTCAAGGAATTGCTGGCGAATCGACAACTGTTGCTTGGCGCTCGTAATTGCGGCGGCACGCGTATTGGGGTCGGTCTCAATCTGACGCACAAGTTGCGCCTTGATTTCTTCCAACGCCTTCGCGTCGCGTGGCGCGCTTAGGATCCCAACCAACTCACCCCGCAGATTCTGACGAACACGCCCGGCCTTGAGCGCAGCCTGGAGGATCACCGCCGTGTCATTCGCCAGGCCGGCCTGGAAGCGCAGGACGCGGAAATGAGCAACATCCTGCGTGGTCCACTCCGCCGGATCGGTTTGCAGGTAGGCTTTGAGCGTCTTTTCCGTTTGCCCCTCGACGGCCCAGACACGGGCTTGAATGAGCGGCGGGACCTCGCCCTGCTCCACCGCGTGGGTCATGGCCGGCAGGAACGGGTTCGCCTGACCTGGCCGAATTTCGTTGTGCAGGCGATAGGGCGCGTAGACCAGTGCCGCGGGAATGTCCCCAGGCGGAATTTCCTCGAAGGCCTCCTGGGCCGACTTCGGATCTTTGGCGGCGAGGAGCAGCATTCCTCGGAGGTAACGCGTCGAGGAATGGCGGGCCGCAGTCGTCGCTTCGATTATTTTACGACTGAAGGCTTTGTCCGAACTGACGCCCTCGGCGGTGGGGACAACGTCATTCCAAGAAATGGCCTCGAGCAAGTGGAGGTCAACGTTTCCGCCGGCCACATCCGAAATGAGAATGTTTCGGCCGGCCGTAGCCGGGCGGCCAGACTCCTGATTGTGATCACACCCCAACAAGAAAAGGGTTGCGCTAACCAGCAGCGCGAGGAGGGGGGAGACTTGCCAGCCTCGGCTTTGAAAGAATGGGCTATTGTCCATTACGGCGCGATTTCCAAACCACGAGCGCTCCCATGGCGGCTAGCACGACAATCGGAGGTGCGGGTGCGCCTGGCGCCGTTGGGGTTGGGGTCGGGGTCGGGGTTGGCGGATCTGAAGTGACAGTCACGGGAGCAGCCACTGTTTCCGCCGTGTAACTTACCCCGGATGGAGAAGCATTCAGTCCTGCAGCAGCGATTTCCAATGCATAGGCTTCCGTGCGGCCAATCAATGCGAAATCCTCGAACCCACCCGAGTAATCGAAGAACGTCTCGTTCCCTTGCGTCGAAGTTTTTGCAGTGTTCAGAAAAGCCACGTTGAGTTGGGCAGAGAGTATCGTGCCGGTGAAGGCAATGTTCCGAAGTTCCACGACGTCGTCGAAGCGGCTCACGTCAAACGAAGCTGTGCCGCCGTTGATCGCGCTACTGCCACCCTTTCCGAACATTGTGTAAAACTGATTCGCCGCGGTTGTGCCTGATTCCCGGATGTTCGCCGTGGTGCTCGTCCAGAAATCGCTAAAACTGAAAGTTCCCGCCGTCGTCGCGAGGACCAACTTCAGTTGTTTGATGGCGACGCCCACGGAATCTGAATTCTCATTGCCTGATGCGTTCTCGTTCAAATCGGCTCCCAGAATCAACTTCCCATTCCCGGTGAGATATTGCTGGAGTGACGTGGCGCTGACGTCCTTCAGCAAATCAATTGAGCCGCTGCCCTGATAGATCTTGTCTGTGAGAGTCGTCGGAATTTGCCCGCGTACGATCGTGGTTCCTAAAGCCACAAGACCGATCAAGAGAGTGAGAAAAATCTTCGAAGGCGTGCCGTGCACTGTGAGAGTCTGGTGCGATGGATGACCGAATTCAAGGTTGGCATCCGCAGGGGTTGGGCATCGGCTTAACCCGATGCTTGTTGCGCTGTTTAGGCTGTTCATCCTCTCCCCTTAAGCAATGCGCATGCCAAGGCGATGGACGGGCTTATTCCTCAACAAAAGGGTCAAACTGGCCGCCTGCGGAGTTTGGTGGCGTTGCAAGCGCATTGCGTAATGTGTTGCAAATGCAATGCGCTAATGGTAGTGGTGTCCGTATGCGAGTGGGTGTGCTTTCCGGTTCCGGTGCTTCCCTGGTTGAAAGTCGGGTTGCCGGGCTGAAAATGCCGCTATTTGCCTTCTCGCCGACCCGCGTCCAGGAACTGACCAATGATTCGGCCGACGTGGTGTATCTCATCCCGTTCGGGGCATTGCGTGAGGCGGGATGGAATGGCTTGCGCGTCCGGTTGGCGCATGCCAACCGGCAGTACGTCATCGTTGGTCACGGCCTCGGCTCCGCCGACTTCATGCGTGCAGCGAGGGATGGTGCGGCCGACGTGCTGGAAGAGTCCGACAACGATGAACGCTGGCGGGCGGCCATCACTCGATCCGCGGAAAATCAAACGCTCTGGCTCGAGCTTTATGGTGGCGCACCGCTTTCCTCGGAGGAAGCGCTGATCGGCCTGTCGTCAGCCATCTGCGCCCTGCGAGCGACGATTAAGAAGATCGGCCCGACCGACGTGAACACGCTGATTCTCGGTGAATCCGGCGTGGGCAAGGAAAGGGTTGCGCGCGCATTGCACGACGCGAGCGGCCGGAAGAGGTTTGTCGCGTTGAATTGTGCGGCCATCCCGAGAGACCTGTTGGAAGCGGAATTGTTCGGCGTGGAAAAAGGGGCTTATACCGGGGCGCTGAAATCCCGCTCTGGGCTCGTGGAGCAAGCCGCTGGAGGCACATTGTTCCTTGATGAAATCGGCGAGATGGACGCCGCCCTGCAACCCAAACTGCTTCGCTTTCTTGAAACCCGAATTGCGCGGCGAGTCGGGGGCGAAAACGAATATCGCTCTCAAGCCCGCATTGTCGCGGCAACCAATCGCGAGCTCCGCTCGGAATCAACGACCGGACAGTTCCGGTCCGATTTATTCTTCCGGCTGGCGGAGGTCACCATCACCATCCCGCCGTTGCGGGAACGGGCTGAGGACATCCCGCCATTGGTGATGACTTTTCTCGGGCTCGCCAATGAACGGTTTGGCAAACACTTCAGCGCCGTTGAACCAGCTCTGCTCCAGCGCCTGAAAATGCATTTGTGGCCGGGTAATGCCCGTGAGTTGAAGTCGGCGATTGATCGGATGGTGTTGCTCTACGATGGCCCATTGTTGCGCGAAAACTGGTGGGATGCCCCCGTCCCGTTCGTCACGCCGCCCAACACGTCGGACGTGGCAAGTCAACCTGTGACAGCGAGCCCCGTGCTGAACCGAAAACAGAAACTGGAACTGGCTAGACGCTTGCTGGCCGAGAGTGAAAATAATTTCACCTGGGTCGCCGGCCAACTCGGGGTGAATTCTTCAACCCTGTGGCGATGGCGCAAAGCCGGGGACGTTTGAATGCATCGCGCCAACCGTGCCGAAAGTTGGCGTCGCCAGGATCCGAATGGATCGGGTTGCTTTTTTGGAGGACCAAGGGTTCGCCCGCGTGCTGGCAACGCGGATCTGCGTGAAGTTTGGGCGGGCGATGCACCGGAGTGCCACCGGCTCACGTGCGCTTCGGTCGGCGGAGCATCACGCAGTCAAACTCGATCACCGCCCCGTCCTCGTCATGCTTCACCGGGAAGAAGCCGGCGACCTCGAAGCCGTGCGACTCATAGACTTTGATCGCCTCCATATAGGGCGGCATATTCTCGTAGATCGGTTTCATACTCACCTCCGACTGCAGCGCGAACACGCTGTCCAGCACCGGCACCGCGCCCTTGAACACCTCGAGGTCGAAACCCTGAGTGTCGAGCTTCAGGTAACAGCGCGGCGTGGGGATACGCTGCCTGATCTCAGTCAGCATGTCGGCCACGGTGCTAACCTGCACAACTTCCTTGCGTGTCACGACGGAGTCCTCGGTAAAAGTCTCCTTCGCGTACGTGTTCGGCTTCAGGAAGGAACTCATCGCGCTGCCCGCAGTGACATTGATCTCCAACTGCGTCTTCTGGCTGCCCAGAGCCATGTTGAATCCCTGCCAATTCGTGTCGCTCCCGCGGTTGGCCTGGAGTGCCTGGAAATTCGTCGAGACCGGCTCGAACGAGGCGATGAAGCCTTTAAAGCCGATCGCACGCAGCGAAGAAGCGAATTCGCCGTGCCGGGCACCCACGTCGAGGACGACGTTGATCTGGAAGCGGTCAAAGAGCTCTTGGAGCTTCCGGCCGTGCGATTCCGGAAGCGGTACGCGGACGAGGTCGTAACCGAGGCTTTGGAGAACGGGTTTGATGATCGCTTTCATGGGGAATCTGTTGGGTGGCTGCTACGGAGATGAATTGGCTTTTTGGTCACCTCGCGGGTTCGGGGCGACTTACTTTTGCCGAGGGGCTCACCCCCCTTATATTTTCTGCCTGCTGAAGCGGGTGTCAAGCAGGTTCAACGGCTTACGATCCGCGGAATCGCGAATTTAGAGAGTCAAGAAACCCGTTGACATTTCCGTACAACGGATAGGAAATGTTCCTACTCCATCACTGGATTTTCACCTATCGCGATTAACCATTATTATGCCCATGCATCCCAATTCAACGAAACGTTCTCGCCAAGGATTCTCTTGGACGAAATATCGAGTTGCTCTGGCTTCGGTCTTGTCCGCTATCGGACTGACGAGCCAGGCAGCTTTCCTCAAACCCACCGAGGTTGTCTACGTATCCACCGGCGCCGACGGTGCGCCGGCGATGATTGACGACGCCAACCTGTCCGATCCGCCCTCGGCCACTTCCACCCATGCCGAAGGTGCCGGCCAGTGGACAGGCCCCGGTTCAACCAAGCAGGAAATCGCGCTGGATCTCGGGCAAACGGTTTCCCTGACCAAGATTTATTTATGGAACTACCTGGGTAATACCACGGTCGGGTTAAAAGACGTAGAAGTCCAAGTGAGTCCGGACGCAACGTATGCAACGGCAAACTTCACCGCTGTGGCACGCATTTTCATGACCGAAGGCGGCGAAGGTGTTCAAACCTTCAACATCGTGGCCACCGACGCACGCCTCGTGCGTCTGAAAATTCTAGGGAACTGGGGTCAAGGTTTCACAGTCGGCCTGGGATCGGTCCGCTTTGAAACCGGCACCATCGCGGGGCACGTCCCCAGCGTCAAAGTGACCAGCCCGGCCCAAGGAGATACCCTGACGGTGGGTTCCGACTCGATCATCTCCGCTACGGTTACAGACGCGGATAACGACATCGCCAAAGTCGAGTTTTTCGATGGCGTCAAACTGCTTGGTACCGATACCAACGCACCGTACTCCTTTACAGTGACCGGAGGGTTCCTCTTCGGAGAACATGAAATCCGTGCGCAGGCAACCGACAAGAGCGGCAAGGTCGCCTGGTCATCGGTGAATGTCACCGCCCGCGAAGACTCGGGTGGCAAGATCATCCAGATCGATGACAACCGGGACATCGGCGACGGCGTGAACCAGATCAAGTACTCGGATGGCTGGAACCATGCTCCCGGCGAAGCCAGCGATCCGCGCTTCCTGCACGATGACCACTATTCCTTCACCAAAGACTCGTACTTCGAGGTCAAATTCTCAGGTTCGAAGATCGAGATCTACGCGACGGTCGCCAGCCATCACGGATTAGGTACCGCGAGCATCGACGGTGGCGATCCTGTCGATATCAGTTATGCCGCCGAACAGCGCGGCGAGCAGAAGTTCATTTGGGCCAGTCCGACGCTTCCGAACCGCCAGCACACCCTCCGTGTTACCGTCAAGAGTGGTGCCGTGGTGACAGCGGATCGATTCGACGTGACCGTGCCCTCCACCAAAATTGTCCAGATCGATGACAACCGGGACATCGGCGACGGCGTGAACCAGATCAAGTACTCAGATGGCTGGAACCTCGCTCCCGGCGAAGCCAGCGATCCGCGCTTCCTTCAAAATGACCATTATTCCTTCACCAAAGACTCGTACTTCGAGGTCAAGTTCGTCGGGACGAAGATTGATATTTACGCGACGGTCGCCAGCCATCATGGATTGGGCACCGCTACGATCGACGGAGGAGACCCGGTGGACATCAGTTACGCCGCCGAACAGCGGGGCGAACAGAAATTCATCTGGAGTAGCCCCACACTTCCCAACCGACAGCACATTCTACGTGTAACCGTCAAGAGCGGCGCGGTCGTGACCGCCGATCGCTTCGACATTACCGTCCCGGCGACTCGCCTCGTGGTGATCGACGACAATGCGGACATCGGCGATGGCGTCAACCAGATCAAGTACTCGGATGGCTGGACCCTCGCTCCCGGCGAAGCCAGCGATCCGCGTTACCAGCACAATGACCATTACTCCTTCACCAAGGACTCCTACTTCGAAGTCAAGTTCGTGGGAACGAAGATTGAACTCTACGCCACGGTCGCCAGCCACCACGGCCTCGGCACGGCGACGATCGATGGAGGAGATCCGGTGGACATCACTTACGCCGCCGAACAGCGCGGTGAACAAAAATTCATCTGGGCAAGTCCTGAACTGTCAAACCGCGAACATATCTTACGCGTCACCGTCAAGAGCGGCGCGGTCGTGACTGCGGATCGCTTTGACATCACCGTGCCGGAGAACAGCGTAACGGTGATCGACGACAACGCGGACATCGGCGACGGCGTGAACCAGATCAAGTACTCGGATGGCTGGACCCTCGCTCCGGGCGAAGCCAGCGATCCGCGCTACCAGCACAATGACCATTACTCCTTCACCAAGGACTCCTACTTCGAGGTCAAGTTCTTCGGCACAAAGATCGAGCTCTACGCAACGGTTGCCAGCCATCATGGATTGGGCTCGGCGCAGATCGATAACGGGGCAGCAGTCGACATCAGTTACGCCGCGGCACAGCGCGGTGAACAAAAATTCATCTGGGCCAGCCCCGTATTGCCCAATCGGCTGCATGTCCTGCGCGTTACCGTCAAGAGTGGCGCGGTGGTGACAGCGGATCGCTTCGATATCTTCTCGTCCGCCGGAGCCAGCGGAGATCTCGCCGGCGTGAGCAAAATCGTCGTCAAACCGGGATCGTTTCAAATCGATTTCAAGGATTATGAGACGAGCATTGTCAGCGCACCCACCATGGAGCTGCGAATCGACAGCGTGAAGGTAAGCGCACCGCCCAAGAAGGTCGGCGATACCACAACACTCCTGTTTGTGCCGGCTGCCCGATTCTTGGCAGGTTCGGTGCACACGTACCTTGCGTCGGGCCGGGACACACTCGGCAATACGATCGCGAGCCAAGGGTCGTTCACCACCCCGAGTCCGCCCTTCTCGGAGTCGGGTCTGGGTGAACCCAAGGGAAGCGCGGGCAAATGGGGATTCCGCACGGTTTGGAACACGGGCCTTGTTAATAATCTCGAAGGTGCAGTGGAGACAGCCGGCAAGCCCAGTCTCCCCAGCTTCGCCGGGAAGATTCAGGACACCACCGTCAAAGTGATTAACATGGGCGAGTCCACCAACCCCAACCCGCCCTACGGCCTCTTTGCAGATGAGGCTGCGCTCCCCGCGGAAAGTCAGGGCCTGACCGCCAATGACTTCGTTGTTATCGGCCATGGCTACGTCAAGATCCCCACGGCCGGTGACTGGACGATCGGCGTGCACAGCGATGAAGGGTTCGCCTTGCGGTTCATTGGCGCGCCCTTTGACAGCGTCAGCGGCGGCGGTCTAATCGACCCCTCCTACCCCGAATACATGTTTAACGGGAACAACACCACCGACAGCAACACCCGAGGTATCCTCAAGAACTTGGCGGTCGGTGTCTATCAGGTTGAATTCATCGGCTGGGAACGTACTGGCGCCGCCCATTACGAGGTCTATGCCGCGAAAGGTGCCTTCATCGACGATGCTGAGAGCACGGATTGGAAGCTTATCGGCGAGGCGGGTGGCCTTGAACTGGTTCAGGGACCTGCTGTCCCCCCGGTGGTCACAGGCATCGCACTGAGCAACGGAAAAGCCGTTATCAGCTATACGTCAGCGGCTGAACCCGCGGCACATCAACTCATCGAGACCAGTGACCTGAAGTCAGCGTTTGTGCCTTCCACAGGCGTCACGTATGCGAAGGGTGCCAACAACGTTCAAACCGCAACGGTCGCCATCGGAGCGAGCCCGAAGTATTACCGCGTCAAGCTGCCCTAAGAATTGCAGCGAGACGCGACAGATGGGCTGATATTGGCCCATCCAATTGACAGTCTCTCAAGCACAGGCGACCCGCGAAGTATTCGCGGGTCGCCTTTTTGTTGGACGAGTTAGATCCCTGGCAATCCGCGCCAATCGTGAATGGCGCGGCATCGAGCGCACAACGAGACGCCTCTCGCACCCCTTCGGGGCGCCTGGAGATTGGCCATTTTCCCCGGAGCCGCACTGTGCGGCCCAACGGGTCGCTAGAACTTAGCCCAGGGCTGAGGCCATCCGGCCGATGCCCTGGGCTGGATCTTACGGCCCGTTTTGGGCCGTGAATGTCGCCAAGAATGGCCAAACCCCAGGGGCTCCTTCGGAGCCCTGGAGATTGGCCATTCCACAGGCGTAAACTGTACGGGCATTGCAGTCCGTTGCGCCGCAGACTTAGCGCCAACGGCGCGTAATCCCTCAGCCCAGGCCAACGGCCTGGGTAACGGGCAACCGACACATGTATGCGCCCCAACGGCGG
>CAMDJH010000217.1 GCA_945900455.1 Akkermansia muciniphila
TCAAGAGGCCGCCGAGGCGTTCGCGAGTCTGGATGTCCCCTGCCATTTCACCGATCCGATCCTCGGGCGCTGGAAACAGGATCACGTTGCCCTTGCCTTGGTGATTTCGTTCCGCGTGGAAATGATTCACGTAGTTTTCAAGGCAGTGGGGCATTGAGAATCCGGTTCTCCGTCACCAGATACTCGTTGCGCAGGAGGAGTTCCTGATCAACCGAACCGGAGAGGGTCGCCAGCATTCGTTTCCAGTTCATCGAAGAGACTTAACCGAGCCTACGGCCTGCGAGCAATCTTCTGATCACCCTGCAAATCGTTGAATTTTGGTGGGTTCGAGTTTTTTGACCATACGGGGCGCAATGTGATCGAAATTCACCAGATTCAATAAACCAAATCTCCCTAATCGCGGAGCGTCAAAAAGCGATGTCCTATCAATTGGCCTCGCAGCGACCGTGGTGATCTTATCAGAAATTCCTCCTCGAAGCCGCGATATTCTCATTCCGCTACCGACGGGGAGGATCGTCGCAAAAGGCGGTTCGCGAGCAGCCCGCGCTTGGGCGCGAAAACGAGGGCCAGCAGGAAGATCGTCGACTGCACGAGGACAATACAGGAGCCCGTGGATCCATTGATGAAGAAGCTCACATAGACGCCGGTGAGGCTGGAGAAGACGGCGCATCCGACGGCCACAAGCTGCATGCGAGAAAAACGGTCGGCGAGCAGAAAGCCGACGCAGCCGGGCGTGACGAGCATGGCGATAACGAGGATGATGCCGACAGCCTGGAGCGAGGCGACGATGGTCAGCGCGAGCAGGGAGAGCATCACGTAATTGAGCATCGTGGTATTCAGCCCGACGCTCCGGGCGTGGCCGGGATCGAAACAGAAAAGGAGGAGGTCCTTGCGCATGGCCAGCGTGATCACGAGGGTGATGCCGCCAATCAGCGCCGTCTGAATGATCTGAGCCCGCGGGATGCCGAGCAAGCTGCCGAAGAGGATGTGATTCAGATGCTGGTCGCTGTCGACCTTGGAAAAGAGTACGAGCCCAAGCGCGAAGAGGCCGGTGAAGACGACTCCCATGACGGTGTCTTCCTTCACCCGGCTGTGGCTCTTGATAAAGCCGGTGCCGACCGCGCAAAGCAGCCCGGAGCAAAACGCACCGATGGCGAGCGGCACGCCGGCCACGTAAGCGAGCACGATTCCCGGGAGCACCGAGTGCGAGATGGCATCGCCCATGAGCGACCAGCCTTTGAGCACGAGGAAGCAGGAGAAGACCGCGCAGACCGTTCCGACGAGCGCTCCGATGCCGAAGGCATTGAGCATGAACTCGTATTGGAAGGGCGAGAGCCAGTTCATGCGAATTTCCCTTCCAGCGCGAGACGGCGCTTCGCACGGCTGGCGAGCAGGCCATGCTTTGGACCAAAGGTGAGCGCGGTGAGGAAGAGCAGCGTTTGCAAAACGACGATGCAGCCGCCGGTCGAGCCATCGAGAAAGTAACTGGCGTAAGCGCCGAGAAAGCTCGTTCCGACGCCGATGCCGCCCGCGATGGCAAGCATGCGGCTGAAACGATCCGTGAGCAAGTAGGCGGTCGCGCCGGGCGTGACCAAGGTGGCCACGACGAGGCAGGCCCCGACCGTTTGCATCGAGGCCACGGCGGTGGCAGCGAGCAGCGTGAGCAGCGTGAAGTGCAGGACCATTGGATTGAGGCCAAGAGTTCGCGCCTGCTGCGGGTCAAAGCAGAACAACACGAGGTCCTTCCATTTCAGCGCGAGCACGAGGAGTGTGACGGCAGAGATGATCGCCACCTGGACGACGTCGGGATTGGAGATGCCAAGGATATTGCCAAAAACGATGGTGCGCAAGCTGATGCCCGCCGGAAAGAGCGAGATGAGAAGTACGCCGAAGGCGAAGAACGTGGTGAAGACCACGCCGATCACCGCGTCCTCGCGCAGGCTCGTGCGCGCCTTCACAAAGCCCATGCCGAGCGCGGCAAGCAGCCCGGAAATAAAGGCTCCGAGCGCGAACGGAGCGCCGAGGAGATAGGCGATGGCCACACCCGGCACCACGGCGTGCGAGAGAGCGTCGCCCATGAGCGACCAGCCTTTGAGCGTGACGAAACACGAGAGGAGTCCGCATACGCCGCCGATCAGCGCGCTCACCCACATCGCCTTGAGCATGTAGTCGTATTGAAACGGGACGCCGAGATTCTCGATCACTGGTCGTCCTCCGTTTCCGCCCGCGCATGCACGATGGCCTCCCGACCGGCGCGCTGGCTGAACTCGAGATGGCCGTCCTTGCCGAAGACAAGTGGGCGCTCGTCATCGCTAAGCACAGTGACCGCACGCCCATCGTGCTTTTGCACCGTCGATTCGGCGAATCGGAATTGTCGCAGCGCGCCGCCGAAGGCCATCGAGAGATTGGCCTCGGTGAAGACTTCCGCGAGCGAGCCGAAGGCAAGCACCGTGCGGTTAATGATCACTGCCTGATCGCAGAACTCCGGCACCGAGCCGAGATCGTGCGTCGAGACGAGGATGATATGGCCGGAGTCGCGCAGCTCGCGGAGGAGGGCGACGATCGCCGCCTCGGTCTTCACGTCCACGCCGGTGAAAGGCTCATCGAGCAGGATCACGCGGCCCTGCTGGGCGAGAGCGCGGGCGAGGAAAACGCGCTTCTTTTGCCCGCCGCTCAGCTCGCCGATCTGGCGGTCGCGGAACTCCCACATCTCCACGCGGCGCAAGCTTTCGTCGGCGATGCGCTTGTCCGCCGCGCGCGGGATGCGGAGGAAATTCATGTAGCCGTAGCGGCCCATGAGCACCACGTCCCAGACGCTCACCGGGAAGCTCCAATCAACCTCCTCAGTCTGCGGCACGTACGCGACCCAATTGCGTTTTTGGGCGACGCGGATCGGCTCGCCGCCCACGCGCACGCGGCCTTTGGCGGGCGTGAGAAAACCCATGATCGCTTTGAAGAGCGTGGATTTCCCGCTGCCATTGATGCCCACGAGCGCGCAGATCGTCCCGCTTTCGAGACGAAACGTGGCGTCGTGAATGGCGACATTGCCGTTATTGTACGTAACCGTGACGGCCTCGACTGAGACATCGATCGCAGGCAGTGCCGGGGCGGATGTGTTCATCATAGCTTTTATCCAGTGAGGCCGGCGGGGCATGGCAACCCGTCGGCCGGTCTTTCCCGACACAATCTGCGGCTATTTTCCAAAGAATCCTTTCACGATGGTCTGCGCGTTGTATTCGAGCAACTTGAGGTATGTCGGTGCGGGACCCTGGTCGCCCGTCAGTGAATCGACATAGAGCACGCCCCCGTAACGCGCGCCGGTTTCCCTCGCCACCTGCCGCGCGGGCTTGTCACTGATGGTGCTCTCGCTGAAGACGACGGGAATCTTATTCTTGCGCACCAAATCGACCACCTTGCGGACCTGTTGGGGTGTGCCTTCGGAGTCGGCATTCACCGGCCAGAGGTAGAGTTCCTTCATCCCATAGTTGCGGATTAGGTAGGAGAACGCGCCCTCGCTGCTGACCAGCCATCGTTGCGTTTCCGGGATTTCCCCGAGTTTTGCCCGGATCGGCTCGTCGATGGCCTTGAGCCTGGCAGTGTACGCCGCGGCATTCGTATCGTAGGTCGCCGCGTTCACCGGATCGAGCTTTCCCAGCGCCTTGCGGATGTTCTCCACATAGAGGATCGCGTTCGCTGGCGACATCCAGCTATGCGGGTTCGGCTTGCCGTTGTAAGGCCCCTCGGTGATGCCCATCGGCTCCACGCCCTGGGTCAGCACGACGCTCGGTACGTTCTTGATATTGCCAAAAAACTTCTCGAACCAGCGCTCCAGCCCCAGTCCATTCCAGAGCACAAGATCGGCGGACTGCGCCTTCACGATGTCGAGCGGCGTCGGCTCGTATTCGTGAATCTCCGCGCCGGGCTTGGTGATCGACTCGACGATCGCTGCCGTTCCCGCGACGTTTTGTGCGATATCCTGGAGGATGGTGAACGTGGTGACAATGCGCTTCTGTTTCGGCCCCGCGGCGTGGGCGTGCAGCGTCATTAGAGCGACTGCTGCCAGGCCGGTGATAAGGGTGGATCGAACGCGTGAGCTGAGTTTCATGATCGCGGTAATAGGGTTGAAAGTTTCGAAAAGAACGCGCTTTAGAAGCGCACCGAGAGGCCAAGAAAGGGCTGGAGGTCGTCTGCCGAGCGGGTGACGCCGATGTTGCAACCCGCATCGAGCTGGATGTTTTCCGTGAGTCCGTAAGTCAGTCCGAGATCCACCGTGCCCACCCAGCGCGACCCGCGCTCCGTGCTCACATTGCTGTAGAACTCCACATAGCCGCCGAGCTTGCCCACGATGTCGTGACCGAAGGTTATCAAGTTGATGAACTCCGTGTGATCGCCGCTGACTGCTTCGTTGCGCAGGAAATCGAACTCCGTCATCAGCCCCATGTCCCACTTGCCCGGCAGCGCCACTGCCAGCGGGAAGATCACCCCGCCCTCCACGGCATTATTGCCCAGCCCGCGCGAATGCGTCGGCACTTTCATAAACGGCATCATGGCGAAGGACGTCAGGCCGCCGTCGTTGCCCCACAGATTGATTTTCAGCCGGGCATTCACATCGCCCACGCCGGACGTCGTCTCGCGTGTCTGCGCCGCGTCATCGACCACCTGTTCGTGCAGGTAGCTGTCGAAGACCACCTGCAAATCGGCATTGTTGAGCAAGCCTACCTTGAAATTGACGGGCGCTATGTTCCAAGTCCGGGTGCGCACGCCGTCCTCAAGATCGAGGGTGACATTCGCCAGATCCATCTCCAATTGAACGTGGCCCGCATCCACCGTGTAAGGGCTCTCGGTCTTGTCCGGGCGATCCGTGGACATCTCACGCATCCGCCCCGCCGGAGTTGGGTTGAAAAGGTGGTAGCGGCTCTTGTCCTGGATGGCGTTGATGCTCTCGTCGACCGCCTCGGCCTCCGCCAGCACACCGTGCGTCACCACCGTGAGCACAACGATTGCTGCGGTCGAGCGGAGGATCCAGTAGACCCCAAGGCGGAGGAACTCGTTGGCAAACGGAGGCGCTTGCCGGCGGGGGAGCGCTCGGTGCCGGCGGGGTGACTCTCGGAGCAAATGAGATCTGTGGAGAGCCATGATGTTTGGAGTTGTGGCGGTTCGTTGGAGGCGAGGCGCGGAACAATCAAGCAGCCGCTCTAGTATCACGTCTTGTATTCATATTGTATCCTATAGTACATTTTGAGTCGGGGTTGTCAAAAGGTTCCTTCTCCGCTTAACTCCTTCTCTTGAAACGGACGCCCCTCAATTCCTCCAAACTTCGCCAAGCCGGCCCCTCGCCCGTCGCCGCGCGCCGCCGCACCCGCGAGGAGCACTCCCAGGAAACCGCGCAGGACTACGTGGAACTGATCGCCGCGCTCATCGCGGAGACGGGCGAAGCCCGCGCGATCGACCTCGCCCGCCGCCTGGGTGTCACCCACGTTACCGTGAGCCGCACCGTCCAACGCCTGCAGCGCGTCGGGTACGTCACCGCCCAACCGTACCGATCCATCTTCCTCACCGACGCCGGGCGCAAGCTCGCAAAAGAATCCCGCCGCCGCCACGAGGTCGTCTTCGAGTTTCTCAAATCACTCGGCATCCCTGAAACGGTGGCTCAATCCGACGCGGAAGGTATCGAGCACCACGTCAGCCCGGAGACCCTTGCCGCATTCCGGGAACACCTGGGTGGAGCGTTGGCCGGCAAGCGAGAGCGCTGACCTCGCGGGCGCGTTCGCCCGAACCTGAGACTGCTCTTGCGGAGGGGAAGGCATAATCGCGGAGCGTCAAAAAGCGATGTCCTATCAATTGCTTCAAGACCCACTGACAGCAATCGAGAAGACGCCACCCGAGGCTCGTCGGAGTATGGTGAATATTTCCCCCCAGTTCGTGTCTTCAGCATTGTCTTTCGCAGCGAGTGCTCAAGAGCCCAAAGCTAAGGAAACCACCTCCGACTATAAGAGTTTGGTCTTAAAAGCCGATGCTTTGTTCAAACAAGGATCCTTTTCTAATGCATGATTTGCCCAATTCTCTCTCCACCAATTTGAAGCAACTTCACATACTTCCCGCGAACGCCGCGAGAAAAATCATACTCGCCCTGCATTTCGGATTCGGCGGCTTTTTCAGATGCCTTCTTCATAGCTCTTTCGTTCGCGCCGGCCCGCGCGCCGGACACTTATAATCCGAATATTGTCACCCCGTTCCGTGTGCACGACAACCAGCAATTTCCGTGGTGCGATTGTCCCAAGACAATCGAGCGGGCCTCGACTTGCGAATGGACCGAGTCGGGAATTGTCAACGACGACGGATCACCAAAGCCGGTAGCGGCTTCTTCAAAGCTTACGCCATGCTTGGCGAGGTTTGATTTCGCTTTGCGCTCGTCCCATTCAAAACTGAGGGGCATGGCTCAGTCTCGCCGCGTTTGCGGGTCAGAGCCAAGCGGAGATTGCTCCCAGGCCGTAGGCTCGGTTAAGTCTCGTCGATGAATTGGAAACGAATGCTGGCGACCCTCTCTGGTTCGGTTGATCAGGAACTCCTCCTGCGCAACGAGTATCTGGTGACGGAGAACCGGATTCTCAATGCCCCACTGCCTTGAACATTACGTGAATCATTTCCACGCGGAACGAAATCACCAAGGCAAGGGCAACGTGATCCTGTTTCCAGCACCCGAGGATCGGATCGGTGAATTGTCAGGGGATATACAGACTCGCGAGCGCCTCGGCGGCCTCCTGATATTTTATTACCGAGATGCCGCATGAGTTTTTTGACCATACGGGGTAATGATCAAGGGGGCGTTCATCATCGAAGAGCGGAAGAACGCATTCGAAAATAGCGGCAAATATCCAGTCGTGGATCACCGCCCTAACCCGGCGGGAAGCACGCCGATCCATGTGGCCGAGGTTAGGGGCCGCGGATTGTTCAATCCGCCACCGGTCACCACGATGCGTCCAGCGATGATCGCCGCGGCGGGCGCGAGCACCGCTCCGGGCAAGGCACCGACGACGCGCCAGGTATCAACTTTGGGATCATACTCCAAGAGGTCGCCCACCACATTGCGGGGCGGCTGCGACGCATTGCATCGGCCACCCACGATCAAAATCCGGCCCTGATGGACGATGGTGCTCGATTCAAAATGACTGCGGCCATCCGGAAGACCGGCCAGAGCGGTCCATTTCTTGGCCCTCGGATCAAACCGATGGCAGGAATTCACATCGATCTGCGTCTTGTCGTGGCCATGATCACCCCCCAGCGCGTATACATCCACCTGCTGCGATGCGGCCAAGGTCTCGGTGAATCCGCCAAACAAGAAGAGCTTTCCCTCCACGACCACCGCGGGCGATTCCACGCGTGCAAAGGGGGACGGCGCGCCCTTCCTCCACTCCAGCGTCGACCAGGCTGTCATCCCGCTCAAGGCGCTGGCCGTCGGTTCGGCGGCGCGACCACTCGCGAGAAGCCCCGAGACGGCGATCGCCATCAACGTGCGGGAGGTGGTGAACATCATGCGGGCACATCCGCAATCTGCTCGGATCTTAAGAACTTTGGCAAGGCTTTGAGTTTCGATTCATGGTCTGGCGGTGCGAGACAAGGATGCTCACGAGAATGGGATGAGGCCTATCGTGCAGGGTCGGAGTGCATGTATCGTTTACTTCAGTTCTTGGATGCGAATGCGGCGGTACTCCATTTGGCCGCGGTCGGCTTCGAGGCCGATGGGTCCGACGGGAGGCAACTCGTTGTCAAACTTCAACGGCTCGCCGTTGCAGGTGCAGGTGGCGACTTTGCCTTTGACGACGACTTCGATTTCGTTCCATTCCTGCGGCTTGTACTTCTTCAAGTCCTTGTACGGGCCGGCGACCCAGTAATCGCGGCATTGAAGCTGCGGTTTGCGGAGGAAGATGCCGCTGTCGGCGTTGATACTGGCGCGAAACTCCAGCTTCAGGTGGAAGTCGCGAGGGAACTCGCGAGTCGTCCACATCTGAGCCAGTCCCTTGCCGGGGTTCACGACGATGTGACCGTTGCGAGCGGAGTACCGGTCGTCGCTGGCGCGCACCATCCCTTTAAACTCGGGACCGTTCGCGTAGTGCCACCCGGTCAGGTCGGTCCCGTTGAGAAGCATCTCGAAGCCCGGTTCGAGCACGAATTGGTCGTCCCCTTCGAACGGCAAGACCATGATGCATGACGGACTGGTGATCGCGATCGGTTTGCCGACGGGCGTCAGCCCACCGGTCTGCGAGTCGATCCGAAACGTCGCGACGTTGTTCCCCGGCATGTTCGCGCACAGCAGCAGTTCGCCGCCGGGGAGGATCGCCAAGTTCTGCGGCCCATTGCCGAGGCTCGGTTCGATGCCGATCAACGTCAGCTTGCCGTCGTCGCCGATGCGGAAGGCGGCGATGCTGTCGTGTCCGCGATTCGTGCCGTACAAGAAGCGGCCGTTGGGCGTGATCTTCACGTCGGCGCAATGGCTGGTCCCTTTAAAGTCCGGCGGGACCGTCGAGATGGTTTGCGTCTCGGTGAGCTTTCCCGCCGCGGCGTCGTAATCGAACACCGTCACGGAATTGCTGAGTTCGTTGATGGCGTAGACCCGCGCGCCGTTCGGATGAAACGTCAGATGTCGCGGCCCCGCTCCGGCCGCCGCCTTCGCGAATGGCGGATCGTTGGGAGTCAGCTTCGCCGTCTTCGCATCCAGCCGATAGCTGAGGACTTGATCGGCCCCTAAATCGGCCGCGAACGCAAACCGATTGTCCGGGCTGACGACGATGCAATGCGCATGCGGCTCCTTCTGACGCTCCGCATTGATGCTCGAACCAACGTGCTGCATGAACGCCACCGCTTTACCGAGCGACCCATCCGCGTTCACCGGCAGTGATGCCACGCTGCCCGATGAATAGTTTGCGACCAGCACCGACTTGCCCGTCACATCCACATCCAAATAACAGGCCGACGTGCCGCGAGCCGATTGCCGATTGAGCAGTTTCAGTTTCCCGGAGCGTCCCTCGATCCGATAGGCGGCGATCTGCTCGTGGTCTTTGCCGCCGAACGTCTTTGCATGGATCGAATAGAGAAACTTCTGGTCCTTTGACACCGCCAGAAAGAACGGGTGCTCAACACCCGTTGTTTGCTGCTGCGGTTTCAGTTGGCCGGTCTTGGACTCCAATTGAAAGGCCTGAATGCTTCCTTTGTCTCCGGCGGCAAAGGACGAGATGAAAATGAGCGGCTCGTCCCCGTTCGCTTCCGGAAGGAAGTTGCTCAACATCACACCTACGAAAAGAGTTAACAGCGTTCGCACACCTCGGAATCTCATGAGCGGCTCCTGAAAGGTCAAAGGTCAAAGTCGATCACCCGTGGGGTCAAAAAACTCAAACCTAGCGATATTCAACGATTTGCAGGGCGATCAGCAGATTGTTCGCCCCGAAACCATTCTTGGCTGGCACTTCAAACTCGTTGCCATGAAGTTCGACGGATCGAAGGGCCGATCTTCGGTTGGGCGTGCGCTGACGGCGCAGGCGATCGAAGAAATGGTACTGAAGTTTGCCCGGGAAAATCGTAGCTGGGGATACCGGCGGATTGTCGGTGCGCTCAGCAACTTGGGACACAAGGTCCGTCATCAGACGGTAGCGAACGTCTGAAAGCGGCACGGTCTGTTGCCGGCACCCGATCGGGAAAAGAGAACCACATGGAGGAAATTCATTCGTACCCACGCCGAGGTTTTGGCGGCGGTGGACTTCTTCTCGGCGGAGGTTTGGACATCCGTAGGACTGGTCGCGTATTACGTGCTGGACATGATCAGTCACGCGCAGAATGGGATTGTCGCGCGAGAAGCCGCAGTATTTGCAAGTGATTCGGCGCAGGCCGGCGTCCCGCAACACCTTGCCTTTTTTGGGAAAGAGAAACCCGTTGCTGGTCGTCGCCAAGTCTTCAACGCCGGGAATGGCTGCCAGACGTTCAACCAGAATCTCCAGCTCTTGACGCAGGAGCGGTTCGCCGCCGGTGAGGCGCACTTTTTGAATTCCCAAGTCCACCGCCAGGCGAACGACTCGCTCAATTTCTTCAAAAGTTAAGATCTTTGATTTATGCTTCCACTGGCGGGCGATGGGGGTGGAGCTGACAACCGTGGCCCAGCGGTCCCGATAACAATTCGCGGCGGCTTCGGTTTCCGGCAGGCAGTAGAGACAACGGAAATTGCACCGATCCGTGACGCTCACGCGCAGGTCGCGCAAGGTGCGGCCGTGGGAATCGATCAAGAGTTGGGTGTGATGGTCCATGCTTGAGGTAGTATCGTATTCTGAGATTTATGGGTGGCCATCAGGAACTACAAGATAGCATTGAACAGCCGGCCCGTTGACGCGCCCAGTCGGGCCGTTTTGCTGCAAGTTCTTCCTTGCCGGGTTGCTGGTCATAGGGATGGCGCAATAATTCCAATAAATCATTAACCATCGCAAAATCGCCCTGCTCCGCCTTGTCAATCGCGAGTTGAGCCAGGTAGTTTCGCAACACGTATTTGGGGTTGACGGTGTTCATTCTCGTTCGTCGCACGCCGTCAGGTGTGCCGTCATGGCGAACGCGCTTGATGTAACTCCTCAGCCCTCCGTTTCTGAATTCGTGACCTCAAAGTAAAGGTTCATTACGCTACGGGTCGAAGTGGGAGGGAATGGTGGAGGGAGCCCGTAGGGCGACCGGAACCATTCCCTCCCACGGGCGGTTCAAAA
>CAMDJH010000218.1 GCA_945900455.1 Akkermansia muciniphila
GCGATGCAATCGCCGCGACGAAGGATTTCCCGTGCGTCACCGGCCGTACCACGCTGGATGCATCCCGCAATGCCTCCAAATCAGCGGTGATCCTGACCGTGAAGGACAATCGATTCAAATACGTGGAAACCATTTCGCCTTGACCTGGAAAAGAGCCCTCGGCCGTTGCACCGCGTCAAGGCATGACCGAATTTCTTCAGCAGCTCATCAATGGGATTTCTCTGGGCGCAATCTATGCCCTGATCGCCCTCGGCTATACGATGGTGTACGGAGTACTGCGCTTCATTAATTTTGCCCATAGTGATGTGTTCATGCTGGGGGCATTCGTGGGCTATTATGCGGTGAGAAAATGGGGGATTCCCGCCGGAGGCGTGGCCGGGGGCCTGCTGGTCCTTTGCCTGGCCATGTCGATCTGTGCCATCGTCGGAATTCTAATCGAACGTCTTGCGTATCGCCCGTTGCGGGGCCGCCCAACTCTGAGTGTGCTAATCACTGCCATCGGCGTCTCCCTGCTCCTTCAAAATCTCGGCCAATTCGTCTTCGGAGCAAACCCAAAGGCATTTCCCCGCCTTTTCCCGGAAGCCAACTTCCACGTCGGCCAACTCAGCATTACGAGCAACCAGTTGCTCGTCATCGCCGTATCGCTACTCCTCCTCGCAGCCCTGCATTTCATCGTGCACCGGACAAAAACCGGAACGGCCATGCGTGCCCTCTCCTTTAATGCCACGGCATCCAGCCTCGTCGGAATTAATAACGACCGGATAATCTCATTTACCTTTGGTCTTGGCTCCGCCCTGGCGGGTGCGGGAGGAATTCTCTATGCCATGAACTACCCCAGCATTGATCCGCTCATGGGCACAATGCCGGGACTCAAGGCCTTTGTGGCCGCCGTGCTCGGCGGCGTAGGCAGTCTGCCCGGGGCTGCCCTCGGCGGCCTCCTCATCGGGTTGATCGAGACCTTCGTTGCCGGCACGGGTTGGTCCACCTATCGCGATGCAGTCGCCTTTGCCATCCTGATCCTCATTCTCCTACTCCGTCCTGCCGGACTGCTCGGGAAATCCCGCTCGGATAAAGTATGATGCCTCACCCCCGCCACCGTTGCCCGCAGCCGCCGTCCTCCCGGCCGGCAGGAATTGCAGACTGATGCTCCATGCTGCCTCGATCCCAGATTGTGCTCCTGATCAGCCTGGCCACCGCAGGTATTATCTCCGCGTTTTCATCGAGAATCGATGACTACATCCTCGATGTCGTTCTTGGGATCGGCATCAATATTATCCTCGCGGTCAGTCTCAATCTGATCAACGGGTTCACCGGCCAGTTTTCACTCGGGCACGCCGGGTTTATGGCCGTTGGGGCCTATGCCGCGGGCACGCTGACCACCGGACCCGGCAAAGCCTGGATCGCCGCCGCCGGCGTTTCCCCCGCCGTGCTCTTCCCATTTGTTCTGTTCGCCGGCGGATTAGCGGCTGCCTTCGTTGGTCTGGCGGTCGGGGCACCCTCCCTCCGGCTGAAGGGCGACTACCTCGCCATTGTCACGCTGGGCTTTGGAGAAATCATCAAGGTTATCCTCCAAAATATCGAATCCCTCGGAGGATCCCGCGGCATGGTGGGGATCCCTTCCTACACCACGTTCTTCTGGAGCTTCGGAGCCGCCGCCATCACGATTTATGCGGCGTGGGCCCTGGTAAATTCGACCTTGGGACGCGGATTTCTCGCGGTGGCGGATGACGAGATTGCCGCCGAGGCCATGGGCCTGAACACCACTCGCTATAAGATTATTGCCTTTGTCACCGGCGCGTTTTTCGCCGGAATTGCCGGAGGCCTGTACGCACATCTCAAGGGCTACATCAGCCCGGCTGGATTCGATTTCAACAAGAGCATTGAAATTGTGGTCATGGTCATCCTCGGCGGGATGGGCCGGCATGTGGGCGTGGTGATCGCCGCCGTGCTGCTCACGGTGCTTTCCGAAAAACTTCGAGATTTCGGTGACAAACGGATGATTGTCTACTCCGCGCTGCTCATTCTGCTCATGCTGACCCGACCTCAGGGTTTGTTCACTTGGAAGTCCGCCCGTAAGGCAAGCCCCGGATGAATTCTACCAGCGCGCAACCAGGCCGTCTGCTGCACCTCGACAACGTGACGATCCGCTTCGGGGGTCTGACCGCGGTCTCGTCCGTGAGCGCGTCTCTCGGGGAAAACGAATTGACCGGCCTTATCGGACCGAATGGCGCCGGAAAAACCACCGTGTTCAATATGATCACGGGAGTGTATGCGCCCACCGAGGGAGCCATCCACTTCGAGAATAGACCGGTCACCGGACTGAAACCGTTCGCCATCACCGAACGGGGGATCGCCCGCACGTTTCAAAATATCCGCCTTTTCCCGAGCTTATCCGTCTTCGACAACGTTCGCGTCGCGTTTCATCTGCATGTCACCCAAAGCACGGCGCATTCACTGACTCGCGGCAGAAAATTTCGCGCCGAGGAACGGGATATCATCGATCAGACTCGGGCTCTTCTTGATATATTCCAGCTTGCACGGGTCCAGGATGAACCGGCCAAAAGCCTGCCTTACGGCGACCAGCGGCGGCTCGAAATTGTCCGGGCCCTCGCCACCCGCCCCAAGCTGTTGCTCCTCGATGAACCCGCGGCCGGGATGAACCCCGCCGAAAAGGTCGAGCTCATGAAACTGATTCGATTCATCCGCGAGAAATTCCGCCTGTCCATTCTCCTGGTGGAACACGACATGAAGGTCGTGATGGGAATCTGCGAACGGATCCACGTTCTCGAATATGGCCGCAAGATTGCCGAAGGCACCCCGGCCGAGATCCGCCAGCACCCGGCCGTCGTCGCCGCCTATCTTGGGAAGGAGGTCAACCATTAATCCTACCGCCGCCGAGTCCACACCGATGCTCGAGATCCGGAATCTCACCGTCGCGTATGGTGCGATCACCGCTCTCCACGGAATCTCCCTGACGGTTAACGCAGGAGAAATCGTCACCCTCATCGGCGGCAATGGCGCCGGGAAGTCTACGACTCTGCGAGCGATCTCCGGGCTGATCCGGCCACGGTCCGGCCAGGTACTGTACCGCGGAATGGACGTCACCGGTGTGCCAGCCCATGAACTCGTCGCGCGCGGCCTGTCCCATTGCCCCGAGGGACGATTGGTCTTCGCCAATCTCACCGTCGACGAGAATTTGCGGCTGGGTGCCTATCTGCAACACAACCGGAAGCGAGTCGCCGAAGAGCTGGACTTCGTCCTCACTCTTTTTCCCCGTCTCAAGGAACGCACCTCCCAACTCGCCGGAACTCTCAGCGGCGGCGAACAGCAAATGCTGGCCATCGCCCGGGCTCTCATGAGCCAGCCACAGTGCCTCCTCCTCGATGAACCGTCCCTGGGCATCGCCCCCTTGCTGGTCAAATCCATCTTTGAACAGATTGTGGCCCTGAACCGTACTCGCGGCTTGACCATCCTCCTGGTGGAACAAAATGCCAATCTAGCCCTGGAAATCTCCCACCGCGGGTACGTCCTCGAAACCGGCCGGATCATTCTCACGGACGATGCCGCAGCCCTCCGCATTAATCCCGATGTGCAGGAAGCCTATCTCGGTGGCGGAGAATAGCCGTCACATGCCCCTTCCGAAAACCATGCGTGCCGTGGTGTACCGGGGAAAAGGGGACCTGCGCCTCGAAACCGTGCCCCTCCCGAGCATTCGATCCGGGGATTTGTTAGTCCGGGTCGCCGCCTGTGGCGTCTGCCCCACTGATATCAAAAAGATCCAATACGGTACCGTGCCGCCGCCGCGGATCTTTGGACATGAAACCGCCGGAACGATCGTCAAGACGGGGGCGCTCGTGCGAAACTTATACGTCGGAGATCGCGTCGCGCTCCATCACCATGTCCCGTGTCAGAAGTGCCATTTCTGCCGCCACAAGGCCTTTGCTCAATGCACGACCTATAAGCGGACGGGCATTACCGCCGGATTTGAGCCGGCTGGAGGAGGGTTCGCCGAGTATGTTCGGGTCATGCCGTTCGTGCTCGCCGGCGTGGTCAAGATTCCACGCCGCAACGATTTCGTGGAAGGAGCCATGCTGGAGCCCATCAACACCGTCCTCAAGGCGGTCCGACAACTTTCCCTGCTCGGAAACGACACCGTGCTCGTGGTCGGCCAAGGCCCAATCGGCCTCATGTTCACCCGATTATTGACCCTTGCAGGAATGCAGGTGATCGCCACGGATTTGATACCCGAACGACGTTCTCTCGGACGGCGCTTCGGAGCGTGGCGGGTGCTGAACGCTGCGGACCCGGACCTCTCCGAGCAGTTGCATCGCGCCACGCGCGGACGTGGCTTGGACGCATCCATCCTTACGGTGGCCGCCGATGCCCCGCTCCGCCAAGCGCAGACAGCACTCCGTGGCGGTGGAACACTCCAACTCTTCGCACATACCGTCCGCGGTCAAACCACGGCGCTGGATCTTTCCCAGGTTTGTGTCGACGAAAAACCACTCCTGGGCAGCTATTCGGCAGACGTCACATTGCAATCAACGGTGGCCCGTCTTGTTTTTAGCCGGCAATTCGATGTCCGGCCTCTCATCACCCACGAGTTTGGTTTGGAACAAACCGCAGCGGCGATCGAACTCGCGGCCCACCCCACTCCGGATTCGCTTAAAATCATCGTCTCCGCGGGGACAGCCACTGGACCGATCGCGTGAAATCTAAGTGACCCCTCCCCGGCCACTGCGGCCACCCTTTATCCCCACACGGAAACCGGAGTTGGAACCGCGGATGAACGCCGATAGACGCTGATACCCGTCACTTGGGAAACGTCCAGGGGCTCACTCCAAAGGTCAAAGGCAACGGCTTCATTCTATCCGCGTCTATCCGTGTCCATCTGCGGTTCTTCCCAGTCCCAGAGTGATCAATCACCCGTCCCTTTATCCGCTTTATCCCGGTCCCACGACTATTTCAGCATCCTCGCAAGAGTCTAAGTGGCAGTTGCAATCCGGAATGGGCGAATTATTTTACCCCGTTTGTAGACTGCGCTCCCAAAAGTGCTGCGGCTCCAGCAGAGTGATCAATCACCTGTCCCTTTTTCCTTTTTTCTTTGCGCGGCGTTTTACCGATTGTGTCGCGGCCAGCGCATCGCGCAGAACGGGAATCGTCAGCTTGTCCTTCGGGCGGTTCGCGGCGATTTTGCTGGCAAGAATCCGCTCCAGTGAAAGCACTTTTAGTTTTTGCCGGCCCAGTGAAATTTCCACGCAGTTTTTAATTTCGGCGGCGAATGTTCCCAGGCCATCCATGCGCAAAACGATGTCGAAAAGCTCCGCGCCCGAGCCGGCGAGCATCGGCGGGTTGAAATTGCTGGGCGGAACATACGCCGCGCCGACTTCTTGCAAAGCGCTGGAAATTTTCTGTTCGCCGAGATTTTCAAACCAAAGGTCAACGTCTTGGGTGACAACGGGCGCGCCTTGAAGCGTGGCGGCGGAAAGCCCGACGACCATGAACCGCACCTTGCGCTTCAGTAAAACGCGCAACAGGCGAAGTTCACTTTCTGAAAATGGCAGTGGCGCGGCCACGGATTAAGCTCCTTTGGAGCCGCTCCAAAGGCGGTTGCTCCAGCAATATCAAAGTATGACGGACATTGTCGGGATCGGCGTGGGGATGCGCGGCCAGAACTTTTCCGACGCGGATCGACAAACGAAGCGCCCAGCGTTTGGCTTTGGCAGCGTTGCGGATTTGAGCGCGTTGTTTCATGCAGACCGCGAGAATCTAAGCGTTTTCTCAAAACTTGTCAGCGGCATTTCTAAGCACGGCATTTCCAAACCGAACCGTGAGTTCATCTCCCGCGCGACCTGCCACGCGATGACGCGCTTCTGTGCGCCGGCTTCGCACTATCCGATTTTCGGGGTTTTACTGAGGTCTGTGGATAACGCAACTGTGGAGCCTGCTGTGGTACGTCGCTTTTTTCTCCACGCCGGCGAGTGTGGCCTGGCTTTTGGCAACCCCGGGGAAGAGGCAATGGGAGCCCCCAGTGCCTTTCGCCGAGTGCAAGCAAATGAACCTGTGCCAGGGTGCCGACAGGTTGGTTGTGCTCTGAATCAGATACGTGCGACCAGGAATGACGTTCCAGCTTAATTGAACGCCTTCCGAGCCAGCCAGGACGAGGGTGCTAGCCACCGGCGTCGCACCCCATAATCCGACGCGGACAGTGAGCAGAATAAAGACGAAGATGGTGAGAATCCTCATGGCTGCTGGAGTTAGCCTTTGGCACTACGACGAGCGGTCGGGGGAATTGAAAGCAAGAAGTTGGCTTTCCATACCTGCGGCAGGACGCGTCCTTTCATTTTTGTAAGCCAAGAAGTGGAGGGGATTTGGCAACGATGAGAGCGTCGAGGAAGTCGTCGCCGAGGCCGGGCTGCCGTTCTTCATACCAGTACCAGAGGGCGGCAACGGCCAACTCCTGGTCGGCTTCATGAGCCTGACGACGTGCACGAAGCGTGGCCTGGCTTTTTGGCAACCCCTTCACCTCCGGCCGCTTGGGACCGGTTTCATTGGCGCGGACCGGCTCGGCGGAACCGTCGGGGTAACGGACGGCAGCTTCGGAGCCGAATTCAGCTCGGATTGGGTTTCCGTTTCTGCCAGGTGGGCTGTCGAGTCCTCCCGCTGATTCTCCAGGATCCAGGAGTGCGCCATGTCCGCCAGCTTGGCGAGTTCCAGGAGATCTCCCAAGCCGAAATTGGCCGTCGATTTCCATTCGGTTCCCGACTTGTAGGATCGATTGAAGCTGACGGAAAACCACGACCGCTGCTGATCGTTCGAGTTTCGCCAGATTGCGGCTTTGGTCAGGCCAATGCGGATTTCGTAAACCGGACGTTGTGCTGCATTTTGTGCTGTATTCATTGTGTCGAATGGTGCCCGTTAAACGCCCGCATGCCGGAGCAGGCTTCCGGTCGGACAATTCATCGCCGACAACTGGGAAGAACCGACGGGACGCCAGGATTTCATGGAACTTTTCTGGGCAGGCATTCGCTCTCTGGTTACTTTCTGCCCTCATGTTGACCCTTGCTCCTAAAACTCGTGCGGCACTCGACCACGACTGCGACGCCCGGGAAGAAATACTCCGGACCCTCATCACGGAACGTCTAAGCGCCGTCCGGCCTCCGCGGATGGAGGATCACGTGGTGGCCACGTATTTCCTTCGCCTCCGGACGTGGGACCTGCAACACGCCGGGCACGAGATCAGCTACCATGCCACCTCTGGAACCCATGACATTGCACCCGGTTCCTTGATCGAGCAATGCACCGGCACGATCGCGGGGATCGACACCTGGGACTCCACCAACCGTTGTGGTCTGCTGCACATTGCATTCCCGCTCAAGATGTTGCTCAATGAGGACGGCGGCCTCTCGTCCTGCGACCTTTTGCACACCGTGGCCGGGGCCATCCTGTTCGACGTGTATGAAAATCAGGATTCCCGGCTCGTGGCTTTGCAACTCCCGGATAGCGTTGTGCGCACCTTTCCCGGACCGGCCCATGGGCCGTTGGGCGTCCGCGAATTCACTCACTTCGAAAAGGAACCCCTCTTCGGGACGATCCTTAAACCGACGGCGGGCATCACCCCCGACCACGTCGGTCGCCTGGTCGAAGAGGTCGCATCGTGCCCTCTCTTTTGTTTCGTGAAGGAGGACGAAAACCTATATCCACGACTTGCCTACTCGCCCGTCCGGGAGCGAACAAAATGTGCGGTGGAGGCGATCCGTCGCCGAAAGGACCAACGGGGCGGGCGCGGGTTAATTTTTGCACCGCACATCTCGGGAGCCCCTCATGAGATTTTGGAGACCGTGAAAGCCGTCCGTGCGGCCGGCGCCACCGGACTGATGTTCAGTGAAAGTTTCGCCGGGGGCACCGTGCGAATGGTCCGGGAAGCAACGCGCAAGGATGCACAGCCTCCGTTCCTTTACGGACACAACGCGGGGATCGGAGTCAAGACTCGTGCCATCTATCGCGAAGTTATCGATCTTCTCGCCCGGCTCGACGGGATTGATTTCCGCCAGACGGCACCGGTTCGCCCCGGTGCGCCATTTCTCAAACCGTATGGGCAGGAATGGCTGGCGAGTGAACACGCTCTCACCTCTCCACTTCCCGGAATCCGGCCCACCACCATCGTGCGGGCCGGTGCGCTCGACCAAGGCAATATCGGGCTCAACCTCGCCGATGTGGAGGCTCGAAAATTGGAGCCGTACGTGCTCTTCCTGAGTGGGTCTGCCATTAACTCGATTAAGAATGCCGCCGGCAATCCCGATCCCCTGCTCGGTGCCGAAGCCATGCGGCAGGCGATCGCGATCCACCGTCAGGGTGATCTGACCAACGCGACGCCGACGGAACACGCCCCGGCGTTGCTCGAAATTGCCAAGCGGACCGGACTCCAAGCACTCACGACCGCCCTTCTCCAACGCTACCCGAATCTGGACAAGCGCGATTCCCATCCCTAGCCGTGCATCCCTATCCCTAGTGCCGATTAAAAACCGATTGTGCAATCTGGCTCGCACGGCGTATTTCCTGACACCGCTTTCGCTTAAAGACGACAGCACTTTTCACAATCAACAAAATCGTTTATTCCTCGCATGCCTCTGCATAAAGACCCGCGCCGCCTCCGTCTCGGCATCCTTGGCTGCGGTCCCATATCCCAAATCGCCCACTTCGAGGCCGCCCGGAAGGCTCGCAATATCGATCTCTATGCGATCTGCGATCGTGCGGACGATCTGCGGGAGCGAATGGCCGTCCTGCATCGCCCCCATCGCGTGTATCGCGATCACCGGGAACTGCTCGCCGATCCAGAGGTCGAAGCGGTGCTGATCGGCGTGGCAGACGCGTTTCACGTCCCCCTTGCGCTCGACGCGATCGCAGCGGGCAAACACGTTTTAATCGAGAAACCGCTCGGAGTAACGGTCGAGGAGTGTCAGAAATTGGCCGGTTTGGTGGGCGAGACGGGCCTCCACCTCCAGGTGGGCAACAACCGGAGGTTCGATCCCGGAATTGCCTCGGCTCACCGTTTTGTTCGCGATGAAATGGGGACTCCCCTGTCCTTTAAGGCGTGGTATTGGGACAGCGTATACCGCTATACCATGACCGATAACCTACAACCGGAGGTCGAGCTCAGTGTGAATGCGGTCCGTCCCCCCGGAAATCCCAAGGCAAACAAGGCAACTTATTTCATCCTCACCCACGCCAGTCACCTTGTGGACACGGCTCGCTGGCTCGGCGGAGAAATCGTCCGCGTGCGGGCGCGGCTTCGCGAACAATTCGGTGCCTTCTGCTGGTTCGTCGAGGTGGACTTCGCCCATGGCGGTCTCGGTCACCTCGATCTCACGATTCCGATCCGCGGCGATTTCGAAGAGGGTTTCCAGATCCAGGGCGAATTTGGCAGTGTCCAGGGCCGGGTCCTACTGCCCTGGTATCACAAAGCGGCCCACGTGGAGTGTTTCTCAACGCGTGACCGCCAGTACCGTCGCGTTCTAGGCGAAGACGCCTTCACGTATAAGCTCCAACTCGAACATTTCGCCGACGTAATCCTGAACGGTGCCGCTCCCCTCGGGGCAACAGCCGCCGACGGCACGGCTGCCATGCGGGCTCTTGTCGCCATCTCCCGTTCGACGGTTAGCGGCGAAGCGGTGCGGCTCGCTGACGTCACCGGGGGCATCTAGTCTGTGTTTTCGATGATTCTGACAACCGTCCCTGATTCATGACCGCTCCGTTTACCGCCCCCCCCGGCTGCTCACTAGGAATCTTTGCCAAGACATTTCCACGATCTACTCCGGCGGCGATGTTTGAGACGATCGCGGCGCTCGGCCTGCGGTCGATTCAGTTCAATTTTTCCTGCTGCGACCTGCCGACACTCCCGGATCGAATCCAACCAGCTTTACTGGAGGAACTTCGGGCGCTCAGCCTACGGCACGCGCTTCGCGTCGCTGCCATTTCCGCCACGTTCAACCTCATCCACCCCGATCCAGAGGTTCGACGGCACGGCCTCGACCGGCTCCCCGTTCTCGCCGAAGCGGCAAACTTCCTGCATTGCCCCGTACTGACTCTTTGCACCGGCACACGCGATGCCGAGGACATGTGGCGAGCGCATCCCGACAACGCATCGCCAGCCGCCTGGAGGGATCTTCGCAACGGAATCGATGCCGCCCTCACTGCGACCGAATCCTCCGGAATCTTCCTCGGTATAGAACCGGAGCCCGGCAATGTCGTGGACTCCGCCCGCACCTGCCGGCGTCTCCTCGACGAAACCAACTCTCCGAGGATGCGCGTCGTCATGGATCCGGCCAATTTGCTCCGTCCCGGAGACCAAAATCGGCAGGCCGAAATCATGGCTTCCGCCTTCGGTCTCTTGGGCGATTCGATTACCCTCGCCCACGCAAAGGAACTGGGCCCCGAGCTCCAGGCCGATGGACGCGGTCCGGGTCGGGGGATCGTCGAGTGGCCCAGCTATCTCGGATTGCTCCGCGACAGTGGCTATGGCGGCGCCATCATATTGCATGGACTTAGGGAGGAGGAAACGGCTCCCGCAGTGCTGTATCTCTTGAGGGCAATGGCCCAGACAGACTCTGCGACCGGTGGCATCAAAAAACTCGCATCGCCATGA
>CAMDJH010000219.1 GCA_945900455.1 Akkermansia muciniphila
CTTGCCTTGAGAATTGAATTTGTCGCCAGCGACTATTGAGGAATGAGAACCACGGATAAACGCCGATAGACGCAGATTCCATGCCCTTTCTATCCGCGTCAATCCGTGTTCATCCGCGGTTCTCCTCTCCTTTATCCGCGGATTTGGGCTGCGACGCGCATCTTGCCTTCGGAACCGTGAAGAGGTAGCCTGCTTTGATGACCGATAAGCAAGCCGTAATCGACGCCCTAAACAGGCTCCCGGAAGCCGCTTCGCTTGAGGAGATTACAGAGGAGTTGCACATCATGGCGTCCATCCGGCGGGGACGCGCCGACATTGCCGCAAGCCGCTCCAAAAGCCATGAGGAGGTCGAGCAACTCGTTGACTCGTGGGCGACGGCGTGGACTTCAAGGTGATCTGGTCCGATGCGGCGAGCGGCCTCTTGCGGCACGAGTCTACGGTTGATGTTTAATTTGCCGCTCTATTGGCAGTCACGACCGGTGTAGTGTAGAGGTCGCCGCTGAGTTTAATCCGTTGTCTTATTAGTCTCTTCGGACGCGAAGCGTATGCCGGCATGGCCCGTGTAGTGGTATAATAGGCTCTTAAACGCCGTGAGCAGCGGCCTCTGCGAGACGACAGGATCGCGGGACGGGCATGATCGGTAGGCAGTTTGAGGCGAAATGAGGCTTGGCCTGGGCCGATGGAAGCTTAAGATCGCGGCTGATGCTCCCGCTTCAAAAGAAACGGTCCCTGATCCTCGCCGCTTCAAGGTGCCTTATTGCTTTGGCGAACGTGGCCGGACTCACCCTGTGCGCGCACGACTGGCCGGAGTTTCGTGGGTCGACGGGGCAGGGGAATTCCCCCCGCGAAGAAGGTTCCACTTCGATGGGGCGCGACCGAGAACGTTGAATGGATTGAATGCATTGTGGTCTTGCCCACAAAATCACGCCGGGCCAGAATTCACCGTGCTGCCTAATCAACTTGATCCATCGGCGATCCTTCAAACTGCATTCTCGTTTTGGTCGTCCAAAGTTTTGCTCACCGCGGTTGAATTCGGCGTGTTCACCAAACTTGCCGGTCGCCGCCTCACCGGTGCGGAACTCGGCGCGGAATTAAATCTGCATCCGCGCGCCATCGCGGACTTTTTCGACGCGCTCGTCGCGATGAAATTTCTCGATCGTGAGGGCGACGGCCCGCAGTCGAAGTATTTCAACACGCCGGAAGGCGCGCTGTTTCTCGACCAGAACAGCCCGCGCTACGTCGGCGGCATTCTCGTCATGCTCAACGCGCGGCTCTTCAAGTTCTGGCACGACCTGCCCGAAGCCCTCCGCACGGGCAAACCCCAAAACGAGATCAAGCATGGACAGAAAGGCATGTTCGAGGAGCTTTACGAGGAACTGCCCAGGCTGGAGCAATTCCTGAGTGCAATGACCGGCCTCTCACGCATCAATTTCGAAGCCTTCGCCGGCAAGTTCGATTTCTCCCCATACAAGTCGCTTTGCGATGTCGGCGGCGCGACCGGCCTGCTTTGCATTGAAGCCGCGAAGAAACATCCGCATCTCCGATGCACGAGCTTCGATCTGCCAGCCGTTGCGCCGATCGCAACGAAGCACATAGCCGCTGCCGGCTTGACGGGCCGCGTGAACACCGTGTCCGGCGATTTCTTCAAGGACCCATTGCCGAGGGCGGACGTCATCACGATGGGCATGATTCTCCACGATTGGAACCTGGAGAAGAAGATGCACCTCATCCGCGCGGCTTACGATGCATTGCCCCCCGGCGGCGCGCTGGTGGCCATTGAAGCGCTCATCGACGACGCGCGGCGCGAGAACGTCCAGGGACTGCTCATGTCCCTGAACATGCTCATCGAATTCGGCGATGCCTTCGATTATACCAGCGCCGACTTCCGCAAATGGTGCGGCGAAGTCGGATTCAAGCGTTTCGAAGTCATCCACCTGGCTGGCCCATCCAGTGCAGCGGTGGCTTACAAGTAACGATTCGGGCTGCCGACGGCCCGATCCTCTACCGACCTGTCACCTCCTATGTCAGAAGCTGAATTCTTTGCAGCGCTCACCGGCAGCCCCAATGACCTCGCGCTCGCCGTGCAAGCGTTGCGAGCCTGCGGCCAGCCGTTTTGCCTCATTGGCGGACTCGCCGTAAATCACTATGCGGAGCCCATGGTGACGTTGGATGCGGACTTTGCCATCACGACCGGGACAGGAGCGACTGGGGCATTTCGCTCGGCTGGATTCATCGTCGAGGAATTTCCTCACTCCATCAATGCCACGCTCCCGGGCAGTCGTCTGCGGATCCAGATCACTATCAATTCCCGCTATGGTGCTTTCCCATCGCGCGCTATCGCTGCCACTGTTTTTGGCGTGCCATTGCCCGTCGCGTCTCTCGCGGATGTCATCCAGGGTAAACTCTGGGCTGCCACCGATCCTGCGCGGCGCGCCAGCAAACGCACAAAGGATACCGCCGACATCATGCGGTTGGCCGAACAGCATCCCGAAGTATTCACCATGGTTCCCGTAGGCGTTCTGCCGAGTTTCGACGAAATTCGCCCAAAACCCTAATCGTCGAGTCGTTCCTCATCCATCCAAGGTGCGCCTGTAAAATTTGCAGTCCCTATAAAACGTATCCCTCGCTCGATGCGAAAAAGGTGACTTGCCCCCGACTTGCGGCAGTGGCCTCGAGCTCGAGTTTCCGGACTGGAGCGGGCACCGCTCCCACCGCTCGCGGATGTCGAATGACGAATGGCTGGCCTACTGCCGCTCGAATCTTCTGAAACTACGCGCACGGCCTGGCTTCGAGAAAGGCCGGCGACAGCAGGGAATCGAGGTTGAGTTCTCGCTCTGACCCCTAAATTCCTATAAGCCGAGCTTTTTTATCTCCGGGTATTCAAGCAAATATTTCCGGCGCTGGTTCGCGAAGTTCTTCAAACTAATCGTCCCGCCGCCGAAAGGTTCGATGCCTCCGCCTTCGATGTCCTGAGTAAGTCCCTTTTCGAAATCCTCCGTGGAATCCAGCTTGCGGGTGTCCGCCTTCACATCGGCTGCGATCAGCGCGTGATACCGTTCGGCGATGGGGCCAAGTTTACTCCAATCAAGCGATTTGTCTGCGATGTCGCGAACGTGGCGGAGATAGCGCGTTCGAAGCGAGGGAACTGCCAACAGTTTCGAGATAAGGGGCTTGTTTGGGTCCTGTGCAGCCACCAAGGGATCGAGTTCGACTCCCTTTATCGGCGGCATGTTTCGAAAGCCGGGCCCGCCCGGACCTCCTGGACCTCCCGGGCCACCAAAGCTTCCGCCGGGCCGGTTGGGATTTGGCGGTGGAAGCGCCGCCGAGAGCCCGGTGCGCAGCTCCTCTTCGTTCAACGATCCGCTCTTGTCGGAGTCCCAATCGGAAAGCCACTTCTCAAATGTGCCTTTAATCTCGGGGCGGGTCAGAGACCCGTCCTTGTTTGCATCCACGGCGGCGAAAAGATCCGGGCCGATGAATCGTCCGGGGCCGAATCCGCGACCACCGCCCGGAGGACCAAATCCTGCCGGCGCCGGCAGCACGTCTCCCAATCCATCGGCGAACCGCTCCAGGCTCAACTTGCCCGCCTTGTCCGTGTCGAGTTTGTCAAACCAAACATCGGCCAGCGCGCTCAACTCGGCCTTGGTGAGTTTCTGATCCGCGTCTTTGTCGCCTTGTGCCATCATCCGCGAAGCCACCATCATCCCCGGCCCGAACCGTCCGGGACCGCCACCGGGTCCTCGGCCACCAAATCCAGGCCCGCCGGGCTTGACGAACGTCTCGTTCACGTCCGCGGGAAGGATGTGAAAGCGCCCCTTCACATCCTGATAAATGCTGTAGTCGCTGGTTCGAATCCAATAGCCGTCGTTGTTGACCAGCGCGTTGTCGAGGGCAATGAACCGCAACGCGCCGTCGATATCGAGTAGGGGACTCAGTGCCTCCTCAAGTTTATCCGGTGGCGTTTCGTTGAGAACTTTGCACAGAGTGATGAACGATGCCCAGACCTTCGGATCATCCTTCGTCTTGATTGTGTAGATGCCTTTATAGACCGCCGGGTCGTCGCCAAGGTACGTAAGGCGTCCCTGGCCGCCGGGATTGCCGCGCACTTTCCAACGCGCACCCTGGGTGGTGCCAAACCATTCCTTCACGAAGTCCTTGTTAAACTGCTCGACGTTTTCGTAGATTCCCCAGCTTTCACCGTTGATTGCGACGCGCACGAAATTGGCCTTGGCCGCGGGCAAATAGGCTCGGGCGATATCGAGAAAAAGGATGGGCCGCAGAAACGTCGGGTCCTCATGGGCGTTGAGCAAATTCAGAGTGCGATACCCGCCAACGTTTTGGTTCTTGTGAATAAAATCCAGGGTCAGATTCAGCGAACGCTTGTGCCCTTCGCCGACCATTCCGTACGAAGACATACCGCGAAAATGGACGCCGACGTCGGGATATACCTTGCCGTCCACAACCAGCTTGGCCGGCACCTCGACGTCCGTGTCGTGAAAATCAGCGAGTTCCTTCTCCCAATCCGCGTGTTCGAATTCGAGAAAGAACGTCCGAAGCGTTTGCGGATCGTACAGCGGCGCATCCGGGAACGATTTTACATCTCGAGGCGAAAGCTTAACGCCGGGCTTGGGCACATCCTGGTTTCCACGCTGCCCTCCAAATCCACCTGGGCCTCCGCCGCCTCCGGGCGGCCGAAAGCCACGCCGACCCCGACCCTCGGCTCGCTCCTTCTGCAAGAACTCGCGCGCGGCACTGCGTTCCGCCGAGTTGAGGTGGCCGTCACCGTCCTTATCGAACTGCTTCATCACTTGGGTCGCCGGCTGCATCATGCCCCCAAATCCGCCAGGGCCCGGACCACCGGGGCCAAAAGGGGGCGGTCCATCCGAGCCCGGGCCGCGTTCACGTACGGGCGGATTTCCCTGAGCGTGAGTGCGCGGGAAGAGCGTGCAGCAACACACCAGCAAGAGGGCGATGAGCGACACGGCCGATTGGATTTGTTTCATGATCAAGTCTTGGGAGAGCACCATGGCTCTTGACTCGAATTAAACGACAGCGACTTATCAAGTCATAAAAATATTTAATATATTGAACCTGTCACTTTATGTAATCTAAATGATCCTTGCTTTCCAGGCGTGGAGTACAATTCTTGAGGCGCTAGGGGTGGTAGTTCAGTGGAGTTGTCCTCATTCGGCTCAGTTTATTATGCAACATCCGTCGTCCCTGATTCCCGCCCGTCGAACGGTCACGGCGTTCACTTTGATCGAACTGCTCGTCGTTATCGCCATCATCGCCATTTTGGCCTCGATGCTCTTGCCGGCGCTGTCGAAGGCGAAGGAGAGGGCCGGCCGAACTAAGTGTTTGAGCAATTTGCGTCAGATCGGTCTGGGCTCGTTGCTCTATCGAGCCGATTTCGACGGCCGCTTTCCTGGCCGAGTCTTGATCGGAACGAATGGAATGCCGATCAGCACCCAGTTTGCCTGGGTTGGGTGGGGAGGTAGTGATCCTTTATGGGCGCTGGTGGATTCATCGAGGCGGTTGCTCAATCCCTACCTCGGCATCAACCGGTCCGGTGACCGCGTTGAAATATCGCGCTGTCCGAGGGAGCCAGCCAAGACCGCCATGTACTCGATTGCTGGATCTTCCTACGCGGCGAACACCGGCCTCGTGGAGTGGAACACGCTGACAATTAATTCTGAGGGAAATAGTTGCCGGGAGACACAAGTTCGAAACCCGGCTCGGTTCGTCATCATGGGTGAGGCGGGCTCTTTCTATCCACCGTGGAATGGGGTGCCGGCGCCGAAGGAGCATTACACCCACACCGCGTTCGGTGATCACCGGTGGAACATGACCTTTGCCGACGGCCATGCCTCGTTCACTCGGTTGGTGTTGGTGCCGGGGCGCATCCTGATGCGCACGAACGATTATTCGTTTGATCGTGATAACTGACGCCCGCGTGGGATACAAGCAGGACCGCCGGATCGGCCCACCGGGAGGTGCATTCCGAGGACAAATCAACCCTCTCGCGGATGCGGTAGTCGATGAGCGTGCCCGGGCGCATCGGGATTGGCGCCGGCGTGAGTACGTCAAACCGCACCCAAGGAGGTGTGATGGCCTGAAGGTTGTGGGCGTCGGCGAAGAACGCGAAGACTTCGTCGCGCGGGCGCGGAAGCCCAATGTCTGAGTGATAGGTGAATTCTTTCACGGCAGTGTGCGATTCAGGAGTTCGTCCGCCAGCGGGCAAGGCTACAATGGCAGATCGAAACATCGGCGCGCCGGAATTTCCATTCGCGTTCCGGATCGGTTTCGACGTCGGAATATGGTTTAGAATCGCGCTGATTTCGGAAACAGCGGAATCACACCGCTCGAAACTCAGGCAATAATATCGCGAACGACACGGCCGTATACATCGGTCAACCGGAAGTCACGACCCGCGTAGCGATAGGTGAGCCGTTCGTGATCATAGCCCAGCAGTTGCAGCATTGTGGCGTGCAAGTCATGCACGGAAACAGGATTCTCAACCGCGCGAAATCCGAACTCATCCGTCGCGCCATAGACGGTTCCGCCCTTGATGCCACCCCCGGCCAGCCACAAAGAAAATCCCCAATGATTGTGATCGCGTCCCTGGGCGGCGCCGGAGCCGTTCTGTCCCATTTCGACGGAAGGCGTGCGGCCGAACTCCCCGGTACACAAGATTAGGGTCGTGTCCAGCAGGCCGCGCTGTTTGAGATCCATTATCAGCGCCGCCAAGCCTTGATCGCACTCATTTGCCACCTTTCGATGCTCTGTGCGAATGTTCGAGTGGCTGTCCCACGGTTGCAGGTTGCCGTGCCACGTTTGGACGAACCGAACACCCCGCTCCACCAGTCGCCGGGCCATCAGGAGCTGTCGATTTTGGGGCCCTTCACCATAGGCCTTCCGGATGTGCGCCGGTTCTTGATCCACATCGAGCGCGTCGGTCGCCTCCATCTGCATTCGGTAGGCAAGTTCAAAGGATCGGATCCGCGACTCCAACGCCGCTTCCCCTGGGCGCGACGACGAATGCTGTGCGTTTAATTCCCTCAGCAGTTCGAATTGGTTCCGCTGAGCATTAGCGGTCAGTCGCCCATTCCTAATATGGTCAATCAGTTTGCGCGGATCGGCCTGGGATGTGTCCACGTGAACACCCTGATAGGCTCCCGGAAGAAACGCAGAACGCCAGTTCGCTGCGCCTCCGACTGGCATTCCCCCGGGACATAACGCGACAAATCCAGGCAGGTTCTGATTCTCGGAACCCATGCCCCAGGTGAGCCATGAACCCATGCTTGGACGCACGGACCGCTGATCACCGGTGTTCATCAACATCAGCGACAGTTCATGGCTGGGTAGTTCGACATGCATCGACCGGATCACCGCCAAGTCATCGGCACAGCGCGACAAATGGGGGAACAAATCGCTGATGGGAATCCCGCTCTCTCCATGGTTCCGGAATGTGAACGGCGATGGCAACGCCACCCCTGTCTTGCGCTCGGTCTGCAAGTTCTCGTAGGGCAGCATCTGCCCGCCACGTTTCGTCAGTTCAGGTTTCGGATCAAACGTATCAACCTGCGACATGCCTCCGTTCAGGAATACATGGATCACCCGCTTGGCGCGCGGCGCGAAATGCGTCGTGATGTCGCCGGCGCGGGCCGGTTGGCACATCAGGTCCGCCAGCGCCAGTGAACCAAATCCCATGCCGCATCGTTTGAGGAATTCTCGTCGTGAGGATGGAAAGCAAGTATTCATCGGATTTAATCCACGAAAGCAAATTCGTTCGCAGCGAGCAGCGTGTGCGCGACCTGTTGCCACGCGGCGATCGCGGACGATTGGGCGGGGTCGCGTACGAAGCGAAGAACGCGCTCCTGTTCAGTCGCCTGGGGTTCGCGCGAGTACACGCGCCGATACAACTCGCGAATTCGTCGGACATCGTCGTCACCCGCAATCTGGCCAACCCGTGCAGCCAGTGCCGTCGCACGGTCCTGGATAAATTCCGAATTCATTGCGAACAGCGCTTGCTGTGGCACGGTGGTATCCGGACGACGCGCGGTGCACGAGCTTGGATTCGCTGCGTCAAAGGTGCTTGAAAGATTGGAGACAATATCCCGGTTCACGAACGCATAGACGCTACGGCGCAGCACGGGAGGATTGGTATCGCGATCGTACGGCTTTCCGCCCACGGCGGGATCCAATTCTCCGGACACCGCCAACAACGAGTCTAGCATCGCCTCCAACTCCAGCCGATGACGGGGCATCCGCCAGAGAAGTTCGTTTTCGGGGTCGGCCTGGCGTGACCGCGCATCTTCGATCGCGCCCTGCGCATAGACCGAGGACAGCATGATGCGGCGATGCAGTTTCTTGAGAGACCATCGATCTTCGGCGAACACCGAGGCTAGGTAGTCCAATAATTCGGGATGGGTCGGCTTGCTTGCTCGGGTTCCCCAGTCGTCGGGAGTTTTCATGAAGCCTTGTCCAAAATGATGTTGCCACACCCAGTTCACGAGAACGCGTCGGGTCAGGGGGTTATCCGGCGATACGACTTTTCGCGCCAGCCCCAAACGGCGGTGACCGTCGGGAAACGGCGCGGTATTTGTCGAATCGAGCACGGTCAGAAACCGCGCAGGAACAACCGCCCCGCGGTCGAGTGGGTTCCCGCGCCTCAGGACATGAAACGATTCCGGTGACGATTCCTCTTGCAGCGCCATGGCTCGCGCCGGCGACCCCGGAGAGTTCAGATGGAGATCGTGAATCGCCCCGCGTCGCCCGGACAAATTGTCATTCACCGTCCGGTTCAAGAGATGCACCGCCAAATCATCAGGAACTGCGGTTGGAGTGTTTTCACCGTAAAGGTGGCGACGAAGTTGGCGATTGATCGGACTATTGATCTCCAAATGCCGCGGGTCCTCGTCGGGAATGATCTCGGCGGCAGTGGCGGCTTCAGCGGATGCCGTCTGCAGACTTTTCAACCAAGCCTGATGCACGTTGGCAAAGAGATCCCCGTAAGCATCCGCAACGTCGATCAATGATTGTGGCGACTTCTTGGTAATCGCTTCGACTACTCGCGGATTCCACACGGGTGCCTGCGCGGCGAGTAGATGGGGATCCTTAAATTTTGCGGGATCTCCGTTCTCCTTTTCGAAACTCTGGATCAAGTTCGAGCAAGCGGTGGCAAATCCAGTCGGAGGTATCCGCGAGAGTCGGACCCACTGCCCGAATACCGGATCGTTGTCGGGCATTTTCTTGAGGTAATTCCGCCAACGATTCAGTACGAGAGGCCGGGTATCATCCGTGCGATACGACAGGAAAGCCGTGGAAAGATCCTGCTCCGGCACTCCTTTTGCGAGCTCGCGCAGATACAAGCCGACCTGCATCCGCAGACGGCTGCGCATCACGTCATTCTGTTCGCTCGCCATGGCGTCATGACTCTCCTGAAGACGCGCCAACTCACGTTGATAATTGCGCTGCGGTTCATCATTCTTCGGCGTGCCAATGACCGGCAGCAACTCGGGAGCCCGGCTGGCAGCAAAGGTGGCGTAGAGTGCGTAGTAATCCTCCGTGGAGATTGGATCGAATTTGTGGTTGTGGCAACGCGCGCACGCGACCGTCAAACCCATCAATCCTCGTGAAATGACATCGATCTGGTCGTCGATCACATCATGTCGGTTTCGGTATTGCATCCCGACCGTCAGCAGCCCAAGTCCTGCCAGCGCCGGATCGTTTTCGCTCAGTGCCAGCTGATCTGCCGCCAATTGTTCTGTAACGAAGCGGTCATACGGCAAATCCGCGTTGAAGGAACGAATGACATAGTCCCGATACGTGTAGGAGAACGGGAATCGGCTGAATCCAATGGCACTTCCGCCAAGCGTGTCCGCGTAACGCGCGAGATCCAGCCAGTGTCGCCCCCAACGCTCACCGTAGCGCGTCGAGTTCAACAAGCGATCGAGAACCTTTTCCTTCGCGTCCGCCGACGCATCCTCCTCGAATGCGCGAACCTCTTCCCAAGTGGGTGGGAGCCCGGTGAGATCAAAGGTCGCCCGACGAATCCATTGCCATCGAGGAAGTGGTGCTGACAGGGACAAACCGCGAGTCTGAAGCGCCGCGACGATAAATCGGTCGATGTCGGTTTGCGTCGGCTCGACACGGCCGGCGAGGACGGGAAGAGCGGGCTTTCTCACGGGCTCGAACGTCCAGTGTTGTCTGACAGGACTTGCAGCCACGGCACGGATGCTCGTTGAAACCAGGGCAAACGCGCAGAGAGTCGCGAACACCCGTCCCATAAGGGTAAGGGTAGTGCAGCCCGCCGATCGAGTATTGAACTCTCCGGGGAAACGTGTGCTGTGGTTCAGGCTCAAGGGCATTTGGTTTAGCAACACTCTGCGGTTAGGGAAATTTGGTTCGTCCAATTCTATGACACAGGGTCAAGCTGCCCCGTTCAATCGGCAGTGACAAGGGATTTGTGAGGCGGGCGCCCGTCAGGGGTGCATCTCACGGAAACGGTGGTTTTCGAGTCAGCGATTGTTGAACGGAAGAATTCTTCATTTTTCCCGGGACTCTGATTTCGATTTCTGAAACGCTCCGCGGCCAATGGTGCTGCCGAGCAGAATGCAAGGGCGCGACTTTGGT
>CAMDJH010000220.1 GCA_945900455.1 Akkermansia muciniphila
GGGAGATCGATCTCGGCGAGCGGCGGGGCTTCCCATACGCGCACGTCACAGTCCCCTCCGGTGGAGAAAATACGACGGCCGTCCTTCGAAAAAACAACGCCGCTGACCCGGCAGTGATGACCGTGGAGCGTCCCTAGCTCGATCCCTTCGGCGGTGTCCCAAAGTTTAACGGTGTAATCGCCGCTGCCGGAGACCAGGCGCGTGCCATCGGGTGAAAAGGCGATGGAGGGCACATAGCCGGCGTGACCACGCAGAGTCTTGCTGAACGTCAGCCCATCGCGCTGGACGCGCCAAAGGTTGATGCTCAGTGTGCCGCAACTCGCCAGCCACTTTCCGTCCCGCGAAAACTCGACCGTTGCCGTCCATTCCGCATGAGCCTGGTTCGTCGTGGAGAGATTGCGACCGCTCTTCCGATCCCACAGCGAAACGGCGCCGCCCTGATGTCCAAAGGCGAGCAGAGTGCCGTCGGGCGAGTAGGCGATCGAGTACACTTCCTCTTGGCAAAGGGCGAACGGACGCAACCGCATGGACGGCAAGTCGCAGAGCATGACGTTCGTGCGACTGCTGAACATGACCTCCTGGTTAGCCGGTGAAAAACCGATTCCAACGAACATGCCCTGGTTGCCGTCGATCGGGATCGTGTTGGTCTGTCCCGATCGGAGATCGAACAGGCCAAGGGTGGTGCGCGACGCCCAAGCGAGCCGATGGCCTTGCGGATCGAAGGTCAGGCCGACGAGCTCTCCTAGCGAGCCGGTCTGGAGCGAGTGGATTTGAGTGCGATTCAACCGATCCCAAATGTGAATCGTGCCCTCATTATCCGCCGAAGCTAGCAGGCGTTCATCGGCTGACATCCGAAGCCAGCCATTACCGGCTGAATTCCTAATGAGCAGGTTTCTTTCCAGCACTGCCGGAACATCCCACACCTTTGCCACACCGTTGGCGCCGATCGTGACGAGTCGCCCGCCATCCGCCGAGAAGGCCACACCGTAAACAGAATCGTCATGTCCACCGAGCGTCGCCAGTTCGCGCTCACGCTTGACGTCCCACAGCCTCGCAGTGCGGTCCATGCCGGCTGTGGCGAGTAGCGTGCCGTCCGGCGAGAATACCAGCGAGGTGAGGCCCGATTGACGCCCGTGAAGTTCACCCACTCTCCGATTTGATTTCAGATCAAAGAGCCGGACGACGTCCTCCGATATCACGGCCAAAAGCTCGCCGTCCGGAGAGAATCCCCAAAAGCGTATGACGCCCAGATCCTTCAAGGAGGACTCGCCCGAAACCGGATCCCACACCTGAAGCGTACCCGACGGATTTTCAAAGGACAGCCGGTTGCCGGAAGGCGCGAAGCGAACGAAAGGTTTGAATGCCTCGCTCTTCCGTGGACCCGGAAGTGGCTGCGAGGTGGTGACATCCCAGAGTCCGACCGCGCCATCAGCGGAAGAAACCGCCAGGACCTTGCCGTCTTTCGAAAATTCGAGTTGAACAACTCGCGCGGCGTATTCACGGAGCACCGTGCGTTTTTCGTTCTTTAGCAAATCCCAAATCGACAATTGCTGCCTGTCGCCGTCTTCAATGCACACGGCGAGCAGCCGGCAATCCGGGCTAATGGCGCAACGTGTGGCAATACCCTGTAATTGCAGGACCCGATCTTTCTGGAAACCCGGCAGTCGATGCAACGTAAGGGTGCGATTGGCATCGTCCGCGGCCAAGGCCGTTTGTTGTTCCGGGCGCCAAAACCAACGGTCGTAGACGGGATTCGACGGCAACCGCAACTCCAATGGGCTCCAGTTAGTTATGTTCCAGGCCCGCAGTTCGCTTTTGTTGCGCAGTTCACACAATCTGTATTCGGCGTTGTAAAGTGTGTCTCCCACCTTCTCGAGTCTTGGGCTGAAGTAGGTATCAACCCCCAACGGCAACCCCGCCAGAGTTCGCACCACTTCGTTTTGCCTTGTGACTTTCCAAAGATAGCGCCACTCGAATCCACGCAGATCGACGGCCCCTGGTTTCGGGCGATGACGGATTAGCAGTTCGCGCGCGTACCCGACGGCGCCATCCCGCACTGCCTGCGATGCGGCCTTCATGTCGGTGGTGTACAAATTCCACACGGCTTCGGATCGCGCACGCTCGGCTTCGGATCGGTCTTGCTCGGCTCCGGCCCGTGCTAGCTCCGCTTCGGCTCGAGAGCGGTTCGTTCGAAACACGGCGACCGGCGCGCCAATCGCCACGACGAGGAAGAGCAGCATGGCAACGCCGCCGAGCGTGGCCAGCGCGGGCTTGCGCCTGCACCAGCGCCAGAAGCGCTCGGCGCTGGAGGCGGGCCTGGCCTGGATTGGCTTGTCATCGAGGAAATGGCCCAGTTCGCCGGCTAGTTCCTGGGCGGTCTGGTAACGGCGGTGCGGTTCTTTCTCGAGACATTTCAGGCAGATGGTCTCGAGGTCGACAGGCACGGACGGATTCAGCAGTCGCGGCGACAGCGGTTCCGCGTTCTCGACCTGATGCAACGTCGCGGTGAGCGTTTCGCCGACGAAGGGCGGACGGCCCGTCAGCAGATGATACAGGATTGCGCCGAGGCCATACACGTCGCTGTAGCGGCCCACCTTGGCCTTCGGCGCTGCCGTGGCGACGTGGCTCCATTCAGTTTCGGAACTCGGACCTTCGAGTTCGACCTTCTCAGAATGACCTTTCTTAGGTTGGCTGCCGCTCATGCCGATTTGTTCCGGCGGCATGTAGCTCGGCGAACCGAGGATCTGGCCGCTCGATGTCAGGCTCGTGTCGAATCCGAACCGCTTGGCCAGTCCGAAGTCGGTCACGCGCGGCTGATCGTTCGCGTCGATGAGCACGTTCGATGGCTTAAGGTCTCGATGAAGGATGCCGCGCTCGTGCGCGTAGTGAACCGCCTCGGCGATTGTCCTGACGCAACTCGCCACCCGCGTCGCCGAAAGCGGCTGCTCGGCGGCCAGCTTGGCGAGGCTCCTGCCCTCGATGAAGTCCATCACCAGGAAATGCTGATCCTGGTGGACGCCAACTTCGTGGATCGCGACGATGTTCGGGTGCTGCAAACTGGCCGCGGTCGACGCTTCCGCGCGAAAGCGCTGAACGACGTCGCGGCCGGCGAGCGGGCCGAACAACAGCATCTTGATCGCGACGATGCGGTCGAGACTGATTTGCCGCGCCTTGTAAACGACACCGATGCCGCCACGCGCTATTTCCTCCAACAACTCGTAGTCGCCGAAGCGGATAGGCGCGGTTGTCTGTTCGCCGGATCGGGGTGGAGGTACATCCGCTTGGTTGCGGTAAACGCTGGAGATTTGTGCCGAGTCGAGTTCGATATCGGCGGCGGTGTCGAGGAGGCAGTGGACGCACAGATTGTCGGGCGCGAGCGGGCCGACCGTCTCGCCGCATTTGCCGCAGGTACGCAGGGTGTTCATAGGATTGTTGTCGAAGACGCCCGGCATTCTACCCCGTACTACAACGAAGAAAGGAGAAAGGGACGGAAAATCTTCGCCAAACACTTCATTCACGGCCGCTTTGAATTCATGGGGCAATATCCCACTGATCATCCGCTATATCCGTGTTATCCGCGGTTTAAACTCCGGAGTTTGAGATGAAACGGCGATCCGGTTTTTTGTCTCTTCGTGCTCTTTGCGGCCAATTGCGGATTTCTCCCCGTGAATTCAAAACGGCCGTGAATACTCGCGTCGTTGCGCCCTCAGCGGCGGAGCACTTGAATCAGGTATCGAAGTTCCTCCTCGACTTCGCTGACCGTCGTCACCGTTTGCCCGATTTCCGCGCGGAGCAGATCGCGAAAACGCTGGCGCATGCGTTGCACCGCTTTCTTGATGGCTTCCTCCGTGAGATCCAATTGGGCGGCGACATCCGCGTAAGAGGCCGCGTTCTTCTCGCCCCAGACGTAACTTTTCAACAGATCGAACAACGGCCCGCGCCCGTTCGAGGCGTATTCTTCGCGGAGGCGGTGCAACGCACCTTCAAGAAGCGTGAGCGCCCAGCGTTGGTCGAAGAGTGTTTCGGGAGTGGACGCGTCGACCGGTTCGGCGGCAAAGCGCTGCTCGGCGCTCGCGCCGTCCAGCCACACCAATGCCTGACCGCCACCGCGCTTGAGGCGGATCTCACGACGATATTCGTTGGCGAGAAAATTTTTCAGCGACGCCAGGAGGAAGGAGCGGAACCGGCCGCGTTCGCGACTGGCCAAAGCGAAGTAGTTCTGCTCGAGCAGGCGCGCGAAGAATTGCTGGGTCAGGTCCTGCGCGTCCTCGACCGGGCGCCCGGCGCGGCGCACGTAGGCGTAAAGAGGATACCAATAAGCGCGGCAAATTTGTTCCAAGGCTTCGGTGGCTCGCGACGAGCCGTGATCGCCCGCCGCCACGACAAGACTCCAATGCGTGGTTGTGAATTCCGGACCGCCAGTCGGCGGAAGACTCGAGTTGGAGCTGGGAACAGACACGGAAACGCCGTAATTGGGCCACAGATAGCAGACGGATGGAATACAAATTAGGAGCCATGAACCTGGGACCTGGGCCAATGACCTATGGTTCCTATTCAACGCCAAGGCACCGGAACTCTTTCTTTGCGCCTTCACGTTAAAACTCCACTCGGCGTGATTCTCCGTGTCACACTTGGCACGGCGGCGACAATATCAGGTGTGAACTCGAATCGTACTCCACTCGGACGATTATGACGCCTCTCGATCCCGATAATCTCGGCGCCTTTTCCGAGTTGGTCCACGAACATCAAGCCGGCCTGCGCGCGTTCATCCGCGCCCTCGGAGTCGAGACGGACTGGGTCGACGACCTCGCCCAGGAAACCTTCGTCGTCGCCTTCGAGAAACGCCACCAGTTCGACACCGCCAAAAACTTCGGCAAATGGCTGCGCGGCATCGCGCGCAATCTTGTCGCCAACGAGCGACGCAAAGACGCGCGCCGGGCGCGAATCCTCGACGGCCCACTGACGGATTACCTCGTCGAGAACCAGAATGTGGCCGAGATGGCGGAAGCGGTCGAAAGCCAGGAATTGATTCAAGCGATGAACGATTGCATCGCTCAACTGCCGGAGCGCAGCCGCGCGTTGCTCGAGAGGCGCTATGAAGCCAACGAGAACGCGTCCGCGTTGTCTCGGATTTTCTCGCTGAGCCCGGAGGCGATCCGACAGAGCCTCATGCGGATCCGGGCCGGGGTTAAACACTGCGTCGAAACCAAAGTGGCCTGGCGATGAACGCCGAACATTTCAAATCACTGCTCGCCCGCGTGCTCGACGACGAATTGACACCCGCGCAGAGCGTCGAGTTGATCGAGTGGTTGCGCCAGAACCCGGACGCCCGCGTCGAACTCTCGAAACACCTCGTGCTGTGGGACCTCTACTCACAACAAACCCGCGCTGAACGCTCGGCCACAGCCTTCGCCGATGCGTGTCGCACGCGGATCGTCGCCGAGACCGACCGGCTGGAATTCGTTCACGAAACTCAGCAACGACTTCGTCGCTCGGTCAAGGAGCGAGGGTCGAGTCTGGACAGCCGCACCTGGCAATTCACCGAATGGATCGCGCGATGGCTTCCGTCGCCCCGCTGGATTGTCGCAACCGCCTTGGTGCTGCTCGCCATTCTCGCCCTGCCCGGCTTCCTGCGCACCGAAGGCGTCCCGGAACTGGCGCCCGTCGCTGGTGGTCGAATCGAGATTCTACGCGGTCAGGAGGCGATTGCGGCTGTGGCCGGCCTGCGCCTGCAAGCCAACGATGTGATCCGCACAGGCAGCGACACGAAGACCGTCATCGCTTACGGCCGCGAAGCAACGCGGATCGAACTCGAACCGAATAGTGTCCTCAAACTTCTGACTTCGAATGGCGGCAAACAGCTCGAACTGCGCGAAGGAATGATCGACGCCATCGTCGCGCGGCAACGCTGGTTTCATCCGATGCTCGTCAAGACACCCCAGGCTGAAGCGCGCGTGCTGGGAACTCGATTCACACTGACCGCGACGAACAATAGGACGCGTCTGGATGTCAGCGAGGGCAAAGTCCGTTTCACCACCACGAGCGATGGGGAGGCGGTGACGGTAACAGCGGGCCACTCCGCCATCGCCGCATTCAACACGAAGCTGGCCGCGCTGCCTCAGACGGGCAGCATCCTGCGCGAAATCTGGACGGGCATTCCCGGCGGCGAAGTGAACGACTTGCTTGACCATGCGGACTATCCAAACCGGCCCGCACACCGCAACATGCTCAACACTTTCGAGACGCCCGTCATTCAGACAAACAACTATGCCTGCCGCTTAATCGGCTATATCCATCCACCGGTCACGGGCGACTACACATTCTGGATCGCAAGCGGCAGCTATGGTACTCTTTGGCTTAGTCCTGATGAACATCCCGTTGGTAAAGTGCGCATTGCGGCCGCCGTTGGCGGATTGCCACGGGGATGGGCTCCGCCAAAGCCAGGATATCGATACCAAATGCCGCAATCTCCCGAAGTCCGACTCGTCGCGGGACGGCGCTATTTCATTCAAGCGATAGAGAAGACCGCAACTAATTCCAGCCATCTTGAAGTGGCTTGGAAAATTCCAGGCGCCGAACGCGAAATCATTTCCGGTGAGTTCCTCTCGCCGTTCGAACCGATAAAGTGAAACGAGTAATATGAGGAAGCCTGTTTTCAGTAGGTATCCTGCCGCGCGCAACGCGCTTTGGACTGCGGTGACGAGCGAAGCGATTCACCGCTTTGGCTTGGGTACGCCGAACGTTTCGGCGCGTCGATTCAAGCTGCACTTCCCAATCGAAAGTGGCGACTCCGAGGACTCCGTCGTCGCACTCCAAAACGACAAGCGTCCGCTCGTTTGCGCCTTCACTCTCGTTGAACTGCTCGTCGTCATCGCCATCATCGCGCTTTTGGCTTCGCTGCTTTTGCCCGCGCTTACCTCTGCCAAGAATAAATCTAAATCCACCGTTTGCCTCAACAACCTAAGGCAGCTTCAGAAAGCCTTCCTCAGTTACGCGCACAATAACGACGATGCGCTCGCACCAAACTACTCGCGGAACACCAACTTGATTCAGCAAGGTGTTGCTCCCTCATGGGTCTTGGGCAACGCCAAGCAAGATGGCTCCACGACTAATATAAAAAGTGACAGGTTCAATATTTAATCTCGGAAACTGTGATAGGCCTCGCGATCTTCCCAGCCCACAGGTTCTGGATGTTCAGCGTTTCGGGTTCGACGCGCACCCGGTTAGCCGTCCGTTTCAGCAAATGGGTGGTGGTCGCGTTGACCTCGGCAAGCCGCCCGGCTAGGTTGGCAGAGTGAGTCACGAGTTGATTGGCGAAATTAGTCTTGAACTGGGCCGCTGCACCGCCGCGCGCCTGCGCCAGCGGCCGGATTTACTTCAACTCGCCCACGAGAATCTGGCCCGCTGGTCTCGTCTGAACGCCGGCGCCCCCGCACTGCTCCGTTGCTATGCCGAATGGCACGAGATTTTGCATCATCCGCTGGAGGAGATTTGCCAGCTCCTGAGTTCCGAGAGTGAGGAAGCGCATCGCCTCCGCCAGAATTCGCCCTTTGCCGGCGTCTTGATCGCGCAGGAGGTTTGGGACTTGAAGCAACGCTACCGTCATGCAACGACCGCAGCTTGAGCACATAATTCGCGCCGCCGCCGGCATCACCGGGGCGACCGAAATTGTCGGGATAAAGGGACAGGTCTTTTGTCTGTTCCTACTTCCTCCAGGGCTTTCATGCCGAGACGCTGGCCGATCTCGGCCAAGCGGATTCGCTCCGGGTCCGTGAGCTGTAACCGCCCTTTGATCTGGTTCTTGAGAATCCGGTTCTCCGTCACCAGATACTCGATGCGCAGGAGGAGTTCCTGATCAACCGAACCGGAGATGGTCGTCAGCATTCGTTTCCAATTCATCGAAGAGACTTAACCGAGCCAACGGCCTGGGAGCAATCTCCTCATCGCCCTGTAAATCGTTGAATATTGGTAGGTTCGAGTTTTTTGACCCTACGCGCGCGGTTCCTCTCAGGACCCGTCCCGATGGCTAGGTCGCTCCCTGCAACTCGGGAATCGGGGCGCCGCGGGGCAGGATGGCATTGGGCCGGCCCGAGAAGTCCGGGATCGTGATTTGCCCGGCTTCAATGCCCAGGTGGCGATAGATCGTTGCTAGAAAATCGCCGGGGCTACACGGCCGTTCTGCGACATTTTCACCGAACTTATCCGTCGCCCCGATCACGCCGCCCGTCTGGATACCGCCACCGGCCCAGAGATTGGAGAACGCGTTGGGCCAGTGATCGCGACCGGGTTGAACCGTGCCCGCCGGCGCGCTGGCCACGCCACCGCCGCTGCTGGCCACTTGCGTGACGCGCGGGGTGCGTCCGAATTCGCCCGAGACAATCACCAGCACACGCTTGTCCAAGCCGCGGGCATATAGATCCTCGATGAGCGCCGAGACCGCCTGGTCAAAATTCGGCATCCGGAATTTATACGCGTCGAAAATATGCTGGTTAACCGCGTGGTCGTCCCAATTTTGCACCCGCCCACACAGGGGGCCGCTCAGTTCCGTGGTAATGATTTCCACCCCGGCCTCGACCAGCCGGCGCGCCATCAAACATTGCTGGCCCCATTGGTTGCGGCCGTAACGGTCGCGGATGCGATCCGGTTCCCGGTTCAAATCAAACGCTTCCCGCGCCGCCGGACTGGTCAAAAGACCTAAGGCCTGCGTCTCAAAATCGTCCATGGCGCGCATCGTGCCGGACTGGTCCACGGCCCGCGCCAGGCGGTCGAGGCTTTGCTTGAGCCGGACGCGATCATTCATCCGATCCGCCTGCGCCTGGTCCTTGAAGCCGATGTAGGGCACTTCAAAGTGCGGGTCGCTAGGGTCACCAGTGACGGCGAACGGTCCATAGCTCGGGCTAAGGTAAGCCGAGCCGGCGATCGTGAAATTGTCGTAATTCGTGATGGGATTGACCCCTACGTAATTGGGGAGGGGACGGTTGCGATCGGCGCGCAAATAGTTCGCCACCGTCATCCAGTCCGGGAACACCGGCTTGGGTTTGTCTGCCGCGTCGGGATCGCCGGTGAGCATTTGCAGCGAGCCGGCCGGATGGCCGCCGCCGGTGTGGGTCATGGAACGGAGCAGAGTGAATTTGTCGGCGATTTTTGCGTGGCGCGGGAGCAGTTCACCGATGCGCAAGCCGGGGACGCAAGTGGAAATGGGATTGTAAATGCCCCGGATTTCGCTGGGGGCATCGGGTTTGGTGTCGTAGGTCTCGAGATGGGACAAGCCGCCGCGCAACCAGACCAGAATGACTGCGGTTTTGGGTTTCGGCTTTTCTGCGGCCGCGTGCGCGCGCAACTGGAGTAATCCCGGCAGCGACAGGCTCGCGAACCCGGACAGGCCAATCCGCAGGAATTCCCGGCGCTGAATTGGTCCGGGGCAAATTCCCGCTACGCTTGATTTTCGGTTGGTCGACATGCTAAACTGACCCTCTGAAACGCGCTGGCTTCCACTCCACCCTATGCTCTTTGGACGTTCGGCCGCACGTTTTATTTCCAGCTTTCTCAACTTTTCCCCCCTTCTCAACTTTTTCCACCCCGGGCGCACGGGCTTGAGCCCGCTTCGGCGTGCGCAAGTCCGACATGTTAGGGGTTTTGCGGAGGCCGAGGCGAAAACCGTGTGAAAGTGCCGGTCTGAAAACCGTACGGTTTTCATAGTGGATCTTCTTCCTTGTGTCAGCTGTTAGTTGCTATAGACGATGCAAACGAAGGAAACCGGGCGGCCTTAGCCGAGGCCGGTCTCCTTCGCTGCTTTCTGTCGGGGCCTTCTATGTAATTCCCCGAGACGGGTCACGCGCCGTTTTCCGGAAAGTCATGGAAGCTCCAGAGGTTGATGGAGTACCGGCTGGAGAGCTTCAGGCCTCCGTCATGATCCAGCCCAGTTGCTCCGGCGTGCGACGGCCTGTTTTCCAGCGCCAAAGATCAATGAGCAGTTGCCGGGCGAACGCGACAATGGCGCGTTTGCGTGCCCGCACGTGGGCCTTGGGATTGAGCAACACGTGCTTCCATTTCTGGACAAGATAATACTGGGGTTGGAAGAGAACCAGGCGCTACGCCAACTCCACCAACTCGGTGCGCAAACGCCGATTGCCCACTTTGGTAATGCTCAAATCCGCCGAGCTTCCGCCCGAAGCGCTGACTCCACCCGTCAACCCGGCGTAGCTGCCCACCTGGCGGCGGTTCTTGAAGCGCTGCCAGTCGCTGACTTCGCTTTCCACGTTCTATCAATAACGGAGAAATGGTTGCCCATCATTACATAAGCGTGAATCCCGTATGGTCAAAAAACTCATGCGGCATCTCGGTAATAAAAGTTCAAGAGGCCGCCGAGGCGTTCGCGAGTCTGTATATCCCCCGACATTTCACCGATCCGATCCTCGGGCTCTGGAAACAGGATTACGTTACCCTTGCCTTGGTGATTTCGCTCCGCGTGGAAATGATTCACGTAATACGTGATCAGCCCGGCGGAGGTCCAAACTTCGGCGGTGAAGAAATCCACGGCAGCCAAGACCTCGGTGTGGGTACGAATGAATTCCCGCCACGAAGTCTTCCG
>CAMDJH010000221.1 GCA_945900455.1 Akkermansia muciniphila
CGTCGCTGCCAAGGATTTCCCGGACCAAATGCAATACGTCGCTTTCGGTCAAGGGCGGCATTTGAAAACGGCCGAGTTCCCCGTTAATGCGACCGATGGGCACCTCGCCAGATTGAATGTGCAAATCCGATCCTTTGTTCTCGATCAGAACCGCGAGCAGTTCGGCTAGCGTGGGCGAAAGATTAGTCTCTTGCACGCGAGTTTGGTTAGCGTTGATGATCCCGAATGTCGAGACCTGAAGTTGGCAAAGCACGAGTGCACCTATGAATCGCAATCCTCCTCAGAACGGAATCCTGACGCATGGCGGCCAAGAGTTCAGGGGCTTCACTCTCATCGAACTCCTCGTTGTCATCGCCATTATCGCCATTCTTGCCGGCATGCTCTTGCCGGCGCTGGCGAAGGCGAAGGCCAAGTCTCGTGCGACCGTTTGTGTGGGCGGTTTGCGTCAGATGGCGCTCGGAACCCGTTTTTATGCGGAGGATTTTGGAGACCACGTTCCGCCGGTGTCGGGCCAGGTTGGGGAGTACTGGTTCCACCAGATTGCGCCCTATCTCGCGTCGCAGGCGTATAAGACCAACCCGGACGCCAACGTCTCGGGCTCGATGCGCATCATGATCTGTCCCAGCACCAAGTTGCCGAAAGTGAAACCGTGGATCGATGAATCCCGGTACGGAACATCGACGACCACTTGGCGAACGCTGCAAGCGGAGGGCAGTTACGGAATGAATCTCTGGCTCGATAACCTGGGCAATTTTCGCAATGATTTCCCGAAAGAAAAATATTTCAGCCAACTGACTATCGCCCCGGCCGATGTGCCCATCTATGGCGATTCCGTGTGGGTCGGCTCATGGCCGGACTCCAAGGACAGCGCTCCAATTGACTTTAAAGGCTCCGGCTATGGCGGTGGAACTTTTCCCCATGCCACAGGGCAATTCATGGCCCGGTTCGCGATCGACCGCCATTCGGGCGGGATCAATATTGGCTACGTCGACGGCCATGCCGGGTTGGTGAAAATTCGCGGCTTGTGGGCAGCCAACTGGCATCAGAACTCCGTCCCCAATTACAACCCCAAGCTGCCTTGACCCGAACCCGGCACAGGGGGAGGTCGTCGAGCCTGAAGGCACCCACCAATCCGTGATTCGGCTAATATTCCGGCAGCATCGGATAACTTGAATACCGCTCCTGCGCTGCCGACCCGGAGCGGGACAGCCTCCAGATCCTTGATGTTTTTCACCACGGCATTGACCGGCACAATCGGAGAACGATCGCCGAGATTCATGTTGCCGGACAGACTAATGGTGTTCGCCTGCACAATTTCGTCGGGCGACATGCCGAGAGCCTTCAATCGGTCCGGCTTCAGATTGACGACGATGGTACGAGCGCGATTCACGTAGGCGACAGTTTCCGACATCGCACCGGCCATGTCGGTCCCCGGATGGAACTGAAGTTTCATCAAACTTGCGCCTTGAATCGACTTCGATTCCACGTGCTCAATTCCGGTGATATAAAGGAAATGATATTCGTAATAATAGGTCAGGAAACCTTCCAAATAGCCATCCGTCTTGTGCCCGAAAATCAATCGCCGATCACCTATTGTCCCTGGCATCCGGGCGTTCCCATGTCATCTGGAGATCGTGACCCCCGGTTGGAAAACCACGCCTGCCGACCCGATCTCGGCACGGCACACCGCACGCTCTCATGCACCGGGCGGGTTTGATCTGCCATGACCTCAGCGCCACTCATCCGCCGTGAATTGTACACGGCCGCACGCCGTGGTCGGAATCAACGGGTGCGTTGGTGGATCTCAGCACTCGGTTTGGTGGGACTGTCGTTGTTCCTATTTACTCTCATGACGGGCGCGGTTCTGCCCGTGTCCGGGAAGGTGATCTTTCAATCCATTGGTATCTGGATCTATTACTACTGCCTGGTCGCTGGAGCGGTCGTCACGGCGGATGCGATCAGTTCCGAACGCCGGGAAGGCACACTGGGGCTGCTGTTCCTGACCGATCTAACGGGCTGGGACGTCGTGGGCGGCAAACTGACTTCGGCCTTGCTACCCATTCTGTACGCGGTGATGGGGCTCGTGCCGATGCTTTCTGTATTAATGCTGGCGGGGGGAGTGACGCTTGCTGATCTCGGACGAATCGCACTCATCGGCCTTACCGCAGTGGTTTTTTCCGGCTCGGTTGGACTGTTCTGTTCGAGCCTCAGTCAGAATGAGCGGAAATCAGCATTCGCCGCTCTGGTGATTACTTTGTCGGTGACCGAACTTCTGCACGGCGCCGCGACAATGCTTGGGTTGCATGTGCGATCAGGAACGCTGGATGATCCCGTGCACTGGTGTTTTGAAATGGCCCTGCCCTGGGCGGACTCGTTGGATCAATGGACGTTGCCATACTTGCGCGATGAAGCAACCAAACCAGCGAGCCAAGGTGGCCTGTTCAACTTTGGCACCCGGATGCTGGGCCATTGGCTTACCGCGGGAGTCTTGCTCGGATTCGCCTCGCATTTCGCGCGCAAGGCGGCTGGCGGCATCGCTCGGAACCGATTCGGAGAATGGATCTGGCAGTTGAGCAATCGCTGGACGTACGGGAGTGGAGCGATGCGAGAGTGTCGACGTCGACGCTTGCTGACTTCGGATGCCATAACGTGGCTCTGCCTGCGACACGCGCGTAAGCGAGCGTATGGGTGGATTTTTGTTTTCGCGATGGCGCTGGTCGCGATTGTGGTTGAATCTCGAATGTCAGGATTCGTCTGGCCGTGGGTTTTTCTAGCCGCATTCTTGGGAACGGTTCACGCCGTTTTCAAGGCCTGGATTGTGAGTGAGACCTGCTATCAAATGGCGGAGGATCGGCGAAGTGGCGCTCTCGAGCTGATTCTTTCAACTCCGGTGGATGCACCCCAAATCGCACGGGGGCATTTTCGATCCCACCGCCATCAATTGATGCTCCCCATCATCGCCTTGCTGGCCGGCGAATTGGGATGGGTAGCGCGCATGAGTCGAAACGGGCAGCTGTCCGAAGGCGAACAGGTGATGACTGTCTTCGTAACGTGCCTGGTGACCTTGTGTCTCGATATCTGGGCGGTACGATGGCTTGCGCTCTGGTACGGACTAATTAAGCCCACCGCAAATGCTTCCGTTCAGGCCTGCATGCGGGGGATTTTCTTCCTTCCGATTCTGTTGTTCTTGCCCTTGGTGGCGGTGCCGGGCGCGGGGCCTCTTGCGGCATTGGGTTTTCAGGATTACAGGGTCGGTCGGATCGGGTTCTTGTGGGTTGCACTCGTTGCTGCGATCGACATCCCACTGGGGCTATGGGCTCGGGCACGATTTCTCAAGTACATGCGCTGCGTCGTTTCCGAAGGCGTCGGTGCCCTGATATCAAGCGCTCCCGGCGGCACCGGAATGCAGTCGTCGAGTTCATCCATTCGCCTGAAATCAACCGAAGCGACATCCCTGCGCCATCCGGCAAGAACTTCGAAATCGTTTGCCGCAGGCGCCGATGCAGACGATGACGCGTCGGTCGCACCGGTCCACGGGCGAGCATTGCAGCCGGCCACAAGAGGGGCGCCTTGGGCACGAGTCCGCAGACGAAACTATCTCCTGGCCGCTGCAGCAGTTCTCATTCTCGCTCTCATCGCCTCGACACAGTGGAAGCAGCGATCACGGCGGATCGCTTTCGAACAGCAGGTGGAAGCAATTCGGGCCCGAGGAGAACCCCTTCCAAGTCAACTCCCGGACCGGTGGATATCGACGGCCGCTCCCGATGACAACGTCGTCGCAGGACTCGCGACATTGATCCGTGCGAGCGGCTTATCCCGATCGAGTACGAGACCGCGCGGGATAAAACTGAACCGGAATTTCCGCACGCAGCCTCTTCAGAAGGATGAGGTTGCAAAAATCGAGGCGTGGCTCGCGGATTCTGCCATCGAGTTGGACACGCTCCGTCAGGTCCTCCGCCGCAAGCGGGTGCAATACGATTACACGCTGGCCGCCGCCCCCGATCATGGATTGCCCGAAGCATACCGGCTCGATCGCTTTGCACTCCTTCTCAAAGGTGTGGTCATTCTGGCAAGCGCTACCGAGCGACACGATGCCGCGGCGGATGCCATTCTCGATATGCTGCGCTTGGCGGAAGTCCTGGCGGATCACCCGGGTTGGAGCGGTCAGCTCTTTCGGATGCAGATCATCCCCACCGCACTCGAAAGTCTGGAAGGAGTGCTCACCGCCGGTCCAATTGAAACCGCCCGACTCGCCCGACTACGCGCCGGCTTGGTCGCCGGGGCGAACGATCGATTTCTTGAACAGTACCTGACCTGGGAACAATTCCAACAGGCTGAAATTGCTTCAAACACCGCAGGCTACCGCAAAGATTTAGACCGGATTTTCCGGGGCGGCCCTGTGTGGATCGTCCCGATGATGGAACTTTATCGACGGTACGAACGGTTGACCGGAATGGACTATGTCGAAGGGCTGCAGAGCTTACGGCATCAGGAGGCTCTCTTGACGATCTGGAGGCTGCCGTTGATCGAGCGGGCGGGCTCCATGATAGCTCTGGAGAGTGCTGGTCAGGGATCTCGGAAAAGGAGCCTTTTCATGGGCATACCGACGGTCCGACCGGACATGTCGAGCCGCTTGATGCAGATGGAATTGGAATGTGTGGCGATGATCCATGCCGCGTGCACCGCCTTATCGATCGAGGAATATCGAGCCCGGACTAATCGCTTGCCGGAAGGGTTGCCAGTAACGGATCTGGCTCAGGCTTCGGAATTGACGATTAATCCATACAACGGCAAGCCCCTGCATCTAAACCTCCATGCGCCCGGGTATTCAATAACGGGAGAATGGTCATCGCGGGCCCCGCGGACCGGCTTCAAGTTTCTGAAGGTGGGCAAGCGCTATGAGTACAGTTTTTCGGTCGACCGTTAATGCGAGGGGTATGTCTGCGGATGTCGTACCCCCCTGTCGATGGTTCGCGTATGAACGTGAACCAAACATTGCGATCTTCCGTGGAAGAAGAGAGGGACACGACCGTTCTTGAAAACGCCCGTCCCTCGAGTTCTCGACAGCGGAAGCGGGAGAATGCTCTCACCTTCAGCCGGCCGGACCGCATTCTGCGACTTCAAATTGTTCCATTCCCCAGATCGTTAAGACCCAAGCATTAATGTCATGGAGCCGTTATCCATCTCATCGACATCCGATTCGGGCCATTGCCATTTTTTGTCGTCCCAGGTGCGCATCGTCTTGCGCAACGCGCCCAACTCCACGAAATCCCGGTCCAACTCTCCCTGCGAGATGGAGCGCATGGCTTCCTCCCATCCTTGGCGTACCTCGCGCGGCTGCGGCGTCACCACCAGCGTCTTGCCCATCAGCGTGACGGTGCCCTCCGTTTCAAACCCGCACGCGTCCAGCAGTTCCTTTTGCACCACGAGCCCGAAACCCCGCCCGAACTTCTCAATCTTTGTCTGCATGACCACAATCTGTACAACTCCGTTCCGTCACGCAAAGCCTCCTTTCAATTCGTGGAACCTCCATTCATGGCATTAATCACTGGGCGGCAGGTGCCACTTGCGCCGCCGAATTGCACCTCCACAACAGCGCTTTCGCGGTGGACGGTCATCACACCGGAATACCAGCGAGGGATGGCAACGGTCTGAAACAAACTATTGTCCAGATGCGCTCTGACGCGGAACGGGAAAACTTCAGCAAATGTGTTGAGCCGCTGCGCGAACTATTGCAACGCCTAGCGGCGGACGGACTCGACCTGCCAGACGTTCCAGCCCGAACTCCCGGTGACCCTTTTTCTGAAGCCCTGCGTACCCGATTGCTCTTCTCCTGCCTCGTGGATGCCGACTTCCGCGACACGGAGAATCATTTCGACCCGGGAGCTCCGAGTCTGCGGCAGGTTCCCAACCTTCAACCCGTCCGTGCACTGGAAATTCTCCATCGTCATTTGGCTAGCCTATCCAGTGCCGGCGACGTGAACCGGCGACGCCGCAAGCTTCTCGATGATTGTTTGGCCGCGGCGATTCAACCTCCGGGACTGTTCACGCTCACCGCGCCGACCGGCAGCGGAAAACTGGGCCTCGCCACTCGTCGTCACCACCAGTGTCCGGTTGTTTGAGAGCCTGTTCAGCAATCGCCCGTCCGCCTGCCGAAAGCTCCACAACATTGGCCGGTCCGTCGTGCTGTTCGATGAAGTGCAGACGCTGCCCTCCGATCTCGTGCCATCGCTTCTTTCCGCCGTGAAACTTCTGACGCGCGACTACGGTGTGACGGCTGTGTTCATGACGGCAACGCAGCCAGCCTTCGCCGCCGCCGAAGCCGCCCTTCCCTACGGTTGGAATCCGAAGCCCATTGCCTCGGATGAATCAGCCCTCGCCGAAGCCCTTCGCCGCACGCGGATTGAACTGCCCGCACGTGACACCAAGCTCTCGTGGGAAGATGTCGCCCATCGGATGGCTACCGAATCCCAAGCTTTGTGCGTGGTCAATACCACCGCCGATGCACGAAACTTATTCAAGCTGCTCCGCGAGTGCTCCCCAGATGGGCTGTGCCACTTATCGTCGCGTCTGTGTTCGCAGCATCGTCGGGAGAGACTGGAGACGATCCGCCAACGGCTGCGTGATGGGTTATCCTGCCGGCTCATTTCAACCCAGTTGATCGAAGCCGGAGTAGACGTGGATTTCCCCACCGCCTTTCGCGCCCTCGGCCCGCTTGATTCCATCATCCAAACAGCGGGGCGCTGCAATCGGGAACGGAAGTCCGCTGAACCGCGTCCCGTAATTGTCTTCCGCCCGGAAGAACTCAAGACGCCGCCCGGTGCTTACCGAATTGCCACTGCCAAGACCGTGGAGTTTCTAACCCGCCATCCAGACGCTGCCGACCGCTTGCATCTGCCAGAATTTTACGCCGCCTATTTCCGGGAACTCTACGGGCTACTTGGTCCGCAGTCGGTGAAGGACGACAAAGTCTTTGCGGCCTGCGACGCACTCGACTTTCCCAAGGCCGCTGAAGAATGCTCCCTCATCGGCGACGAGACGCGCGCCGTCCTCGTGAAGTGGAAGGACCAGGCTGGAAAGAATCGCGGGGAGGAACTCGCCGAGAAACTGCACCGTCAGAGGCACCTGATGGCCATCGAGTGCCGCGAAGCCCAGCGATTCTCCGTGAACCTTTACCAGAGTGAGTTCTGCGACGCGCAGGCCAAGGGCTATATTTATCAACCCGCGAAGGATTGGGACTTCTGGGTGTGGAACTCGAATTATGACGAAGACCTCGGACTTGGCCACGTCGAAATGAACGCCTTCAATCAATGACGACCACTTTGCCAATGCACTCGTCCAAGAACAATTTCACGTCAGCGGGCCGCTGCGACCATTTGTTCGGCGGCAGTTTCGAGGAACGCGATCACTCGCTTCCGATTTACCGCGGGAAACCCTTCCAGAAACTCGTCAATCGAATCGCCCGCTTCAAGATAGTCGAAGAGTGTCTGCACCGGCACGCGCGTCCCCGCAAAACATGGCGTGCCCCCCATGATGTCCGGATCTGTTGAAATGATTTTTTCTTTCGTGCACGTATGATCGCAAATAGGAGTCTTATTTCAAGCCATCACCTCGAACTGACTATGACCATCCACCTCCGCACCTGGGGCGATCTCGCCTGCTTCATCGGCCAGAAATGAAAGTCGAACGCGTGAGCTACCCCGTCATCACGCCCAGCGCCGCGCGCGGCCTACTCGAAGCGATCCTTTACAAGCCGCAGTTCCGCTGGCGAATTCGCCGCATCGCGGTCAAGCGACCTGTCCGCTTCCTCGCCTTCCGCCGCAATGAAGTGAAGTCGCGTCTCTCGCCACGCAACCCAGTGCCACTGCCGGCCGACGAAGATCGCACCCAGCGCAACACACTCGCGCTTCGTGATGTGGCAGCTTGATTAGTCCACTCATCTTAGCTAACCTCTGGTCATGCTCGAAACTGTCATCAACATTCACGCCGCCAAGACGCATCTCTCGCAACTCGTCGCTCGCGCTGAAAAAGGTGGACGCATCACCATCGCCCGGGCCGGGAAACCTGTCGCACAGCTCGTTCCCGTGCCGAGGCGCAAACGCCGCCTGCCGGCGGATGATCCGCTGCTGAACCTGGCCAAGTTCGGGTTCGACGGCCCGGGCGGTAAACTTAACAACGAAGATATCGACCGTATCGTCTATGGCGCGTGAGGTCTTTGTCGATTCCTCGGGGCTCTATGCGCTCGCGGACCACCGTGATCCAGCCTGGTCGGCAGCCGAACGATGTGTTTCTCGGCTGCTCAAATCCGGCGTCGTGTTGGTTCTGACCGACTACATCATTGATGAAGCAATCACTCTGGCTAGAGCGCGAGCCGGGACCTACGGAGCATTGAGGCTCATGGAAATCGTGGATCGTAGTGACGCCTTCCGGCTGATCTGGATCGGCGAGGAGCGATTCGCGACGACCAAAGCCTTTTTTTTCAAGCACGCCGATCATGACTATTCCTTCACCGACTGCACCAGCTTCGTGGTCATGCGCGAACTGAAAATAAAAGACGTTCTGACTACGGATCGTCATTTCGCGGAAGCCGGCTTTCGATCCCTCCTGGCAACGTAACCTTACTCCAGGCATTGACCCGATCCCTCTCAGCCTTCTCAACGACTTCCTCTTTTGCCCGCGGCGGGCGGGGCTGAAGGTCGTCGAGGGATTGCGCCGATCGAATGTCCACACCCTCGTCGGCGATCTTGTCCACGAGCATGCGGACCTCCCCGGCTTCGAAATCACCAAGGGGGTCACATCTCGAATCGGTCTGCACCTTCGGGCCACGCATCACGCTCACGGCACCCATTCTCGACCTCTGCTGGGAGCATGGCGTGTCCGTGAATTATCTCAGCGAGGGCGGCTACCTCCAGGCCCGGGTCACCGGAGTGGCCGATACCAGCGTCACTCTGCGTCGCGCTTATTTCCGCGCTGCGGACATTCCGACAAAATGCGCTGCCGTGGCCCGTCAGATCATCGCCGGCAAGATCCAAAACAGCCGGAATTCCCTCCTGCGCGCCGCGCGCGAGACCGAAAACGCGCAGGAACAATCCACCTTAGCCGAAGTGACGGACATCCTGGCGCGGCAATTGCACGACCTGGGCCGCCTCGCCGTCAGCGATCTCGAGCACGACGGCGCGATCGACGCCCTGCGCGGCAGCGAAGGGCTCGCCGCTCAGCAATACTTCAACGTCTTCCGGTACTTCCTCAAGCAGCAGCGTGACAGCTTCGACTTCACCAGTCGTTCCCGGCGGCCGCCCCGCGATCGGATCAACTGTCTGCTAAGTTTCCTCTATGCACTTGTGCGGCACGACTGCATCGCGGCGCTCACGACTGTCGGTCTCGATCCATTCGTCGGTTTCCTCCACGCAGAACGCGCGAATCGGCCGGCGCTGGCACTCGATTTGATGGAGGAATTCCGCTCCTGGATCGCCGACCGGCTGGCGATTACGCTGATCAATCGACGGCAGATTGGACCGGAGCACTTCCGGGAGCGGGAGGGTGGCGCGGTCGAATTCACCGATGCGGGACGCCGCCTGGTCATCGCCGCCTATCAGGAACGGAAGAAAGAATCCATGCAGCACCCGCTGCTGGACCAAAATCTGCGCATTGGTCAGATGCCATTCATCCAGGCTCGGATTCTTGCGCGCTACCTCCGCGGGGATCTGCCAGAATATCTGCCGTTGGTTCCAAAATAATCCCATGCTGATTCTGGTCACTTACGATGTTTCGACCGTCGAGAAGGCGGGCCGACGCCGGCTGCGGCGGGTGGCAGAGGCGTGTTCAGATTACGGAACTCGTGTGCAGAAGTCGATTTTCGAGTGCCAGGTGGGACAGAAAGAATGGGTAATGCTGCGAAACCGACTCCTTATGGAATGCAACGTCGACGAAGACTCGCTCCGATTCTACTTCCTTGATGAAACCGCCGTGCAACGGACGGAACACCACGGAGTAGCGAAACCGATTGATTTGAGTGAGCCCCTAATTTTGTGAACACGCCTCCGCGAACCCCAAGTGCCGGGCAAAGCCCCGATGTTTCGCGATTGCCTCTGGAGGCAATGAACTCAAGTATTGTATTTCGGTCTTTGACATCTGAGTCTAATCAGACACTCAACGAATGGCGAGGTTCGCGGAAAGCCTGCCGTAACACTTTGCGGTTGTGCCCATTGGCAGGGCCGCAATCGCCCCGGACCCGAGTCCGGGGCGCGGATTGAAACTTTGTGAGCGACTGAAGTCGCTCACTGGAGTTTGGACATTTTTTCGCAGGTGGCAGAGCAACGGTGCCGCCATATATCTGCCTGCGAATCCCAACGGGATTCCGACCCAAAGCCCATGGGTTGCGAGGGACGAGCTACCCCTGCGCTTGCCCCTGAAAATCGCCGCAGAGCTTGTCTCAACGCTTTCTGGGTTTGGCGGACCGTTGGAGCCGGATGATTTCGACCATGTCGGAAAAGCGGCTATAGCCTTTCCAGAAGACCTCGAACCCCGGCGGACCATCACCCTTGCACTTGCGGTTGAGGT
>CAMDJH010000222.1 GCA_945900455.1 Akkermansia muciniphila
CTCCGTCCAGCCTTCTGGCTGACCACAATCTCTTCGCAATCTCAGCGCATTTTTTATCTCATCTTACTGTCACTCGAGAAAACCACCCTTTCCGTGAGATGCACCCGAATGAGGAACGGGCGCGGCTTAGCTCTTGTTCCATCTCTGCAAGAGAGCCATTCTTCACGACATTGTGACGCGGCCCATCCCGTATGGTCAAAAAACTCATGCGGCATCTCGGTAATAAAATTTCAAGAGGCCGCCGAGGCGCTCGCGAGTCTTTATATCCCCCGATATTTCACCGATCCGATCCTCGGGCTCTGGAAATAGGATCACGTTGCCCTTGCCTTGGTGATTTCGCTCCGCGTGGAAGTGATTCACGTAATTCTCAAGGGAGTGGCGGAGAGAGCTTTCTCCGAAAAGAATCATTTTCGACAAGAGCTCTGTCTTTACCGATCGAATCCGGTTCTCCGTCACCCGATACTCGTTGCGCAGGAGAAGTTCCTGATCAAGCGAACCGGAGAGGGTCGCCAGCACTCGTTTCCAATTCATCGAAGAGACTTAACCGAGCCAACGGTCTGGGAGCAATCTCCTCATCGCCCTGTAAATCGTTGAATATTGGTGGGTTCGAGTTTTTTGACCCTCCGGGTTCGTGGCACGCTACGAGCATGGCGATGGTAACGCCGTGATTCTGACGGACCTGCCGGTATCAGCCCAGACCCGCAGCGACGACAATTCCCGAATCCTTACGACGGAGGCCAAACCTTAAACCACCGGAGCCAGCCAAACCAAAAGCAGCCTCTGGCCACCGATCCTCGAAACGCAAACTAAAGCGGTTGAGTCGTCTTGCTCCAAAGCCATTGGATGTCCTTGTTGTTAGACTGATTGCCAGCATTAAAGCCGCTACGTTTGACCGGAATTCTGGTCCGTGGATCGATCCATTTCTTGATCTCAGAATGACCGTCCGCAAAGGCAAAGCCGCAAGCGCCGTTGTGATAACTGGCCGGCCCGTCAGGCAAGACTGCTCCAGCCAGGTTGGGCGCCGGTTTCATATCGGTGCAAAAGAAACCGTCGTTAATACTGTCAGGATGTTCATCAACAAATACCCACGTGTCAGCCGGGACCAGAAAATCTGAGTCCCTTAAAAACATACGCCAGGGAGGGCTGTTTCCAAACCAAGTGGGCTTTCCATCGTGCATGCCAACCCAGGCATTAATTGAATTGCTGCGCAGACGGGGTCGCGGAGTACCGCCCACGGTCACGAATTGATCCGCCGGGCACTTATAAATCTTTTGCGTACCCCCGGTATATTTCCATATCGTGCCCCTCGCGAGAGTGTTGGTGACGTCCCAATTATCTCGATTGCCGGTGCTCCAATCCAGGATTCCATAGGCCCAGACGTTGTTTGCCGGTATGTCAGAGAACGCCGGTGGAATTTTGCCTCCTTGGTCGTCAATGTAGAGCCTCCAAGCGAGCATGAGCTGCTTGGTGTTATTCAAGCACATGATGCCCTGTCCTTTTTGCTTCGCCTTGCCCAGCGCCGGCAGCAGCATTCCGGCGAGAATGGCAATGATGGCGATAACCACCAAAAGCTCGATCAGCGTAAACCCAGGGACGATGCGTGGAGTCCGCTTGCGAAACGAGAGGCTGAGTTGCATAAAAACTGAACGGATTAAATTTGGCTTATGACGCTCCGCGTTTAAGAAGACTTCGTTTACTGAACCGAGCAATCCTCAGTCACACTCCCCCGGTCGATGGCCAGTGGCAAGAAAATTTCTGACGAGCAACTCGACCCGGGTGCATCCTGAAGTTTTTTGAACGAGGACAGAAGCAAACGAAGGCAGACCAAGACAAGATTCTTTGTTCACTTTATAAACGTGCAATTCCTCAGGCCCCAAGGGCCGTCATCCCTGAGCCCGGGCCATCGGGCTCGGTATCGGTGCGGCCACGGTCCGCGGCCTGTAAGGTCGCGATTTGATGGGCCAGACATCCCATTCATCGCCCCTCGTTGAGGTGCCATCCTTGGTTATTCCCCGTTACCCAGAGCAAGGGCCTGGGCCTGGAGATTGGCCACTTTTTGGCCTTCTCCGGCTTTCCTTCGTCGGAAACTTTGTCGATCTGAAAATTGGCGACTGGAACTTCCGAGCCTTCCGAATCCTCAAAATTGAGGCTTGGCACGTCACTCATCACGTTCCGAAGTCAAGCCTTTCTGAGCCCAATGAGCCTTTGAGTTTGTTATGGGTGAGCAAGCATTTCCCAAGTGGATGGACTCGGGTGGAGCGTCGATTAGTTTCATGTGGTGCCATCCGCTGGAAGTGGCATGGCCCCCGTTGCCCGCGGTGTCTTAGTAGCGCATGATCTTCATGGCGTAGCGGAAGCATACGATTACATCACTTCGCTGAGCTTCACTTCACGGCCAAGTTCGAGCGAGCGCTTCGCGGCTTCGAGGGCGGCGATGACCTCAACTTCCTCTTCGACGGGCACGCTCTCTTTCCCGGTGATCACGAGATCGAGGAACGCTTCCAGCAGGTAGAAGTAGAGGTCCTTCAAGTCAGGCGTGACGCTGCGCCAGCCTTTCTCCCCGTAGAGGTTGATCTGGTAGCCGCTGCGCATCTTTTCCGTGTCGGCAACTATCAGCATGACATCACGCTCAGCGCCAAAACGCAGACGCGCGATGTTCGCGCCCGGCTGTCCAACGTTTAACGCGCTGACGGCCCCTTTGCCGAGCACAGCATAGATCATCGAGAGCGCATGGATGCCGTAATAGACGAGATCATTGCCGCAAACAGCGCTGGCGAGATGCACGGCACCGAGTTGCGGCAGTTCATGGCGCAGCTTGATGATGTCGGGCACAAAGCGCAGGCTGCTGGCGGACATGAAGCGCGTCTTGGTTTCGCGCACGAGTTTGGCCACGGCGGCAGCCTCGCGTGCGGTCATGGCAAGCGGTTTGTCACAGAAAGTGGGCACGCCTTTGCGCAGTGGATGCGCGGCGTATTTCCACTGCGCGCCGCTGCCGTCGTCGATGAGGATCACGGCATCCACGCCGTCGCTGCACTGCTCCGGTGTGTTCGTCACGGTCTCGATGCCGCACACGTCGGCCAGGGCGCGCGCGGCGGCCTGGTTGGGGTCCCAAATCTTCACCACGCGCGCACCTTCGAGCCTGCGACCGGATTTGACGAAGGTGCCCTTGAGCAACTTCGCCTTCTCCTCATCCCAGCCGTTGAACGCGGTGGCAAAGGCGGTACCGTGATTCGAGCCCGGTGTGCGCACCTGACCCGGCAGTCCGTACGTGGCGGCGGATATGAGCGCGAGTTTGAGCGGGGCTGCTGCCGCCTGACTGCGCCCGATGATCGAGAGTCCGGCAACGGAAGTGGCGGCGAGGGTGGCGACGGAGCGAGCAACAAATGCGCGGCGGTCGATTGCGGATGGAGGCTGGCTATTCATGGGAAGCGAAGTTTTCAAAAATTGGACATGAATTGGGACCATGAACCGCGCTCCGTGCGTCCCGGCACATAGGTCGGTGTGCTGTTCGTCGCCATCGAAGGACGAGGACGAGGGCGAAAGCGCCGCAATGGGGTCCTTCAAATCGTCCTCGTCCGTCGCGCTCGTTCTTCGTCCTCGAATTGGGAAATGGAGTCGGTTCAAGGAGAGGGTGTTCACGGCTTACCGCCACGAGGCGTTCCCAGACACAACCGGAAGCCATCGCGGGAATCGGAGTAGGCGGGACCGTGGAGTCCGAGGCGGACGGCACAGCGTGCATTGCCGGGCACATCAAAGTAGTTGCCGCCCCGACATACCGGGCGCGGATTCGCATCGGCAAATAACGTCTCTTCATGCCCTCCTTTCGGATCGAAGTGATCCAGGACGATTTCCCACACGCCGCCACACATGTCCGCCAGTCCGAAGCCGTTCCGGCCTTTTTCTCCGTAATGATCCACCGGTGAGACAAAGGCAAAACCGTCGCTCCACGGCGCGTGCGCCAGTGGCCAGACCCGATTCCGGCCCGGCAGGAAATCGATGGCGGAAATATTGAGCCTTCCTTCGCCGTCGCTGAGTTCATTGCCCCACCAGAAGTAGAGGCTCTCCTTGCTGCCGCCCCGGCAAGCGTATTCCCACTCGGCTTCCGTGGGCAGACGGTATTCTAAACCCTCCGGCAGCCGGCCCGCTGCGCGTTCCTTTTTCGTCAGCCACTCGGCAAAAGCGCGCCCGTCATTCCAGCTCACGCAGACGACCGGATAGTTGTCTCGCAGCGGAAAGCCAAAGTTTGGATCGCGCCAGCTCTTGCCCGGCATCGGTTTCCAGGGATGGACCATCGTTGTCGCGATGTGATAGCCGTCCCATTCCGGATTGAAACACTGGGCGTGGCCACCCGGCTTTTCCGCATCGCTCACATATCCGGTCGCCTCCACGAAGCGCCGAAACTGCCCGACGCTGACTTCGGTGCGCCCCATCCAGAAAGCGTCTTTCACCCGCATCAATCGCGGTCGTTCGCCCTCGAAGGACTCCCGCGATGTCCCTGGCTGCGCTCCTCCTTCGATGCCCGTGGCCCAGGCTTTCTCGGCGGGCGTGCTGCCCATCATGAATTCGCCCGCCGGGATGCCCACCAGTTCGATGGTCCCGCCGCCGCCCAAATCCACCAGCCTGGTTTTGTCCGCCGCTGTAAGGGATGGACCTGTCGTGAGTGCCGCGCAAAACAGAAGACCGGCGAGGCCGATAGGGATGGATGAGGGTGTGTGGGTCATGGTGTGTTGATGGGGTTTGTATAGGTCAAAGGAACCTCTGGAAACTACTTTTCGGAATTGGGATGAGGGTGCGGTTTGGCTTTTTTGATGACTCGATTCATGGTGAATGCGGATTACTTGCTGATTGGTTGCGAGATGCGGAGGTAGGCGAAGAAGTCGCGGAGTTGCTGTTCGGTCAGGCCTTCGATCAAGCCTTCAGGCATGAGGCTGCGGCCCACCGGCTGCACTTGTTTGATCTCGTTGGCGGTGATGGTCACGTCCTGGCCGTCGAGGCCGCGCAGCACAGTGACTTGGTTGTCGCGGTCCACCTGGAAGCCGCTGAGGCTGCGGCCATCCGTCGTCTCCACGTTGATGAACTGGAAGCCTTCGCGAATCTCGGCGTTGGGATTGACGATGCTGATGAGCATGGTGCCAAGGTTGTCGCGCTGGTAGCTGGTCAGGTCGGGGCCGATGTTGCCGCCTTTGAAGAACAGCTTGTGACACGCGGCGCAGCGTTGCATGAAGGTCGCTTCACCGGCGTAAGGACTGCCAGGGCCGCTCTTCAATGCCGCTTCCACTTCTGCGAGCTTCTTCTTGAAATCGTAGCCGGCCACCGTCGCTTTGGGGAAGAGTCTCGCTGCTGCGTCGCGGATCGATTTGTCGCGATGCGCGCGCAGTTGATCGGCCAAGTCGGTGGGCACGATTGAGAGACTCAGCGTACCCGACTGCAACGCGGCCATGAGTGCTTGCGTCCATTTCGCGCGACTGGCTAGCAGCGTGAACGCCGCGGTGCGCACTTCGGCGGGAATTCTTTGCAGTGCTTCCACTGTGCTGGTGGCGATGATGTCGCTGTCATACGCGCCCAGCGATGCAAAGGCGGCTTTGCTTAATGCGGCTGTCTTTTCGCCGCCGGCGATCTTGAGCAGAACGGGCACGGCATCGTCAGTGCGCACTTCGCCGAAGGTGCGAGTGTAAAGCAGTCGGTCTTCGAGTTTCGCCTTCGGGTCGCTCACGATGGCGAGTGCTTCCTTGACCCCAGCGGCGTCGCCCTGCCTCAAGCGCACGGAGAGTGATGCACCGCCCGAGGCGGCCATCGCGGCAATGAGTTCATCCGGCAGGCCGGTCATCGTGCGGCCACGATACGCTTCTTCGAAGCCTTTCATCACTTGCGCGGCGTCCTTCCGCCTGGGCGCGAAGCGCAGCAGTTGCGCGACGAGCAGCAGCTCCTGCCGCTTGCCATCCACGGCAAAGCGGCGTGCGAGCCGGGGTAAGATATGCTCCGTCACCATCGGCTCATCCCACAACGGGCGTGTCTGGAAAAATCCGGCGACGTCCGCCGTGGCCGATGGAATCAGCGCCTCAAACACCCACCAGCACAGAAGCGGAATATAGGGATCATTCACGTCCTCGTCGTGAGCCATCACCGCAGCGACGAGTCGAAACGCCTGCGGTGTGGCGAGTCGGCGAGCCGTCGAGGCAAATTGCGAACGCACCTCGGCGTCGGTCTCTGTTTTGGCCTGCGCGACGAGCGCCTCGAACACATGGGTCGGCAACAATTGCGCTTCGCTCCGTGCGGGCGCCAGACCGAGATTGCGGTTGATGCCGTATTCGTCACCGAGCAGTCGCGCGGTCCACATGCGCACGGGTGGGTAGGGATGTTTGAGTGCGGCGATCGCGGTGGTGTCGTCGAGGCCCTTGGATTGATGGAGCGCCCAGAGGGCATTGAGCGCGCCGAGGCGGGTATCTTTCGCGATAACTTCACGCAATGCCGCAGCCGCTTTTGGATCGTTGCGATCGCCCAACAAACGCGCGGCGGTGTGACGATGCCATTTATTCGGATGACCGAGCAACCCCATGAGTTGCTCCGGGGTCTTCGCGGCGAGATTGAGGTCCGTTTCGAGTTTCGCGTCCTTGCCCGCGATGCGGTAGATGCGCCCCGTCGTCGGGTCGATCTGATTTTGATAATGCTGCCCGTGGGCGATGTAGAACTCATACATGTCGGCGACGTAGAGCGAGCCATCGGGAGCATTGGCGATATAGACGGGCCGGAACGCGGGATCGCTGCTCTTCACCACCACGCCGTGATCGAGCGTGTCGAAAGTTGCGCCGCGCGCCTTCCGATCGCTGGCGATGATTTCGCTGTGCAGGGGATCAATCGAGAAGAGCATGCCCGCGAGCTTCGATGGCATCGCGCTGCCCTCGGCAAACGCGCCGAAGTGAGTGAATCGCACCACGACGTTCGTGGTCGCCATCATCGGCAGTTCACCGAATGCATAGGGATTGCGCGGCGGGCCGAACTTGCCGGGGTCGATGCCCTGCATCCGATAGAACCCGCCTTGCGCGTAATGCCAGCCGCGTGTGGTGCCGCCGTTGTGGCCCGAGTAGAGTCGGCCCTGCGCATCCACTTCGAGCCCGAAGGTATTGCCGCTGCCCTCGGCGAAAATCTCGAACGCGCGCGTCTTGGGATGATACCGCCACACCATACAGCCCTCGAAATAGACTCCCGGTGATTCCGGCGCGTCGAGACCGGGCCGACGCACGCGGCAGGAGGCCGTGCTCCCCTGCCCGCCGTAAAGCCAGCCGTCCGGCCCCCAAACGAGACCGTTGGCCGTCGAGTGGGAGTCTTCGAAACCGAATCCCGCGAGCCGTACCTCGGGCGGGCCGTCAGGAATGTCGTCGCCATTCGCGTCCGGATAAAAAAGGAGATACGGCGAATTCATCACCCACACCCCCCCGCGACCGCTGACAGCAGCGTTGGCCAAGTTGAGTCCGTCGACAAAGACCTTGTGCTTGTCGAATACCCCATCGCCATTCGTGTCTTCGTGGATCGAGATGATGTCGGCGCCGCGATCATGGTTCGGCGGTGCCGCGGGAACCTTGTCGTAGTGCGCGCGGTAAACTTTGTCGCGGCTCAACATCGTCAAGCCCGCCGGATACGGATATTGCCGTGCCTGTGCGACCCACAGACGCCCACGGGCGTCAAAGCTGAAATGAAACGGCTGCGCGACCAACGGCTCATGCAGAAGCAGATCTACTTTAAGATCATCGAATGCCTGGAGTTTCGCCGCCGCATCGTTTGGCGAAAGGCTGGGACCATGAACCTGTTCGGTGCGCCCGAGCACGCGCTGCGATTCACGGAAGGCCTCAAAGGTCGCGCGCACTGGCTTGTTCGTCAGCGCGGTGCCCGGCTTGTAGTTGTCCGCTGCCAGAAACTCCCAATCGCCGGCAAAAACACACTCCAGGAAGTAGTTCATGATGAAGGGGGCATCCCCCGCGAAGCCGCCCGGCCCGGATGGATTGTGAACGCGAAGAGCGATCTCATTCCACTTGCCCTTGTGCAGCGTGCCGACCGGAACTTTGTGGCGAAACAACGTGTTGCCGGCGCTGTGGTAGCTCGGCGGAAATGCGCCGCCCGTGCCGACTTTTTTGCCATTCACCCAGACCTCGTGCGCGCCAGCAAGTTCACGAATATTCACGCCAACAGATTCCTCAAACAAGTTGCGTTCGTGCCGGCTGAAGAAGCCGTCGTCCACCTTCACCCAAATGCGCAGCCACCCGGTACCGTTCAATTTCAGTTTTCCGGGAACTTGAATCGTCTGCCATTCGGCGCCGTGGACGCTGGCGCTGAGTGCCAGCGAGAGAATGATGTGGAGTAACGATTTCATCGTGCGTCTGGATTCCGGGGTTAAAGTTTTACCACCTGTCCGGTGGCTGCCGACTGCTCGGCGGCGAGACAGGCACGCACGGCTTCGCGTGATTCCTCGGCGGTGATGACGGTGGGCTTTACGCCCGAGGCGATGCAGTTCGCGAAATAAGCGAGTTCATCGCGCAACGCGCCCTGCAGATGGCCGTGAATCCTCGGCCAGTACGTGGTGTCGGGACAGCGCACGCCGTCCTTGTCCACGATCATGAGGTTGGGATGCGTGTCGTGAATGGAGATCGAGCCTTCGGTGCCGACGACCTCGAGGCGTTCATCAATCTGAAACGGTGAGTTATTCGGCAGACACCAGACGGATTCCAAAATGCACGATGCGGAGTTCGCTAGGCGATACATAACCTGGCCGAGATCGGGATTCGCATGGCTGCCAACCTTCACCGTCTGCGCGTAGGCTGAGATGGCGCGCGAGCCGCTGAACCAGAACATCAGATCGGTGTCATGCACGCAGTCGCCAATGATGGGGCCGATCTTGTCGAGCACCGATGCCCCGACCCATGCCTGCAAATTGCGGCGCGAATACATCGAGATGATTTTGCCGATCTTGCCGGCTGCAATCTCTTGTTTGGCGGCGGCGTAGCGTGGATTGAAACGGCAGATGTGGCCGACCATGAAGAAACCTTTTGCTGCATGGGCCGCATCCACGATGGCATCGCAATCCGCGAGGGTGGAGGCCATTGGTTTCTCGAGAAACACGTGCTTGCCAGCTTGCAGCGAAGCGAGGGCTGGCGCGGTGTGTTGATCCCACATCGTGGTGATGCTCACTGCTTCCAGTTCGGCATCGGCCAGCATCGCGCGGTAGTCCGTGAAGCCTTTCGACACGCCGAACTTCTTCTGAATTTCACCGAGTCGTTCCGGATTGCGTGTGCAGACTGCGTGCAGCTCCACGTTGGGAATCGCCGCGAGCGCTTCGCAATGTTTTTCACCAAACCAGCCGAGACCGAGGACGCCGTATTTTACTTTTTTCATGGAGAGGATGAGCTGCCTAAAGGGTGGCTAAGAATGAACAGGGCCGTCGCACTTGCTAAGTTCCATCAGCGCCTTGGCTCCCGTCAGCACACGGATTTTTAGTTGATAATGTCGGGTCTCACCGGGCTCCAGGAATTGCTCCGCCAACGGGTGTTTATCGCGCGAGCCGCCGAGGAGTGAGCCCGAGAAAGGTTCCAACGCGCTGACGTAGCTGCCGCGCGGTCCGTAGTGCTGCCAGTTCGCCATGCGTGGCAGCGCTTTCTTTGGGTAGCTGATTTCGAGGCCGAGATTGAGTGTGTCGTTGATAAGACCGATGCGGCACCAGCGATCGCGTTCCGCTTCGGTTTCCACGATCATGCCGCGCTCGCCGCTGCCCGCGTGCTCGGGCAACGCGTGGGGCACGCGCTTGAGCTTGTTCATCGCGGCAGTGGAGAGCGGCTGCACGATGTCCTGACCCGCGGGTGCTGGCACGACCCAATACTCTGCCTTGCCGCGATAGATGAAGCGCGAGCCGTGGTCGAGCAGCGGGTAACCGAGATTGCAATGGTAAAGCCAATGATGCGCCACGCGCGTGTCACCCCGGTTCGTCACAGCGTCATCGATACGAATTTCGGGCAGACCCAGCGTGCAGCGAATGATGCGGCGGATTTCAAACACGGGTCCGAACATTCTCGAATCGCGCACCACGAGGCCGAGTTCCATTTCATGGCGGCCACCGTGCGGATCGGGATTGCGCAGCGTCTCGATCTGCGCGGGCTGACCGGAGTAGCGACCATGCAGTGAGGTCATCACGCCGTTCACCTCGCGCGGACCCCCCACGTATTCCGGCCCGCATGTCGTCACCAGCCCGCCGGCCCAGCCTCGCAACCATGCGATGCCTGTGTGATACGCCGGACTCGGCGGCAACAGGCCGTTCGGCGTGAGGTAGGCGAGCCCGAATTGATTGAAACCCGCATCCACAATGTCGCCGCCGCGATCGATTGCGACCGTAAAACGCAAGCCCGCGCCCGTGTCGAACCATGCCACACGCGTCGCGCAACCACCGCCTGCACCCGGTGCATCGAGGGTCCCGGTGCGAATACCACCGAGTTGGAGCGCATTTTCAAATTTGGAGAGGTCAGGTTTCATCATGGGGTCATCGTCACGATTCA
>CAMDJH010000223.1 GCA_945900455.1 Akkermansia muciniphila
GCGAAACGGCTACTGGCAGCAGTTATTCCCACACGCGCAGTTCTCCGTCCAGCCTTCTGGCTGACCACAATCTCTTCGCAATCTCAGCGCATTTTTTATCTCATCTTACTGTCACTCGAGAAAACCACCCTTTCCGTGAGATGCACCCCCGCCCGTACTACTTCCGAAATTCGAGTTGCACACTGGCGTGTAGCGGCGTAGATCTGTCCCTTGATGATTAAGCTCCCAAATCGTTGGTGGAATATCGCAACAATAATCACGACGACGTTGATCCTGGCGGGCATCCTGGAGTGGGGGTCGGCTTCCGCTCAGCCGTACGCAACGATTCGCGACGGTGCCGATGGCACCGAGTACATGGCGGCGCAGGTCCTGGTCAAATTCAAGGCATCCGCAACCGATGCCCAGTTGAGTGACGCGGTGCAGCGTGGATTTCTGACTCTCATCAAGCACATTGAGACCGATGCCTTGAAGGTCCGAGGGCATTCCGGCGTCAGTCACATGTGGACCGGTCTGCCGGTTCGCCAGGCCATCGAGGCGCTCCGGCGTAACCCAGCGATCGAGTTCGCGGAACCAAACTGGGTTTACACCCACCAGGCCATTCCGGCGGATCTTTACTTCGGCAACGGAAATTTGTGGGGAATGTATGGCGATACCCCGTCGGCGGGCCCGGTGAATACCTATGGTAGTCACGCGGACGACGCGTGGGCGGCCGGTTATGTCGGATCCAGTACGGTTTACGTCGGCGTCATTGACGAGGGCGTGCAGTACCTCCATCCCGACTTAAACGGTAACATTGATGTCGCCGATAGCCGGAACTTCTATAACGGAGGCGCTATCTACACGGCCGGCCAGGACGAGCACGGCACCCATGTCTCGGGCACCATCGGAGCCAAGCAGGACGTCGGCGGTGTGGTCGGAGTCAACTGGAATATTCAAATCATCTCCGCGAAGTTCCTCGGTCCCAATGGCGGGAACACGGCGGCGGCGGTGCAGGCCATCGATTATCTGACCCACCTCAAACAGAGCAATCCGAACATCAACATCGTGGCCTTGAACAATTCCTGGGGTGGTGGGGGTTACTCGCAATCTCTGCATGATGCGATCATTCGCGCAGCCAAAGCCGACATTCTGTTCATCGCCGCCGCGGGCAACGGCAACTTTATCGGTCAGCCCATTAACAACGATACCACTGCCGTCTATCCCGCGAACTACGATACCACCGTGGGAACGAGCTCAGAAACCGCGGCCAGCTTCAACTCCGTCGTCTCCGTCACCGCCATTGACAGCACGGGTGCCAAAGCCAGCTGGGCCAACTTCGGTGCGACCAAAGTGCATCTGGGCGCCCCCGGAGTGGGCATCGTCTCTTCCGTTCCGGTGAACACTTGGGATTCCTATAGCGGTACATCGATGGCTGCGCCCCACGTCACGGGCGCCGCGGCTTTGTATGCTTCCATTTTTCCTGGGGCGACGGCTCCGCAAATCAGAAATGCGCTCCTCGCCGCGACGACGCCGACTCCCTCGCTCGCCGGGAAAACGGTCACCGGTGGCCGATTGGACATCTCCAAATTGCTTCCGATAACGACGGCTCCACCGGCACCCGTGATTCAATCAATCGCTGTGGGAAATTCGCAACTGAAAGTGATCTGGAACCCGGTTGTCGGAGCGGCCACGTATGAGATTTATCGATCGACAATTGCGGGGTCTTACGCGTCTGCCCTTGCCTCCTCCATGGTCAATACAAGCTATACCGACAACGCGGTCGTCAACGGCATACGTTATTATTATGTCGTCAAAGCGGTGAATTCTTTCGGAGCCAGTCCAGTTTCGAATGAAGCATCCGCCACGCCCAATGGTCCGCCCTCCGCACCCAGCAACCTCGCTGCCATCACGCTCTCCCGGTCCAAAATTCAACTCTCCTGGACGCCGAGTCCGTCCGGACCAGCCGCTTCGGGATTCAAAATTGAACGTTCCAAAAGCGGAGGCAATTTTTCCCAGGTAGCCACCGTGGGAGCCGGCGTGACGAACTATCGAGATGCTGGATTGGCCCGCAAGACCACGTATTCCTACCGGGTGAGAGCTTACAACGGGGCGGGCACTAGCTCCTACTCGGGCACGGCGTCGGCGAAGACTCTGAACTAGGCAGCGTTGCTGTTCGTGACGAAACCGGCGCCCCCCACCAGCATCTGCCGCCTTCCTTTATGGGCGGGGATTATTTTGCCGTGGCTTGCCATCGGTTGCGTCGGTTGCGGGTCATTCAACGGGCCGAGCCTTGACTGTATTGCGCCGCGAGTGACGGGGAACGTGGTGGACGACAGCTCGGGTCGACCGGTGCGCTATGCGCTCGTCGGTCGAAAACTGTGCAGCTGGCGCCAGAGCACGGGCGGGTTTCTGAAGGGCGCTGAAGAACTGATGCTGATGCAGGACTACGTGAGGACGGATGCGGTCGGCGGCTTTCAGTTGCCGAAAAAACGGGTGGCCCTGCTGTTTTCATTCGGTGACATCGGCCTCAACCTGAGGCTCGCCGTCCAACGCAGCGGCTACAGCTCGTGGCAGACCAATTTCCCGTACAACGCGCTGGCGACCAACTCGCCCGCACCCGAGCTTCACGCGGGCGAGGTGAGGTTGCGTCCGCGGTGACGAGAACCCCGGAATACAGCCGGGCGCCGGAGAATTTGAGCACCGCTGGTTCGGTTCATCTGCCGCCTTGCCTCGGACCCAGATCGTGCACAGTCTTGATTTGAAACATTTCCGGCGGCCCATGGTCCAATCGCTTGTCTTTTCATGAATACCGAAGAATCCATTACCCGATTTCGTGAGACGTATGCCGCTATCCGTCAGGAGATCGGCAAGATTATCGTGGGCCAGGACGACGTCGTGGACAGCACGTTGATCGCAATTTTCGGAGGTGGACACGTGCTCCTCGAGGGTGTGCCGGGATTGGGCAAAACACTGCTGGTACGCACCCTGAGCGAGGTCCTGGATCTGTCCTTCAATCGGATTCAGTTTACCCCGGATCTGATGCCCGCCGACATTCTGGGTACGAACCTGGTGGTCGAGACACCTGGAGGTGGTCGAGAGTTCCAGTTCCAACACGGGCCGGTATTTGCACACATCGTGTTAGCGGATGAAATTAATCGTGCGACCCCGAAGACGCAGTCGGCGATGTTGGAGGCAATGCAGGAACGGCAGGTGACGGCTGGAGGGCAGATTCGACCTCTCCCGCTGCCGTTTTTCGTGTTGGCGACGCAAAATCCGATCGACCAGGAGGGGACCTATCCACTTCCAGAAGCGCAACTGGACCGATTCTTTTTCAAGATCGTGGTGGGCTATCCGACGGCGGCTGAAATGACGGAAGTGCTGAACCGGACTACGGAGGGTGAGCGCGTGGTCCCCAACAAGGTCCTGGCCGGGGAAGAGTTGACCGAATTGCAGAAGTTGGTGCGCCAGGTTCCGATTGCGACGCATGTGAAGGATTTTGCGGTGCGGCTGGTTCTGGCGACTCATCCGAAGACCGAGACCGCGGCTCCGATTTCCAACCAATATTTGAGGTTTGGCAGCAGCCCGCGGGGTGCCCAGGTACTGATCCTTGGTGCGAAAGTCCGGGCCCTGACTCACGGGCGATTTAACGTAAGTTTTGATGACATTGTTGCGGTGACGCCGCCGGCATTGCGCCATCGGTTGATCGTCAATTTTGAAGCGGAAGCGGAAGGAATCACGACGGATCACGTCATTGCCCAGGTGTTACGGGACGTGCCGAAAGATGCGGCGGTGATGGCCTGAGTTGGGAGTGGACGGGTCGCTGGCTGGCGAGCTGGATGCCGGGCGGTTGGCGGGCGCCGTGGGAGCGACTGGTTTGGCGGAGAGACGAATACCCTGGATGAGTGCCCTCATTACCCCTGAATTGTTGCGGCGGTTGGAGCAGATCCAACTCCTGGCGGCTCGACGTTCTAAGAGTTCAACCAAAGGCGAGCGCCGCAGTCGGGCCCGCGGGTTGAGTGTCGAGTTTGCCGACCACCGAAATTACGTGTCGGGCGATGATTTGCGCTATCTCGATTGGAACCTGTTTGGCCGGCTCGACCGATTATTTTTGAAGCTATATGAGGAGGAGCGAGAATTACCGGTCCGGATTTTTCTCGATGCCAGCGAGAGCATGAATTTTGGCGAGCCAACCAAGTTTAAATTCGCGCGGCAGATCGCCGCGGCGGTTGGATATGTGGCCTTGTGTGGATTTGACCGGGTGGCCGTAAACGTATTCCCAGCCGCTCCCGCTCGAATTACGACGGGCGCGGTGACGGCAGATCGGATTCCACAGGCGGCGGTGGAGGGTTCGTTGAGATCCATCCGTGGCAAGAAATCGGCGATGACCTTTTTTCAGAACCTGAGTTCCCTGACGCCGGGTGGGGTCGCGGATTTTAACGGGTCCTTGAAGCGGGGCGCTCTGGAAGCCCGGCAGGCCGGAGTGGCGATCGTGCTGAGTGATTTTTTAGATCCGGCCGGATATGAACCGGGCCTGGCTTCGCTGATTGGCCGTGGGTTTCAGGTCAATGCGGTTCAGATTCTCGCGCCCGAGGAATTGAATCCGACCACATTTGGCGATCTGCGCCTGGTGGATTCCGAGACGGGCGGACTTGAGGAGGTGACTTTTGGGAAGTATCGGCTGCCTGCCTACCAGCGGATGGTTGCCAGTTTCGTTCAGCGCCTGCGCGACTATGCCAGCGGCCGTGGCATCCGTTTCTTCAGCGTGAGCTCGTCGACGGATCTCGGCGAGTTGCTGCTCAAGCAACTTCGAGCGCAAGAGGTGTGGGGCTGATGGCTCCCGTTTCCGTGATGAATTTCCTTTCTCCCGTCGCCTTTTGGTTCGGACTGGCACTGCCAGCCGTGGTGGTCTTTTACCTTTTGAAGCGGAAGCGTGTCGTACGGGTCGTGCCGTCGACCCTGCTCTGGCAAAAATTCCTGGCGGAAACCCAAGCCAGTGCACCGTTTCAACGGTTGCGTCACAACGGGCTCCTCCTTCTACAACTGCTGCTGTTGCTTTTGGCGGTGCTCGCGTTGGCGCGCCCGTATTTTTCCGGCATGGCGGGCGAGGCGGCCTTGCAGGTGGTGATTCTGGACGCGAGTGCCTCGATGCAGTGTGTCGATGAGTCCCCGAATCGCTTCGAAAAGGCGAAGGCCGGGATCCGCCAGCTGATCGATGGATTGAAAACAGGGCAGGGGCCTAAAAATCAGCAGATGCTCCTGATGGTGGCCGGTGCCAGTTCGGAGGTTCGCCAGAGCGCAACGTCCGAGAAGTCGGCGCTCCGGCGGGCACTGGACTCGGCCCGAGTGACGGATTCCCCGACCCGGCTTACGGATGCCTTGCGTGTCGCTGAAGAACGGACGCGTGCCAACACCAGTTCGGAGGTTCATTTGTTCTCCGACGGCGCGATTCCCAATCTCGATGAATTCGGCAGCCGGGATTTGAAGCTGATTTTTCATCGCGTCGGGCAGCGGTCAAACAATGCGGGGATTGTCAGCCTTGATGTGAAATCCAATCCGGACGATCCGAGTCGGCGGGCCATTTTTGCCAGCTTGGCTAATCACTCGGGGGCGCTGATTTCGACGACGATGGATCTGCTTTTTGACGATCGTTTAGTGGAATCGAAACCCCTGACCCTGGACACGAATGTTACTCCGATCGTGTTCTCCGCCTCGCAGCCGCAGGATGGCGTCTTTCGGGTTCGATTGAATCATGCCGATGATTTGGCGGCGGACAACGAGGCGTGTGTGGTGAGCCTTTTGCCGAAGCCGGTGCGAATTCTCTTGGTTTCCCGGGGAAATCGATTCTTGGAAAAGGCATTGAATGCAGCCGCTTCGGCCGTCGAGCTCTCCACGGCTGCCGATCTAACCGGATCGGGTCCCGCGATGGATCTTACCGTGTTAGACGACGTGACCCCATCCGTATGGCCTGCTGGCAATGTGCTGGCGATTCATGTGGCGCAAACGAACTGGTTTCCAGGCGGCATGGGGCGTCTGGAAGCGCCGACGATTGTGGATTGGAGGAACACGCATCCGTTGTTGCGCTTCACCACGTTCGAAAACGTCCAGGTGGCGGAGAGTTTTTCCATCAAGACGCCAACGTGGGGCGTGTCGTTGGTGGATTCTCCGCAATCTCCCCTCATCGTGGCGGGCGAATACGGGCGTCAGCGGATTGTTTGGATTGGTTTTGAGACATTGAACAGCACGTGGCCGTTGCGTATTAGCTTCCCGATCTTCATTGCGAACGCGGTGGATTGGTTGAATCCGGCCAGTGCCCGGGCCGAACAGTTCAAGGTGCACGCGGGGGATGCCTTCCATCTGCCGATCCTTGAACCCGTGACCCATGCCCGGATTCGACCTCCGAGTGGCGTCGAATTCACCGTGCCGATCGATCCGAAGGCACGGGAGTTTGTCTTTGGCGGCACTGGGAAACAGGGCATCTACCAGGTCACACTCGGCACAAACGGGATGGCGTTCGCTGCCAACCTGCTGGATGCCGACGAGAGTAATACTCGTCCGCGGGATCAGATCGCCTTTGGAAGGCGCGGTGAAATTGCCGCTTCCACCTTGCAACGCGCGAATTTGGAGTATTGGCGGTGGTTCGCGATCGCCGGACTCGGCGTAATGCTTTCGGAGTGGTGGTGGTACCATCGCCGGACCGCTTGACTGCAGAGATCCCATGCCGTTCCCCTCACTTTCCAGTAGGGCCTCGACTCGAGCCTGCCTATCCGTCAAGTTGGGGTCCTTCGCCGTCCGATCCCTGGCGATGGCATTGTTCCTGACGACTCCTGGCTGCGGGTCGAAGAATCCGAGCACGGCGGTCGTTTTGTATTGTGCCCAGGATCAGGTTTTCGCCGAAGCAATCTTGGCCGATTTTTCCCGGGAGACTGGCATTGTAGTAAAAACGGTTTTCGACAGCGAGGTGGTCAAGACCGTGGGCCTGGCGAATCGATTGATCGCGGAGCGAAATCGCCCGATGTGTGATATTTACTGGGGCAACGAGGAACTCCGAACTCGGCAATTGCTGGCTCGCGGAGTCTTGCGCACGGACGCCTGGGCTTCGTTTGGCCAGCGGACCCGGACGCTCGTCGCCCGTTCGGCGGCGGATCTTCCAGGGTCCCTCGTGGAATTAACGAATTCACGGTGGCGAGGGAAGGTGTCTCTAGCCTATCCGCTCTTTGGTTCCACATGCGCTCACTTTTTGGTCCTCCGCCACCATTGGGGAGCCCCTGCGTGGAAGGTATGGTGTCAGGCACTGGCCGCTAACCGGCCGTTTCTGGAGGAGGGGAATTCCCAGGTTGTCCCAAGACTTCAACGCTCCGAAGTCACGGTGGGCCTTACCGATTCGGACGACGTACGGGCGGCCCGCCGAGAGGGGGCTGAGCTAGCCATGGCATCGGTTGGGACTGAGACCCTCCCGCTGCCAAACACGGTGGCCCTTGTCGCGGGAAGGTCCGATCGGCCCGAGGTTCGCCGACTGTACGACCACCTCCAATCGCCTCAGGTTCGGCAGAGGTTGATTTCCGTGGGCGCAATCGATCCCGAATCCCCGGGAACGAGTTCGGTCGGACTGGATCCGAACTGGGGCGAAATCCTCGCCTCCCTGGACGCGGCGATCGCGGAGCTCCAGGAAATTTTTCAGCGATGAATCCCTCCGTCTGGCTCAATTCCGTTCTGTTGGGATCTGGAACCACGGTTCTGGCGGTTATTGCAGGGATTGCGGTCGCCTTGTCGTTAAGGATCAGCCGGCCGCGGTGGCGCCGACTTGGGTGGACCGCTACGGTGATCGCTTTCGCGCTGCCTCCGTTCTTGGCGACAAACGCGTGGCTGGAATGGACCGCGAGCTCCCGCGCCTTGTGGAATCCCGAGCACCTGCATGGGCTCTCGCTGGCCCTCGCCGTGCTTGTTCTGGCGGGCCTCACGTGGCCCGTCACCACCTTTTTGGTATCGGTTGCCTGGGAACAGCTCGAACCGGCGCATCTGGAGGCGGAACCGCATTTGGTGGGAATGCCGTTGATCCGTCGATTGCTTCTCCCGGTGGCACGGCCCGCACTGCAGTGTTCGGCCGCAATGACGCTTGTGATGGCGCTCGCAAATTTCACCGTGCCGACCTTGTTTCAAGTTAGGGTTTTCACCGAGGAATTCTGGGTCCGGTTCAACACCCAATTCGACGCGATCGGCGCACTTCAGACGGCATGGCCGTTGCTCGTATTGCCGGCCGCTGTCGCGTGGACGGCCTGGCGTCATCCGGTGTCGTGGCCGCAGACTCAGCCCATTCATTACGCGGCCAGTTGGGTGCGACCGCTCCGCTCCCTGGTTCCATGGATTCATGGCTCCGCCGGTTTGGTGGTGCTCGTTTCGGTCGTCTGGCCATTGATGACTGTTTTGATCAGCCAGCGGACGTGGACGGAACTGGGAGCCGCGTGGTCGGCGGGGGTGGATGCGGTGCTGAATTCCATTTGTGGGGCCGCCAGCGCCGCGGTCTGCGTTGCTGGATTTGGTATCCTCCAAACTTTCATCAATGCCTCTTCGCCACCCGTGACTCCGCGCCGCGCCGGGCGGGTTTTCAGCGCTGGTTTTCGTGGCGCCCTGTGGCTTCCTTTTTTCATTCCTGGCATTTTCCTGGGGCTCGCCGTTTTGCGGGGAAGTCACTCCTGGCTGCCCGGTGTGGTCACGCAAAACATGCTTTTTGTGGGACTGATTTTTGCGATCCGATATGGCGGACCCGGATCCATAGCTCTTCACCTGTCGAGAGAGTCCAGTGATCGAGCGCCGATCGAGGCCGCAACGCTGGCGGGTGGCTCGCGATGGCAGATTTTGCGAGCGGTAATTTGGCCGCAGCTTCGGGCGGCGGTATTCACCGGTGCCGGCATTGTCTATCTACTCTGTCTTTGGGATGTGGAGACGCTGGTGCTCATCGTGCCTCCCGGCGGTGAAACCCTGGCGCTGCGAATATTTAATCTCCTGCATTACGGCCATGGAGGGCAGGTGAATGCCCTCTGTCTCGTGACGCTAGGGGTCGCTCTTCTTCCGTTTGCCGCCGTCGGGGTTGCATCACAGTTGTTGTCCTGGTTGGGTGCCCGATCGGGGCGTCGGCTGATTGCTTCCCGGGCACGGGCGGCAGCCATCCCCATTGCCATGCTCATCGGAATGACCGGCTGCAGCCGGGATTCCGACGTGGGGGAAGCCCGCTTGAAATCGATGTTGTTTTCCTCGGTTCGTGTCATTGGCACTCGGGGTGTCGCTCCGGGACAGTTCAATAAACCGCGGTCACTGGTCTGCGACCGGAATGACAATCTATACGTCACCGACATGACTGGGCGGGTGCAAAAGTTTTCTCCCGATGGCCGATTTTTGCTGCAGTGGCAGATGCCTCAAACTGATTTAGGGAAACCCAAAGGCATGACTTTGGATGCCGACGGGAATGTGGTCGTCCTGGAGCCTCACTATCAACGGGTGAATCACTTTACTCCCGAAGGGCGGTTGGTGGCGCAATGGGGGGAGAAGGGCACCAATTCCGGCCAACTCATCCTTCCTCGAGCCATTGGGATGAACTCGGCGGGTCAGTTTTTTATTAGTGAATACACGGTGGTGGAGCGCGTCCAGCGGTTCGGCCCGGCTTCCCCGGTGGGAACCACGGTATCGGGAAGCTCGCATTCCGGTCTCGCTGCGTGGAAATGGGAACAGACGTTTGGGAGCCCGGGTCTCGTCTCCGGCCAGTTCAACCGGGCCGAAGGTCTCGGGATCGGACCCAAAGACTGGGTGTATGTGGCCGATTCCTGCAATCATCGGATTCAGGTGTTCGATGCCCGCGGGAACTTTCTGAGAGCCCACGGCCGGGCGGGCGCTAAACCGGGAAATTTTAGCTACCCGTACGATATTCGCGTGGATGCCGCAGGAATTCAGCACGTCTGCGAATTCGGCAACAGTCGAATCACGTTGCTGGATGCTCAGGACCGATTGATCGAAACGATTGGGCGAGCGGGAGTGGCTCCGGGTGAATTCGCAAATCCCTGGGCGATTGCTCTGGACTCACACGGCAATCTATATGTGGCAGATTCGCAGAATCATCGCGTGCAAAAGTTGATTCGGCGGTAACTATTCAGCACGATCCATCCTTGCGGAATTCTCGAAATCGTGAATTCAAAATTCGCCCTAAACGCGGCGACGGGCGGAAACGGAGGTGAGGGCGATCGCGGCGGTTTCACCGGTAACCCCACCGGCGGTGATGGCGGCAGCGGCGCGGGCGGAGCGATCGAGAGCTTGGCGATAAAGAAAGAGGCACTGGATCATCGAAGAAGAACCGCAGACGATGAGCGCCCACCTCGCTGGGCGATGCTGATTCATTGAAGAAATTTCGTAACTATTCAGCACAATTCATCCCTGTGAGCGGTAGATGGGCGGAATAATTATATTTTATTCGGAAATGCTGGACACAGTGTTGACGGACTGCCACACTCGTCGGCGTGTACAGGTATTGCGGGAA
>CAMDJH010000224.1 GCA_945900455.1 Akkermansia muciniphila
ATTACGCTTCGCGGGGAAACAATCGACTGCCCGGCGCGCTCAAGAATTACGCGCAAAGCGTTGAAGATCTGTTGAGCGAACTGAAGGCGCAGTCCAGGGGAAATATCGAAATTAAGAAGTTCGATCCAGAACCCGATTCGGAGGCAGAAGAACTTGCAAAATTAGATGGCATCGAGCCTCAAATGCTGCAAAACGGCGAAAGTTTTTATCTCGGCGTCGCGGTGGTTCAGGATCCGCAAAAGGTTCCGCTTCCATTTCTCACACCGCAGCGGGAGAAACTCCTGGAGTACGATCTTGCCAGAGCAATTTCGCAGGTAATGAGCACGAACAAAGCAGTCATCGGCGTGATGTCACCGCTCTCGGTATTCGGAATGAGCGTTCCCCCGCAGATGATGATGCGGATGGGGGGGCAGCAGGGGCAAGAACCGTGGGTGGTCATCAATGAATTGAAGAGGGATTTTCAGGTCGAGCAGGTCGGGATGGACGTGGAAAAGATCGACGAAAAGATCAAGGTTCTTGTCGTGATTCACCCGAAGGATATTTCAGAAAAAGCCCAATTTGCACTCGATCAATTTGTGCTTCGAGGAGGCAAGTTGATTGGCTTCCTGGATGCCCTCTGTCTGGCCGACAATAAACAGCCCAATCCGATGGGCTTTAACATGGGGGGGGGATCCTCCCTTCCGAAACTCCTCAAGGCTTGGGGGCTGGAGTTTGACACGAGCAAGGTCGTCGCCGATCCAAGCTTTTCGACCAAACCGCTCGCTGGACGCGATGGGCGTCCGCAGTACGTCCCATCGTTCCTCTTTCTGACTCCCGCAGGCATCAATAAGGACGACGCCGTGACGAGTCAAAGCGATGATCTTTGGATCCCGTTCCCGGGAGCGTTCACCGGGACACCGGTTGCGGGACTCAAGCAGGATGTTCTTCTGAAGAGTTCCCTGAAGGCGCAATTGGTGGACGGCATTACATCGCAGTTGAACGGCCAGAAGGTCCTCGACGAATTGCGGCCGGCGAACGTGAATTTTGCGCTCGCCGTGCGGTTGACCGGTAAATTCAAGACGGCTTTTCCCGATGGCAAACCCGGCGCGGAAAAGAAGGACGGTGTTGATGAGAAGAAGGACGCGGAAAAGAAGTCCGAACCGACCGGCGACATCTTCAAGGAATTCGCCGGCACAGGCATTGTGTATTTGTTTGGCGATGCAGACTTCTTATACGATCCCTATTGTGTCGAGGTGAACCAGATGTTCCATATGGCCTTTCCACGAAATGGCAACCTTGCGTTGATTCAAAATTTGGTGGAGCAGGCTGCCGGGGATGCCTTTCTGGTCGGTGCCCGGAGCCGCGCCTCTCTGCGGCGGCCATTCACCAAGATTCAACAGATTGAGACCGAGGCCCGACTCAAGTACCAGGCGCGGGTGGAGGGTTTGGAAAAAGATCAGCAAAAAGCCCAGCAGGAGTTGAGCCAGATTCAAATCAAGAAGGAAGGGAACACCGCCCGGATTATTCTGAGCCCTGAACAAAAGGCCGCAATCGAGAGGCTCCGCAAGCAACAGACGGAAACCGGCAAGGAGCTGAAGCAGGTTCGCAAGAATTTGCGGCAAGATGTTGAATCGCTCGAAAATAAACTGAAATGGAGTAACATTGCCCTCATGCCGCTCCTTGTCTCGGTCGCCGGTGTCGGCCTTGCCCTCGCCCGTCGAAACAGACAAGGAGCGAAATAAGCCTTTTGCGGATGATGGATCCGTCGGACTCCCCGTCACGCATCGAAACAAACCTTCCTTCCTGGTCATGAATTCCAAGCAACTTCTTCTCCTCATTCTGCTCGGATTAGTTCTGGGCGGAGCCGGGCTCATGGTCCGCCGCAATCAGCAGTCCCAGTATAGCAGTTCCGGCGGGACGATGGGCGGAACACTCCTCGGTACGTTTGATGTCAACAGTGTCGCGGGCCTTCGAATCACCGCTGGCACCAACCCGCCGATGGAGGTTCTCAAGCGGGAGAATGACTGGATTGTCCCGGGCCGCGGCGGTTATCCGGCAAACTTCCCGACCATCGGAGAATTCTTGAAAAAACTCGCCGAGCTCAAGGTCGCATCACCCGTGCGGGTTGGCCCCACACGCCTTCCAATGCTTGAGCTCACGAAGGATACTGCGACCACGCTCGAACTGCTGGATACCGCAGGCAAGCCTCTGAAGACGATCCTGCTGGGACGCAAACATGCAAAGGAGGGCGGCGAGAGTTCTCAAAACTCACCATTTGGCGGTGGAGGGTTCCCGACGGGTCGTTACATTAAACTGGGTGACGCCGTTGCGTTGGTGGCGGATCCAATAAGTTCCGCCGATGCTCGTCCCGCTGATTGGATCGACAAGGATTTTTTCAAGATTGAAAAACCGAAATCGGTGGTCGTTCAAGGCCGGTCGCCGACCAATTCGTTTTCGCTGACGCGGGAGAATGAGTTCGGTGAGTGGAAACTCGCGGATGCAAAGGCGGATGAAAAGGTCGATGCGACCAAGCTGAGTACCTATTCGAGCCTCCTCTCCTCCCCGACGTTCAACGATGTCGTTGTCGATCCAAAGCCCGCCGAGTTGGGGCTGGATCAACCGACGGTAGCTACTATTGGGACGACGGATGGATTTATCTATACCCTGAAGTTGGGTAAGCCTCAGGCGGATGATGCCCTGCCGTTGGAAGTCAGCGTGCAGGGTGAATTCAATGCGACCCGTGCTCCAGGCAAGGATGAAAAGCCCGAGGACAAAGAAAAATTGGACAAAGAGTTCCAGGCAAAATTGGGGAAACTCAAAGAGAAATTGAAATCGGAGCAGGCCTACGGAAAGTGGACATACCTCGTCAGCAAATGGACGCTGGACTCCTTGTTAAAGGATCGGACGGGATTTCTGGCTGACAAAAAGCCTGAAGGCAAGCCGATCGACCCGTCCCCGTTGGGAGTGCCGTCGCTGTTACCCGACGATAAGTAGATGCGTGAGTTCTGAGGCTTGCGGTGGCGTTTGTTCCCGGTAGGGTCTGAACGCATGGCATCTCGAATTCTTGCGTTTCTCGCGTTCACGCGTCTTAACTCCATCCTATGCGTTGCGGCGCCGGACGCCGAATGGTCCCGGGCGCTGGAAACGATCACGTCCATTCGTGCAGAAGGGAAAGGGAATGATCTGGCGAAGCCCGCCTGGAAACTACTTTCGGCCGGACCCGCCAGTTCCATTCCGGCTTTGTTGGAGGCAATGGACGGTGCCAATGATTATTCTGCAAACTGGCTCCGGTCTGCGGTTGAAACCATTGCACAGCGCTCTGTCGCCATGGGCGAGAAGCTGCCGCTCGATGCGCTCGAAAAACATCTCCTCGATCTCCGGCACTCCCCGCGTGCACGGCGAATGGCGTATGAAATAATCGACCAGGCGGACGCCAATCGAGCGCGAAAGCTGCTGCCGGGCTTCCTGAACGATCCCGGATCGGAACTGCGGCGTGAGGCGGTGCAACAGGTGGTAAGCGAGGCGCTGAAGATTCGTTCCGCTGACGACAAGAGGGTGGCCGTCGCCGAGTTTCAACGGGCACTGGGCTTCGCCCGCGATGTCGATCAGATTGAAACCATTGCGAAGCAGTTGACGGAGCTTGGGCAGAAGGTGGATTTACAACAGACTTTTGGATGGGTGACACGTTGGAAGTTAATCGCCCCGTTTGACAACGTGGGCGGCGCAGGATTCGCAAGAGTCTTCCCACCCGAAGAGAAGATCGATTTGACCGGGGAGTTCGAAGGCAAGGCTGGCCGGATTCGCTGGCAGAATTACGAAACTCTGAGCGAATACGGTAAGGTGGATTTCAACAAGACGTTTACCGCGCTCAAAGGCGCTGCGGGATACGCCTACGCGGAGTTTGTGTCGCCCACCGCCCGCGACGCGGAGATCCGCCTGGGATGCAAAACCGGGTGGAAGGTTTGGTTGAATGGGCGGTACCTGTTCAGTCGAGATGAATATCACCGCGGAGTGGAAATAGATCAGTACCGCATGCCGGTGCGGCTCGAGGCGGGGATCAATCGAATCCTGGTGAAGAATTGTCAAAATGAGCAGACCGAGACCTGGGCGAGTGAATGGGAATTTCAGTTGCGGATCACCGACGCACTGGGAACCCCAATCGCATCCGCTCGATAGATGCGAAGTCCTATACCCGCACCCCTGCAACCCAACCCCTTTCCCCCGTCAACTCATGAATCTCTCGCTAGCCTTGCCGATCCTCGCTCTTGTTTTCACAACCGCCAGTGCTGCCCTCGCGGACGACTGGTTGCAATTCCGGGGATCGGGCGGAGACGGCGTGTCTGCGTCGAAGCTGCCAACCCGGTTGGAGGCGGGTTCTCTCACCTGGGCAGCAACCCTTCCGGGGCGAGGGCTTTCCTCGCCGATTGTGATTGGGAAGCGGGTTATAGTGACCTGTTCCAGTGGTCCCAAGCAAAGCCGCCTCCACGTTCTTTGCTTCAACCTGGAGGGGGGGTCTTTGCGATGGGAACGGCAGTTTTGGGCGACGGGACGGACGATGACTCACGAGAAGACGAATGGTGCAGCACCGACTCCGGTGAGCGACGGCGAGAGGGTCTTCGCGCTGTTTTCTTCAAACGACTGCATCGCACTCGACCTGGATGGCAACCTAATCTGGTTCCGAGGGTTGGGTCGGGATTATCCGAACGCGAGCAACTCCCTCGGCATGTCATCGTCTCTCCTGGTCGCCGGAGGCGTCGTGATCGCTCAGGTGGAAAACGATAGTGAATCGTTCACCGCGGGGCTCGACGCCGGCACCGGTGCCAATCGGTGGAAACTGGACCGTCCGCGAAAGGCGAATTGGACCTCGCCGTCCCTTCTTAAAGGCAAGGACGGCGTCGCCTTCGTCGCGCTCCAATCCTCCATGGGACTCACCTTGGTCGAGCCAGCGACTGGAAAGACCGTTGCCAGCTACGACGAAGGCGCCTCGACCGTGGCTTCGACCACGCCACGAGAGGGTCGGCTGTTCGTGCCCTCGCAGGGGTTGACCGTCTTAGAGTTGACGGCTCCGGGCCAACCGTTGAAGCAGGTTTGGCGTTCGGCCCAACTTCGACCGGGCACTCCCAGCCCGTTGGTGGTCGATGGCCGTGTGCTGGTGCTCGGTGACGGGGGGGTGCTGACCTGTGGCAGCATCGTGGATGGCACCCGACTTTGGCAGTTGAGGCTCAAGGGGCCGTTCAGTTCCACACCGGTGGCGGCGGGCGGTTTCCTCTACTGCGTGAATGAAAAAGGACTCTTGCAGGTCGTTGACCCATCCAAACCGGAAGGGGAAGTGGTCAGTGAGTTGGATCTCGGCGACACAATCTTGAGCACACCAGCCATCGCGCAGGGATCCCTGTTTGTTCGGAGCGACGCAAAGCTTTGGCGAATTGGAAAGCCGCGGGAGAATCCTTTGTAGAACTGCCAGACCGATGGTCCATGCTCAATAGTGAAGCAACGCCTCAATCGGGCCGAATCCATGGATGCGAAACGGAACTATCCTTTATTACTGTGGAGTCAGTTCCTGGGTGCCCTCGGCGACAACGTGATCCTGATGGTAATCCTGGGTCAGCTGACCTTTCGATTTCGACAGGGTGAAATCACCGAGGCCGAGTTGGGGAGTGCGAATGCGGTGTACACAAGCCTGCTGTTCGTGCCGTTTTTTCTTCTCGCTCCGCTGGCGGGTTTTCTCAATGACCGGTTTCCCAAGACCTACTGGCTGCTGGGCGGAAACGGGGTCAAATTTCTCGGGGCACTGTCCGGCATGCTGGCGGTCATGGCCGGTGGGAGTGCGCGCGATTGGGGACAGGGCATCGGCTATCTCATCGTCGGGATTGGCGCGTGCATCTACTCCCCGGCAAAGTATGGCATTCTTCCGGAAGTGCTTCCAGCCGCGCGCTTGGTGAAGGCCAACGGTACGATCGAAATGCTGACATTGGTCGCGATCTTGGCCGGGAGCATTGTCGGTGCCCAGATGATCGATCATCTCTCACCGCAACGCTGCTATTTCATCCTGCTCGGGATCTACGGAACTTCGTCAGCCCTCAATGCGCTGATGGCGAAGACGCCCCATGACTCGTGCGTAAGTCTGCGGCGGAGCCTGGGCGAGTTCTTTGGCCACTTTCGAGATTTGGTGACAGCGCCACGGTTGGGTCGTGTGCTGCTCGGGACGACCTTGTTCTGGGTGGCGGGTGCGACGATGAAGATGAATTTTCAACCCTGGGGACTGAAAACATTGGGACTCGCGGACAACACCGCAATCGCCCTGCTCGGGTTGTGGTTAAGCGTGGGAGTCATGGTTGGCAGCCTTCTTGCCGGGCAATTGCACCGGTTGGGAGAACTCCGGTCGACCCGTGGTTACGGGTTTGGACTGGCCGCGGTGATCTTGCTCATCGGGTTGATTGGAGGAATGCCGTCGATGGTTGGATGGCGGGTGATGCTTCCCGGGCTCGGGTCGCAAATCCTGCCGGTGGTGGTGTTGCTCGCGCTGGCGGGGGTCTTTGCCGGTTTGTTTCTCATTCCGCTGAACGCGTCGCTCCAGGGAGAGAGTGACTCCACCAAACTTGGAAAAACCATCGCAGTGCAGAATTTTTTGGAGAACCTTGCGATGAGTCTCGGAGGGGGCTGTATTTTAGTAGCGACCCGGGCGGGTGTTGGGGCGTCGCAGGTGTTTCTCGGGTTGGCAATCTTCGTTGCGCTGGCAGTGACGTGGCTGCGGATTCCTGAAACAGTGCGACCCGTGATGAATTCCCCAGCATCCGATCCACTTGCCGGTTCCTCTTTGTAATGTGGATGGATTAGGGTCAACCCGTTCATGAAAGGCATCCTCCACTTCGTGGTCCGGTTGTGGTTTCGTTTCCGATGTGAGAATACCAAGGTCCTCACTACACCCGGGCCGGTACTTCTCCTCCCCAATCATACCTCCTGGCTGGACTGGGCATTTCTGGCGGCGGTCCTGGACGACGATTGGAAATTTGTGACGAGCGCGGTGACGTCGAATGCCAGTTGGCTTCACCGGAAGATCATGATCAACCGCCGGACGTTTCCCATCGATACCGCGTCTCCGTATGCCGCGAAACGGATGGCGGAGTTCCTCGAAAAAGGAGGCCGCCTTGTGCTCTTTCCGGAGGGTCGGATCTCGACCACGGGTGCCTTGATGAAATTGTTCGATGGCACTGGATTTTTGCTGCATCGGACCCGGGCGACGGTAATCACCTGCTACCTGCAACAGGCCCTTCGCGTTCCATTTGTTCGTCATGCCGGATGGACTCGGTGGTTCCCTCGGGTGACGGCTCACTTCAGCGCGGTTCTGACGCCACCCCGGTTAATCGGGATTTCCAACGTGATGGCTCGCCAGAAAATGACTCTTTGGCTGCGGGATCAGATGGTGCGGCAACAGTTCGACGTCGAGATGAGCCACGGACCACGCCATGTATTGGCCGCAATCGCTGAGGCGTCGGCGAGGCAGCCCGGTAAGGAAGTGCTGGAGGACATCACGTTGCAGCCGCTGTCATTCCGGAAACTGATGGTCGGGGTTGAAGTGCTCGCCGAGCAATGGGTGCTGGGAGGTGCAGGCACCTCGGACGTGTCGGGCGAGCACGTCGGAGTGCTGCTGCCCAACGTGAATGGCATGCCAGTGACGGTGCTGAGTCTCTGGGCGGCGGGTAAGGTGCCGGCAATCCTCAATTTTTCGACGGGTATGCCTACCATGGTGGTATGTGCGCAACTGGCGGGACTCAAGCGAATCATCACGTCGCGCGTGTTTGTGGAGAAGGCGAAGCTGGAGATGAAGGCGCTCTCCGATGCGGGCATTGAGTTGCTCTATTTGGAGGATGTTCGCACGCGTATCCGCGGTGCGCGCAAGTTTGGTGCATTGCTGAAGAATATTATTTCGTGTGGAGGAGGGTATCACGCGATGGAAGATCCCGGGGCGTCGGGCGGCGGTTCCGGAACGGCGGTGATCCTGTTCACGTCGGGATCCGAAGGTGTACCGAAAGGGGTTGAGCTTACCCATCGCAATCTGCTCGCTAATATCCGGCAGATTCATGTGGCCCTGGATTTGACGGACAACGAGCGATTCTTCAACGCGCTTCCCTTGTTCCACAGTTTCGGTCTCACCGCGTGCACGCTGTTTCCTCTCGTCCGGGGATTCTATGTCTTCCTTTATCCGACGCCCCTGCACTATCGGATGGTTCCGGCGGCGGTTTACGACCGGAACTGCACGGTGATGGTGGGAACCAACACCTTTTTGAACGGGTACGCGCGGAAAGCCCATCCCTATGATTTTCACTCCGTGAAATATTTGGTGGCAGGCGCGGAGAAGGTGCAGGAGACCACGGCACAGACATGGGCGCAGAAGTTTGGCATCCGGTTGCTCGAAGGGTATGGGGCCACGGAGTGCAGTCCGGTGCTCTCGGTGAATACGCGGCTGGAACCCCGGTTCGGGAGTGTGGGTCGATTTCTGCCGGGGATGGAATATCGGTTGGAGCACGTCGAGGGAGTTAGTAACCCAGCACCAATCGTTGCAGCCGGATCGGGCAGCGGAATTGCGACACCGTCTCCAGCGATCGAAACGCCGCAAATGATCGGACGGCTCTTTGTCAAAGGCCCCAATGTGATGAAGGGCTATCTGAATCCCGAGGCGAATGCCAAGTTTCTCGAATTGGATGGCTGGTACGATACGGGAGACCTCGCCCGAGTGGATGAAGATGGCTACGTGTTTCTCTTGGGCCGCATGAAGCGTTTCGCCAAGGTCAGCGGAGAAATGGTGAGCCTCACTGCGGTCGAAGATGCCTTGGCCGGAGCCTTTCCACAATTTGGTCAGCGCTGCGAAGTGGCGGTCGTCGCGGTACCCGATTCCGATAAGGGCGAAAAGTTGGTGGCAATCACCAATGAACCCCGTCTCAAATTCGAAGACTTGCGTGCCGCCATCAAGGCGAAAGGCATGACCAATCTGTGTATTCCGCGAGAGATTCGATCTGTACGGGAGATTCCTAAGCTGGGGACCGGAAAGGTAAATCACCGGGCGCTGCTGGAGCATGCCGTTGGACAATAAGGCAATGGGGTCAGATCTATCCATTTGACATATCTGAACCGACAGCGTGGAATCAACGGATGGCTAGACCGTTGCGAATCAATTTGGCCGGAGCATGGTACCACGTCATGAGTCGCGGAAACGGGGGCGATCCGATCTATCGCAGCGATCTGGATCGGCGTCGGTTTCTCGGATTGTTGGCCGAGATGCCGGAGCGATTTTCAATCGAGGTTCACGCCTTTGTGCTCATGGACAACCACTACCATTTGCTGGTGCGTTGCGGGGAGGCCAACCTCAGCGATGCGATTCGCTGGCTTCAGACAAGTTACGCGGGCCGCTTTAATTGGGTGCATCAACGCCGAGGACACGTCTTTCAAGGCAGGTTTAAGTCGGTGCTGGTGCTGGATGATGGAAGATTGGACGAGGTGGGGCGGTATCTTCACCTGAACCCGGTTCGGATCGCCGGCCTTGGACTCGGTAAGGAAGATCAGAGGAGGGCGCGAGTTTTGGGATGTGAGGATCCGGGAAAGGAATTGGTGTCACGACGGATTGCGACCCTGTGCAATTATCCGTGGAGCTCGTGGCGAGTATACAGTGGAAACGATCCGATGGCGCCGTGGTTGTGCCGTGATCGGTTCCAAGGAGGTTGCGGGGGGCGATCTCTGAAAGAGCAGCGTCGAGCGCTCCTTTCGTTTACGGAGGCACCCATTCGGCAAGGGGTGATCGAGAGTCCATGGGAGAAGTTGGTGGCCGGAATGATCCTCGGAGATGAGGTGGAGGCGCAGCGAGTGTTAAAAAAAGTCGGAGGCAATCGAAAAGAGCAGACGGCTGTGCGGCGAGGGGAGGGATGCACGCGGCCTCCGTGGGAAGAAATGGTGAAGGCAACCGAAAAGATTCTGGGATGTCGATGGGGAGACATGATCCGGAGGCATGGGGACTGGGGTCGCGATGGACTTCTGGCGGTGTCGACGCGACATCTGGGTTGGCGGCTTTCGGAGGTGGTCAGGAAAGAGCCGGAAGTCAGTTACGCCGCGGCTGCGCAAGGTATTCGCCGGTTCTGGAAACTGGCTCCAGATCGCCCTGAAATGCAGGCCTTCGTGAAGGCCCTTACCGCCAGTATGTCAAATGGATAGATCTGACCCCATTGCCCCTCTTACAGGCCATCGGCCTGGGTACCTCCGCGGCTGCGCAAGGTATTCGCCGGTTCTGGAAACTGGCTCCAGATCGCCCTGAAATGCAGGCCTTCGTGAAGGCCCTTACCGCCAGTATGTCAAATGGATAGATCTGACCCCATTGCCCCTCTTACA
>CAMDJH010000225.1 GCA_945900455.1 Akkermansia muciniphila
CAGGGTCCACGCCCGGCTGCGCGGCTGGTCCGGGAAGGGGAAATAGCCTGGCGGAATCAGCGAATGAGGCGGTGTCGCTGAAATTGAGGAGCGGAAGCGAGATCGGTGGTGAGCATGGTGGTCAGATACCCTCCGTCCTTGTGCAATTCGATGCCACTCGGGGATGGACACAGCACGGGACGAAATTCTTTCCAGTGCCGGGCTTGCTGGAGCGCCGTGCTCAGTCGGCGAACGGTATTGCCCATGAATCGGATGGAGGGCATGCCGGCCAGCAAGCGGCTGGCATCGAAAACCGTGGATGAATGGAGATGACCCAGGACGGTTGCTCTCAGGTCCGCCAGACGATTCCTCACAGAGGGCAGGGAATAAAGAAACGGCAGAGCGCTGGGGTCGTGGCAGCACAGGACGATCGGATGTCCGGATGGAATCAAATCGAAACAACATTCGATTTCTTCCAAATGTGAGGCTCTCAGTCGTTCCCATGCAGGCTTTTCCGCAGGTAGGATTTCCGGCTCGAAGAGTGGCAGAGCGATCAGGGTTGAGGTGACGCCGACGAGGTTCCACGGCCCGGCGGTGTGGTGCCAGAAGGGACGGATGCCGAGCTCACCCACGGTTCGATTCCAGCTTTTCAGCCGCAGGCCTCCAGAGCCTCCGAACAGGCTCATCTTACCCAGTTCATGATCGCCAATGGTCAGGAGCAGCCGGTTTCCGTAGGCCGCCCGAAGTTTGTTCAGACACTCGCGGGCGCTCTCCATCGAAGCCTCGTCGCTGACTCCGACAAATTGCGTGTCGAGATTAAAGTCGCCGTTGGCGAGGACCAGATCCGGACACGGTTCGGCAGCCACGATGCGATCGAGCAACGGGTTGTGAGAATACGGGTCGGCGAGCCAGACGTACTTCCGGTACCAGTGGGCCGCGAGGCGGAGCAGAGGATTCCGGATAACCCGCGCTTCGTGTCCGCGGCGGGCCTGTTCACTCGCTCCGGCATAGTGAACATCGCTCAGAACGAGAAGCCGAACCGGAGTACTCACAGCGTGGATCCGAGGCGCAACTGGATGGCAGACGACATCCTAGTCGATGAACCGACGAGTGAGATCCCCGTAGGCGTCAATCCGGCGATCTCGCAGAAACGGCCAATGCGTTCGGGTCACATCTACTTTCGCAAGATCGACGGGAACGATGAGATTTTTCTCCTGGTTGATCGGGGCCTTGTCGAGAATTTCCCCCGAAGTGCCCGCGACAAAGCTTTGTCCCCAGAACTCAATGCCATCGCCTCCGATCGGACGTTCCAGTCCGATGCGATTCACGGCAGCGACGTAGCATCCGTTTGCGATCGCATGGGACCGCTGGATTGTCTCCCACGCAAGATGTTGCTGGGTGCCAGATTCCGCTTTTTCAGAAGGATGCCAGCCGATGGCTGTCGGATAGAAGAGAATCTCCGCTCCGCGCATCGCTGTCAATCGGGCGGCCTCGGGGTACCATTGATCCCAGCAAATCAGAACTCCAATCCGGGCGAAACGCGTGTCCCACGCTTTGAAACCGAGATCACCCGGTGTGAAATAGAACTTTTCATAAAACAGCGGATCATCCGGAATGTGCATCTTCCGGTAAACCCCAAGGAAGGAACCGTCGGCGTCGATGATCGCCGCCGTGTTGTGATATAAGCCGGCCGCTCGTTTTTCGAAAAGCGATGCGATGAGGACGACACCGTGTTTTCGAGCGATCCTCTGGAAAGCATCCGTGCTCGGGCCAGGAATGCTTTCAGCCAGCGCGAACCATTTATGGTCTTCATTCTGGCAGAAGTATTGGGAACGGAAAAGTTCCTGGGTGCAGATGATCTGGGCTCCATCGCGGGCGGCCTGTTCCACGGCCGACAACGTGCATTTGAGGTTTTTTGAGGGGTCGGGCCCGGCGGTGGTCTGGATTAGTCCCAACCGGACAATTCGGCTCCCGGAGCGGGGTGCCGGCAGGGAACTCTTCGCGGGAATTTTCGGCGAGGGCATTGGAAACTACGTCCGAGTGCTGTTGGCTGATTGCGAGCTGGATGGCAGAATAGTCGTGCCGCCTCGCGACGGGTCGGCGGCGAGTGTCGTGGAGTCTTGTTCGAACAATTGCCGAACAAACTTTCCAAGCGTCTCATTCGTTGGACCGTAGCCACGGTGGTAGATAAAAAACTCGAGGTCGTACAACAACTCCTCGGCAGATTGGTAACGATCTTCCAGTTTCCGGGCCAGTGCCTTTTGCAGGATCTGATTTAGCCGAGGCTCCAGCACGGGAGTGGTCTTCGTGAAATCAGGAATTGTCATGCGGAGGACCCGTTGACGAGACTCCTCCGGGTTGTCCGCCTTGAAGATATTCCGCCCCAACAAGAGTTGAGACAGCACGATGCCCGCGGAAAAAAGGTCGGACCGCTTGTCGGTAATCTGGAAATTTGCTTGTTCCGGACTCATGTAGTCCGCCTTCCCCGCCACGACTTCACCCTCCTGATCTTTGAGAAACCCGCGCGCCTTAGCGATTCCAAAATCCGTTAACTTCACATCCCCTTCGAAGGCGATCATGATGTTCTTCGGGCTGACATCTCGGTGGACGATCCCGAGCGGTTTGCCGTCGTGAGCACTCTTGGAATGGGCATAGGCCAAGCCCCGCGCAATCCGACTGACGATGAAAACGGCAAGGTGGACCGGGAGCACCGTCTTGGACGAATTGAGCCGGTGTGCGAATTGTTCGAGGTTGATCCCGCGAATCAATTCCATCGTGATAAAGCAGATCCCCTTTGCTTCACCGAAGTGGTACGTCTGGACAATGTTCGTATGGATAAGGTCCGCCACCAGTTTCGCCTCTCCAATGAAGTTTTCGATGAAGTCCTTCTGCTTGGTGTACTTCTCCCGAACGACCTTGATCGCCACTCGCTTCTGAAATCCGCGCGCCCCCTGCTGCTGGGCTTCATAAACCACACCCATGCCGCCCTCGTAAATTAGGCCGACGACTTCATACCGGAAGTCGTCCTTAATTGTAAACGGTACGGTCACGGCACCGATGTTGCGTCCCCATTGTCACAAGTCAAGGAGGCCAAGATCGAGTTGAGGGCAACTCCGATAAACACGTTGACTAATTCCCGATCAACTCGGCCGTTCTGATCACAATGCTCTCCGCCTTCATGAGCGCCTCTCCCACTAGAATTGCGCGAGCACCGGCGTCACGGACCCGTACCACGTCCGCTCGGGTGTGGATGCCACTTTCCGCCACAAGCAAATAATTGGACCGATCGGAGATGTGCGCTGCCAGGCGCTCAGTGGTGCCGAGGTCGACGTGGAATGTCTTGAGATTTCGGTTGTTGATTCCGAGCAATCTCGCGCCAGAGCGAACGGCTCGCTCCAGTTCTTCTTCATCGTGGACTTCGACGAGAGCCGCCACTCCTGCGCCATCGGCGAGCGCAAGGAAATGCTGCAACTGTGCATCGGTGAGAATCGCCACAATCAGCAAAATTGCATCGGCGCCCCACTCAATAGCCTGCAAAATCTGACGCTCATCGATGATAAAGTCCTTTCGCAACAACGGCAGTGCGACGGCTTCACGAACGGATCGAAGATAGGCCAGGGAACCTTGGAAAAATTTCTCATCCGTCAGGACTGAGAGACAACTCGCACCGCCTTCCTGATACTGTTGGGCGATCCGAACGGCGTCAAAATCCGGGCGAATAATTCCCGCGCTCGGTGAGGCTTTCTTCACTTCGGCGATCAATCCGATGTCCCCGCGGTTGGGTTTGGCGAGGGCGCCGATAAAATCTCTTCTTCCGGATGGCCTGCGGCGGAGCGCCTCTCGCAATGAATGGACATCAACGGGTCCCTCGGGCAATCGGGCGACTTCAAGGCGCTTTTGGGCAACGATGGTGTCGAGGATATTCATACACTGTCTATTCGTCCTCATCCTTCACGCCTGGCATGCGCTTAAGCGGGCAGCCCGCCCGCAACCAACCGTTCACGTAGGCGTCGAGGTTGCCGTCCATTACGGCCTGCACATCGCTGCTCTGCACGCCGGTGCGAAGATCCTTCACCATTCGGTACGGCTGAAAAACATAACTGCGAATCTGGTTTCCCCAGGAGACGCTGCCCTTTTCGCCGTAGAACTTTTCCATGTCGGCCCTCGCTTGATCGAGCCTCAGTGCATACAACTTGGCCTTCAGCATGTTCATGGCGGTAGCCTCGTTCTGAGCTTGGCTGCGCTCCTGCTGAGACGCCGCTACCAATCCGGTGGGGATATGGGTGATGCGAACCGCCGTCTCCACCTTGTTTACGTTCTGTCCGCCCTTGCCTCCAGAACGAAAGGTGTCGCGTCGAATCTCGCTGTCGGTGATCACGACATCATTCAGGGTAAGGTCATCCAGTTCCGCGATGACGTCGACGCTCGAAAAACTTGTGTGCCGTCGTTTGTTGGAGTCGAAGGGGGAAATCCGCACGAGCCGGTGCACGCCTCGCTCCGCTTTGCAGAAACCGTAGGCGTTCTCACCCCGAACGGAGAACGTCACGCTCTTCAGGCCAGCCTGCTCACCCGGCAGGGCGTCGGTCACTTCATATTTCCACCCCCGCAGATCAAACCATCGCTGGTACATCCGGGACAACATTTCCGCCCAATCCTGGGCCTCCGTACCGCCCGCTCCAGCTTGGATGCTGAAAATTGCATTCCGACTGTCGTGCGGTCCGGTAAGCAATACCAAGAGTTCAAACGCGTCAGTCTCGCGTTGAAGTCGGGCCGTTTCCACATCGGCTTCCTTTTGAATCTGGTCCTGACCGGCGGGGGGTTCCGCTTCTCCGAGATCCAGTAAGACACGAGTGTCATCCAACCAACGGCCGAATTGACGAAGCGGTTCGGTTTTCTTCCGTAACCCGTTCGTTTCATCAATAATCTTCCGGGCCGCGTCGGGATTGCTCCAGAAGTTGTCTCCCGCCATCTGCGCTTCGCACTCGCTCAGTCGTTTTTCAAGTGTGGCGACGTCAAAGAAACCTCCGTAACTGGGCAAGTTTTCCACCGAGCGCGTCTAAATGGGCACGAGTCACTTCAAACATAATAAAGCTAGGGTAGAACTCAGACCGGGAGGAGGGAAGCGGGAAAGGAGCGAGGACTACCGGGGGGCGGGCTATTTCTTAAAGACGGAGTGGCCGGGGTTTCCGTTCGACTCAAACCAGGCGAGGAGGTCGAGGATTTGTTCGATGGTAAGGGTGTTCAAGAGATCAGCGGGCATGGGGGAAATCTTGGAGAGTTCGCGGCGCCGAATGTCTTTTTTAGCGACGGAGATCGTTTCAGCGGATAGTGGGTTGGGGCGGAGGGTAACCTTTGCGGCATCCTCCATCTCGAGAGTGCCCGAGACATCGGAGCCGTCCGAGAGGAAGAGGGTGGCATTGCGGAATTTTTCATCAATGATCTTGGAAGGATCGATGATTTGCTCGAGCAGATCGTGGCGGTTAAGGCGACTGGCGACGCTGGTCAGGTCCGGTCCCAGGACGCTGACCGGGAGTGAGGCGTCGCTGCTGACATGGTGGCAAAGGACGCATTGGGCTTGCATGAGCGCCGTGCGGGCCCCTTCCCAGGAGCGCCCACTGGCAACTTCGACGAGGCGAGGGATGAGTTCCTCGATCTTCCAGTTTTTGACGAACGCGGCCGGTGCGGCCGCGGCGGCAGGTTTGATGGGAATGGGAGTCAGGAGGGGGGCAACGATGTCGCGTTCGGCAGGCGTGAGGGCGGCGAGATACTCTTTGCGGGTGTCCCGTACGGCCTTGAGATATTGGCGGGCACCCGGGAGTTGTTCGGCGCGGGCGAGAGCTTCGAGTACGGAACGGAGGGTGTCGGGCGTCCAACCCTCGCGGACGGTGCGGAGGTAGAAGGTGTACAGCAGAAGGTCCTCGGAAGCGGTGGCGTTTCGAAGCAGTGAGATGGTTTTCCCAATGACATTGGGTGAGTGAAGATAGGTAAGGAGTTCGAGCAGGGCGTGGTTCAAATGCTGGCTCTTGTTGGGATACTGCGGTTCGAGCCAACGGAGGCTGGATTCGCGTTGCGTTTCGTCAGGAGCCCCAAGGCGGATGAAGCAGAGGGAGAGGGTGCGGAGAGCGGCGAGTTGTTGGTCTTCAGCGAGGGTTGGCAAGTGAAGTCGGAAAAGGCGATCCAAGATGCGCGATTCCGATTGGGTGTCGTTGAGGCGAACCAGTGCAAGCGAGGTTGTCAGGATGGCTTCAATATTGGTTTCCGCGAAAGCAAGTGTGCGCCAGGAGTCGATGGGGAGGCGTTCGAGAACGGCACGCGCGGTATGGCGAAGGGCACGATCCGGCGAGGCGGTGGCGAGGAGGGCTTGTGAAATGGCGGCGGAAGACACGTCGCCGAAAGAGATTTGTTCCAATGCTCGGCGTTGATTCCGCGCGGCGCGAAAGGGGTCTAAATCCATCTCGCGTGCGGTGGGAGCGGCTGCGAGGTTCTCGGTATAGGTTATCCGGTAGAGGCCGGACTGCGTGCCTCGTCCGCCCGTGGTGAACCAGATCGCGCCGTCGGGGCCGACACAGAGGTCCGTGACGTTGAGCGGTCTGCCGGAAATGAAGAGTTCGCTGGAGCCAGTGTAGCTCGCGCCATCCGGTGCAAGGTGGACGGCGAGGACGCGTCCGTAGGTCCAGTCCGCAATAAAGAATGCGCGGCGGTATTTATCGGGGAAGCGGGCGTCGTAGCCGAAGGTGACGCCAGTGGGCGATGCTAGGCCAATGTCCACGACACTGGGCAACGTGTCGGTGAACCACGCAGGGAACCGGCTCACACCACGCCGCCAACCGAAGTCCGCGCCCGGCAGGACGTGGAGGACACGGTTGGGCATGTACCACGGGGTGCCGATGTCCCACTCCATGTCGGCATCAAAGGTGAAAAGGTCGCCATGTTGGTTAAAGGCGAGGTCGAGGGGATTTCGGAAGCCGCCCGCATAAAGTTGGACTTCAGAGCCATCCGGTTTTACGCGGAGGATGTGGCCGGCAGGGAGTTGAACGTCGCCGTCAAACATTGTGGAGTCCCACGGGCAGGGGATCAGGCGGTCGTCGGCGAATTTCCGGAGCGGGGAATTGGTGGAGAGATTTTTTGGGAGCTGGGCGTTGTTGCCATGAGCGATCCAGAGCCATCCATCGGGGCCGAGTTTGACGTGATTGCGACCGTGGCCAACGCCGCCGTCGGTACGGAGGATTTCGGTGATTTCGTCAAACTGATCGTTGCCGTGGGTATCGCGAAGGCGGAATAGCGCCTTTGTGTTGTTGGCGTTGGCGTAAAGGGCTCCGTATGCATAAAGGAGGCCGCGGCACTCGAGCAGGGTGTCATTAATGACCTCGGCACGAGCGATCTCGGGCTGTTGGTTCACACTCGGCAATTGTTCGCGTCGTTCACGCAGGGCGACGCCTGCAAACGTGAAGCGGAGGAGGCCGCGTTTTTCACGGGCGACGGTGAGTCGCCCCTGCGGATCGAAGGCAAGAGAGACCCAGGATCCTTCGTTGGTTGCTGCCGAGCGAATGAGTTCGGCGTGGAAACCGGGGAGGATTGTGAGAGTGGCGGGATCGGTCGCCTGGTTCTTGCCGAGGGCAAGTTTCCAACTGTCGTAGGCGTCGACGGCGAATTTGGAATCGCCGGAGTTGGCGGCAGTTGCGCCATCGACGCGGACGAGGCTGGGGGCAAGCTGTCCAGCGGCGGCACCGAAAGATTGCGGCGCGATGAAGAGCGCGGCCGTTAGGAGAGCGGTAACGGTACGGAGGTCGAGGATAAAGGCGGGCGATCTCATAGGTGAAATATCAAGCTGCCCGCCAGTATCGATTCGGCGGACTTTGGTCGCCATCGAATCAACTGTGAACAAAAGACCAACGGCCCCACGGGATGCCGCGCTGTAAACGTAAACGATGTCGCTGACCTGGGATCTTTCGACTGCTCACCTCGGTCCTAGAATGAAAAACCGACTAGGCCGCCGCGGGGGCAGGGCTACCGAACCCGGGGAGCTTTGGGGGCAAAGGCTTCACTACCTCCGGCAGAGGTGTGCCAGCCGGTGCACCACTCGGCGGGCCGACCTGGCTTGGAGAAATCGGCGGTGGTGTAAACTTCCCGGTTTTGACGATTTCAACAACCTGCCATCCCTCGAGGGTTTCGTATTCGAGGAGGGCCTTGGCAATCAGTTCCAGCTTGTCGCGATGATCCCGGATGAGAGTTGCTGCGGTCTGGTAGCCGGCATCCGTGATCCGCTTCACCTCGTTGTCGATCTCCTGTGCCGTTCGCTCACTATATTCCTTGGAGCGGATCATATCGCGGCCGAGAAAAACGAACTCGGAATTCTCGCCGTACTGGACCATTCCCAGGGTGTCGCTCATACCCCAATGCATGACCATGGCTTTGGCCATCTGGGTCGCCTGTTGAATATCGCCCGAAGCGCCTGAGGAGACATCCTCCGTAAAAATCTCCTCGGCAATTCGCCCTGCCATGGTGACGGCGATCATGTCCTGGAGCTCCTTCTTACGCCGGTTCAACAGATCCTGTTTGGGCAGGAACATCGTGACACCGAGAGCTTGACCCCGCGGAATGATGGTGACTTTGTGCAGCGGGTGCGTGTGGGTGAGAAGGACGTTGACGAGTGCGTGTCCGGCCTCGTGCCAAGCGGTCCCCCGCTTTTCCTCGTCCGTCATGGCAAGGCTTCGGCGCTCGCGACCCCAACGGACTTTGTCCCGCGCCTCCTCGAGTTCGGTCATGCTGATCGCCTTACGTCCGGTGCGGGCGGCGAGCAGAGCGGATTCATTGAGAAGATTCGCGAGCTCAGCGCCAGAGAACCCGGGAGTGCCACGCGCGATCACTGAAAGATCTACGGCGGAGTCCAGTTTCACGTTTTTGGCATGCACCTTCAGAATCGCCTCGCGCCCCCGCACGTCGGGGAGACTCACCGTGACCTGCCGGTCAAAACGACCCGGCCGCAGAAGAGCGGGATCCAGGACATCCGGGCGATTTGTCGCCGCGATGATGATGATGCCTTCCTGAGTGTCAAAACCGTCCATTTCGACGAGCAGCGCATTCAAGGTTTGTTCGCGCTCATCGTTACCGCCACCGAGTCCGTGGCCGCGACTGCGCCCGACCGCATCGATTTCGTCGATGAAAATCAGGCATGGCGTACTTTTACGTGCCTGTTCAAACATGTCCCGAACTCGGCTTGCACCAACGCCCACAAACATTTCAACGAAGTCCGACCCACTAATGCTGAAGAAGCAGGCATCGGCCTCACCGGCGATGGCCTTCGCGAGCAGAGTTTTGCCCGTGCCCGGAGGACCGACCATGAGGACTCCCTTGGGGATTCGCCCGCCGAGTTTTTGAAATTTCTTTGGGTCGCGCAGAAATTCAACCAATTCGAAGACTTCGTCCTTGGCCTCTTCAACTCCCGCAACGTCCTTGAAAGTCGTCTTGTTCTTCTCCTTGGACAGAAGGCGTGCCTTGCTCTTGCCAAAACTGAGCGCGCCCTTTCCTGCCGCCTTGATCTGGCGGACGAATAGAAAATAGACTAGACCCGCGATCAGAAGGAACGGGAGCAAACTGTACAGGAGTTGCCAGATCAGTGTATTCGGCGCCTCCGTCCGAAAATGGCCGGTCAACTGAAGCTTTCGATAGTCGTCTGGATGTATCCAGTCCTTCAAGGTGAACAATTGGGTGGTTTCCTTGCCACCCACTCCGATCTCCCGGTAAAGCCCACGAATTTCTTTCACCGTCCCACCACTCGGGTCGGCGCTAATCACGGCGTTTTCGACGAGGTTCGACTCGACCAGATCCATCAACTGCCGGTAATTGATCGTCTTCAGCCCCCGTTGCTGAACCTTGTTGACCATGATCAACGCCGGGACGAGCAGTGCAACGAGGATCCAGATGACCCAGGTCTTTGGCGAGAGCCGCGGTTCAGAGGGCGGCTCCCGCCGACTCCGGTCGAAATTAGAATTGTCGTCAGCCATGCCTAGTTGAAGGGAGGGTAGCAGTGAAATACTGGGGGTCAACCGGCGATTAGAAAGCACCGGCTACCGGGGTGCATCTCACGGAAACGGTGGTTTTCGAGTCAGCGATTGTTGAACGGAAGAATTCTTCATTTTTCCCGGGACTCTGATTTCGATTTCTGAAACGCTCCGCGGCCAATGGTGCTGCCGAGCAGAATGCAAGGGCGCGACTTTG